>NZ_JBWKIR010000026.1:0-99453 GCF_056432605.1 Streptomyces sp. NPDC045022
AGAAGCCCCGACCGCATCTGCCGCCTTTTCCGCACCGCCATCCGGCACTACAGAAATCCTCCGATACCAAGGCATTTAAGGTGAAAACGACCTCTCAGGAGCCGTTTCCATCGACACGGATGCGGCCGCCGTAGACCGAGCGCAGCAGCCCGGCCCGGCTGCCGTCGTCCCCGGGGTGAGTTTGAGCTTCAGCACCGGCCAGTCGGCCAATGCCCTGCCATGGGCGAGGAGTTCGTCGTCCGGGCGGGCGCCGATGGACAGGGCCGTGGGCGCGAGCGGCAGTCCGGCCAGGCCCCACAGCCGGTGCAGGGGCTGCCCGCAGGCCTTGCCGAGCAGGTCGCGCAGCGCCATGTCCACGGCCGCCCGCGCCGCAGGTCCGACGCCGGCCTCGGCCAGCCGGTCCAGCACTCGCCGCAGTTCGTACGGGGACCCGGCGCCCGCCAGCAGCGGGGCGCCGCGGCCACCTCGGCCGGGTCGGCGCCGCGCGCGGTGCCGTACCCGCGCAGCTCCTCCCATGCCGAGGTGCCCTGTGCGCGGCGGCAGCAGGTCGGGGTCGCTGTCCAGCAGGTACGGCAGGGTGCCGCCCGGTGTCGTCGACCGGACCGTGCAGAACTGGATCGCCGACGAGCACAGCCGCTCAACGGTGAAGAACACCATCGCCGTGCTGGCCGCGTCATGGAACAGGCGGTGCGGGACGGCATCATCAGCGTCAATCCCGCCCGCGTGACCGGCTGGCAGAAGCTCTACAAGCAGGCCGAGACGAACTTCGTGATCCGCGCGCGCTGGCCCTGCCCGACTGGGACAGCCTCGGCCAGCCGGCCGACGCGCTCGTGACCGCCTCCCACGACGAGTGCCGCGGGTGGGGGGCGTCGTCGTCTTCGCCGCGTGCACCGCCGCCCGGATCGGAGAAGTCTCAGGCTGCCGCGTCAAAGACATCGACACCGACCAGTGGATCTGGACCGTGCGGCGCCAGACCACACCCGCACCCGGTGGACTGACCGACAAGGGCACCAAGGGCAAGCGGGCACGCAAGGTCCCCATCATCGAGGAGATCCGCCCCCTCGTCGCCCAGCGCATCCTGTCCGCCGGCCCCGATCCCGACGCCCGCCAGTTCACCGGCCCGCGCGGCGGACGCATCTCCACCGCGGTCCTGCGCGACGCGACCCACTGGGACGACGTGGTCGCCAAGCTCGGTTACGAACACCTGCGCCGCCACGACCTCCGGCACACCGGCCCGACCTGGTTCGCCGACGCAGGGGTTCCGGTCCACGTCCTGCGACGCATCGCCGGTCACGGCTCGCTCATGACCACCCAGCGCTACCTCCACCCGGACGTCCACAAGATCACGGCCGCCGGCGCAGCACTCTCCGCACACCTCAGCGCGGTCCGTGCCCCCCGCTCGCTCCCCGGCCCGATCGTCATGACCCGCTGACACCGGTCAAGGGAGCGCTGGTCCCCAACTGGTCCCCAACAATGGTCGAGGGCCGGTTTCGGTTCTCCGAAACCGGCCCTGACCTGCGACTCTCACAAGTCGGGACGACAGGATTTGAACCTGCGACCCCTTGACCCCCAGTCAAGTGCGCTACCAAGCTGCGCCACGTCCCGATGCGCTCACTCGCGGTGACCCGCGTGATCGTGCGAGCAGAACTTTACCCCACGTCCGGGGGTGCTCCGAAGAGGGCAGCGGGCGGTGCGGGGGACAATCGGCCGTATGACGAACGCGGGCGCATCGGACGGCAGGGACCGGGACGGGGACGGGCGGGCCCGCAGCGCGCGGCCCCGGGACGGGCTCGGCCGGCCGCTGCCCCATGGCACGGAGGGTGTACCCCGGCAGCCGGAGGGTGTGGTGCGGGCGCCGCGGGAGACGGTCGCCGAGGCGCAGGCGCTGCTGGACGCGGGGCAGCCGTTCCACGCGCACGAGGTGTTCGAGGACGCCTGGAAGTCGGGCCCGCAGGACGAGCGCGCGCTGTGGCGGGGGCTGGCCCAGCTGGCGGTGGGGCTCACGCACGCGGCACGCGGCAACAGCGTCGGCGGGGCACGCCTGCTGCGGCGGGGCGCGGGCGCCGTCGAGGAGTGGGCGGCGCAGGGGGGCGAGGACCGGCCGTACGGGATGGATCTCCCCGGACTCGCCCGGTGGGCGCGGGAGCTGGCCGGGCGTGTGCACCACGGGTCCGGTCCGGTGGACGCGCGGGCCGAGGCCCCCCGGCTCGGGTGGCGTGAGCCCGGATGACGGTTCCCGCCCGGGGCGGACGTCTTTTCGGCAGGGCGTGCGGAGGCGGTGGACGGGCTGTCGGTGGCATGCGGCAGACTCGGGGCGTGCGAAAGATTCATGTCATCGGTATCGGCGCGGGCGACCCCGACCAGCTGACTCTGCAGGCGGTCAAGGCGCTGCGGAGCACGGAGGTGTTCTTCCTGCTCGGCAAGGGCGAGGTGAAGAATGACCTGACCCAGCTCCGCCGGGACATGCTGGACGCGCATCTGGCCGAGGGGTCGTACCGGGTGGTGGAGGCCCGGGACCCGGAGCGGGACCGGGAGGCGGGCGGGGCGGCCTACTCGCCGGCCGTCGAGGACTGGCGCAGCGCGCGCGCCGGGATCTATGAGCGGCTGATCGCCGAGGAGCTGGACGAGGACGGCACCGGCGCGTTCCTGGTGTGGGGGGACCCGGCGCTGTACGACAGCACGCTGGGGATCCTCCAGGAGGTGCTGGAGCGCGGCACGGTGGCGTTCGAGTACGACGTCGTGCCCGGCATCAGCAGCGTCTCCGCGCTGGTCGCCCGGCACCGCACGGGCCTGAACCGGGTGGCCCGGCCGGTGCAGATCACCACCGGGCGGCGGCTGGCCGAGGGGTTCCCGGAAGGGGTGGACGACGTGGTCGTGATGCTCGACGCGCACCAGACCTTCACCCGGTACGCCGACCAGGACCTCGACATCTACTGGGGGGCCTACATAGGCACCCCGGACGAGATCCTCGCCTCCGGTCCGATCGCCGAGGCCGGACCGCGCATCGAGCGGCTGCGGGCCGAGGCGCGCGAACGCAAGGGCTGGATCATGGACACGTACCTGCTGCGCAGGAACCCCGGCGAGAACTGAAGGCTGCCGCGCGGGAACGCCGGCGAGGGTGCTGAAGTCTGCCGCGCGGGACGACCGGGGCGGGGCGGCGGCCCCCGGTCGATCACGCGGGGCCGAAACCGAGCTTCTCCAGGACGCCCGCCACGTCGCGCACCGCCGTCACCCCGGCCGGCAGTTCGGGCCGTCGTACGACGACCACGGGCAGCCCCAGTTCCCGGGCGGCCGTCAGTTTGGCGGCCGTCGCCTCGCCTCCGCTGTCCTTCGTGACCAGGACGTCGATCCGGTGAGCGCGCAGCAGCCGTGTCTCGTCGGCGACAGTGAACGGGCCGCGCGCCAGGACCAGTTCGGTGTGCGGCGGCAGCGGCGGTTCGGGCGGGTCCACCGACCGGACGACGAAGTGCGGGTCCGTCAGGTGGGCGAAGGCGGCGAGGCCCAGGCGTCCGGTGCTGAGGAAGATCCGGCGGCCCAGTCGGGGCAGGGTTTCGGCGGCCGCTTCCAGGGAGGGGACGCACGTCCAGTCGTCGCCCGGGCCGGGCCGCCAGCCGGGGCGGCGCAGGACGACCGCGGGGACCGAGGTGGCCGCCGCCGCACGGGCCGCGTTGGCCGTGATCGCCTCGGCGAAGGGGTGGGTGGCGTCCACCAGGGCGTCCACCTGGTGCGCACGCAGCCAGTCGGCGAGGCCGTCCGCCCCGCCGAAGCCGCCGACCCGGACCTCGCCCGGCACCGCCCCCGGCCGGGCGACCCGGCCGGCCAGGGAGGTGGTGACCCGGACGCCGGGGCGGGCGGCGAGGTCGGCGGCGAGGCGGCGGGCCTCGGTGGTGCCGCCGAGGATCAGGACGTGCGGGGGCATAGGGGTGAGCGTAGCGAGGTCGTGCGGGCCGGGACGCGACCCGGTCGCTACGGTCGGACCATGGAATCCGTGCGTGCCGTCCTGATCGACATCGACGGTGTCCTCACCGTCTCCTGGAAGCCGCTGCCCGGTGCGGTGGAGGCGCTGCGGAGGATCCGCGCGGCCGGCCTTGGCGTGGCCCTGGTGACCAACACGACCTCCCGTACCCGCGCGTCGATCGCCGAGACCCTGTCGGGAGCCGGTTTCGAGGTGGCCGCGGAGGATGTCCTCACCGCTCCCTCCGTGACGGCCGCCCATCTCGCCCAGCACTTTCCGGGCGCCCGCTGCACCCTCCTCAACAGCGGGGACATCGGGGCGGACTTCGGTGACATCACCCTGGTCGACGACCGTCCCGATGTGGTCGTCCTCGGCGGGGCCGGGCCGGAGGTCGACTACACGGCGCTGAACCGGGTCTTCGGGTACCTGCAACGGGGTGCGCGGCTGATCGCCATGCACCGCAATCTGTACTGGCGGACCGACGCCGGGCTGCAGCTGGACTCGGGGGCCTTCCTGCTCGGGCTGGAGAAGGCCGCGCGGGTCGAGGCGGAGGTCACGGGCAAGCCGTCGCGGGCGTTCTTCGCAGCGGCGCTGGCCCGGCTGGGTGTGGGGGCGGGCGAGGCGTTGATGGTGGGCGACGACATCGAGTCGGACGTGCTCGCGGCGCAGCGGGCCGGGCTCACGGGGGTCCTGGTGAAGACGGGCAAGTACCAGCCGGAGACGCACGAGCACGCGAGCGGCACACCCGACCACGTCGTGGACTCCTTCGCCGACCTGCCCGGGCTGCTGGGGCTAGCGCAGTAGCAGTTGCGCCCCGCCCACGATCGTCGCGGCGATCACGAGTCGCTCGAAGAGTTTCTGGTTGATCCTGTTCACGGCCCATTTGCCGAACACCGCACCGGGCACGACGAACGCCACGAGCGCCGCGTCAAGGGACAGCGAGCGGCCGTCGATCAGGCCGAGCCCCGCGCTGAACGGCACCTTCGACACGTTGACGATCAGGAAGAAGAACGCCGAGGTGCCGAGGAAGCCCAGCTTCCGGAAGCCTGCCGACAGCAGGTACATCGACATCACCGGGCCGCCCGCGTTGGCGACCATCGTCGTGAACCCACCGAGCACGCCGTACGAGCGCGCCTTCATCCGGCCCGCCCGGGTCGCGACCGCGTCCGGCGCGTCCGCCGCCGCGTCCTCGCGGCGCCGGCGCCACAGGGTGACGCCTGCCATCAGCAGCAGGATCGCGCCGATCGAGGTCCGTACGATTCCGTCGTCCGCCCACACCAGGAACAGCGTGCCGGCCACCACGCCCGCCGCGACGGCCGGGAACAGCCGCCACAGCGTGGGCCAGTGCGCGTGCCGCCGGTAGGTGAGGACGGCGAGCACGTCACCGGCGATCAGGACGGGCAGCAGGACGCCGGTCGAGGCGCGGGCGGGCAGGACCGCCGCGAAGAGCGCGAGGCTGACCGTGTTGGCCCCGCTCACGGCGGTCTTGGAGAAGCCGACGAGCAGGGCCGCGAAGGCGAGCGCGGCGAACCCCAAGCCGGATATGTGCCAGAGCGTCATCGTGTTCATGCGGGGACCGATGCTATGCGCACACAACCGGCCCGGGTAAGGACCGTCTCGCTGATCGGTCCCTACCGCTGCGTGTACCGCGCCCGCAGCTCCCGCTTGAGGACCTTCATGCTCGGCCCGAGCGGCAGCGCCTCCGCGAACTCCACGCGCCGCGGGTACTTGTGCCGGCCCAGGTGCTCCTTGGACCAGTCGGTGAGGGCGGCGGCGTCGGGGGCGGTGTCCGGCGCGGGCACGACGACGGCGCACACCTCCTCGCCGTGCAGTTCGTCGGGCAGGCCGATGACGGCGACCTGGGCGACGCCGGGGTGGCGCATCAGCACCTCCTCGACCTCCCTCGGGTACACGTTGTAGCCGCCGCGGATGATGACGTCCTTCTTGCGGTCCACGATGCGGAGGAAGCCGTCCTGGTCCTTGGTGCCGAGGTCGCCGGTGCGGAACCAGCCGTCGACCAGCGCCTCCGCGGTGGCCTCGGGGCGTCCGAGGTAGCCGGAGAAGACGTTGTGGCCGCGGATGACGACCTCGCCCAGCTCGCCGGCCGGCAGCAGTTCCACGCGGCCTTCCACCTCGGCGCGGGCGATCTCCACGTCGACGCCCCACAGCGGGTGGCCGATGGTGCCGGCCCTGGTGCCGAAGACGGGCTGGTTGACGGTGGCGGTCGGCGAGGTCTCCGACAGCCCGTAACCCTCGTAGATCCTGGCTCCGAACGCGGCCTCGAACCGCTCCAGTACGGCGACGGGCAGCGAGGCCCCGCCCGAGACGCACACGCGCAGCTCGGGCAGCGCGGCGGCGTCCGCGGCCGCCGCCGCGAGGGCGACGAACATCGTCGGCACGCCGTGGAAGGTGTTCACGCCCTCGCGGACCATCAGCTCGATCGCGCGGGCCGCGTCGAAACGGGGCAGCAGGACGAGCGTGGCGCCCGCCCGCCAGGTGGAGTTGAGGGAGACGGTCTGGCCGAAGGCGTGGAACAGGGGCAGCGCGCCGAGGGCGATGTCGTCGGCGCGGATGTCGTTGGCGTCGAACGCGTTGACGGTCGCGTTCATCACCAGGTTGAAGTGGCTGAGCACGGCTCCCTTGGGGACTCCGGTCGTACCGCTGGTGTAGAAGATCACCGCGGGGTCGTCGACGGCCCGGGTGAGGTACGACGGGAGCGGCTCGGCGTCGGCCGCGAGCTTCTCGAACTCCTCCCCCAGGGTGACCGCACGCACGCCGGTGGCGGCGGCCGCGGCCCGGCCGGTCTCCGCCTGGGCCGGGTGGACGAGCAGGAGCGTCGCCCCGCTGTCCCGCAGGACGTGTTCGACCTCCCCGGCCGACAGCAGCAGGTGGACGGGGACCACGACACCGCCGGCCGCGGCGATCGCGTAGTACGCGACCGGGAACTCGGTGGTGTTCGGGGCCATCAGGGCGACCCGGTCGCCCGGCCGTACGCCGAGGCCGGTGAGTGCGCCGGCCTGGGCCAGCGCCGTGCGCCACACCTCGGCGAAGGTGAGCCGGCGGTCCCCCTCGACGAGGGCGGTCCTGCCGGGGCGGCGCCTGGCGTTCTCGGCGAGGATGGACGCGACGGACAGGGTTGCCATGGGGTGGTGCTCCGTTTCCTTGCTGCGGCTCGTGTACCGAATCCCCTGTCGGGGAGCCCCCGTCGAAGCGTGGTCAATGCCTCTCGACCAGCACCGCGCTGCCCTGCCCCACCCCCACGCACATCGTCGCCAGCCCCCGCTCCCCGCCCGTGCGCCGCATCCGGTGCAGCAGGGTCGTCAGGATGCGGGCGCCGGAGCAGCCCAGCGGGTGGCCGAGGGCGATGGCGCCGCCGGTGGGGTTCACCAGGTCGGGGTCGATGCCCAACTGGTCGACACACGCGAGGGCCTGCGCGGCGAACGCCTCGTTGAACTCCGCCTCCCGCAGGTCGCCGATCTCCCAGCCGGCCCGGGCGAGCGCCTTGCGGGTGGCGGGGACCGGGCCGATGCCCATCACATCGGGGTGGACCCCGGCGGAGGCACCCGCGACATAGCGCCCCAGGGACTCCAGCCCCAGCTCGTTCAGCGCCTCCTCGCTGACCAGCAGCAGACCGGCCGCCCCGTCGTTCATCGGCGAGGCGTTGCCCGCCGTGACCGTACCGCCCTGGCGGAAGACCGGCTTGAGACGCGACAGCTTCTCCAGCGAGGTGTCCTCGCGGACGCACTCGTCCTGTTCGACCACAACGCCGTCCGGGCGCTCGACGGGCAGGAGTTCGTCGTCGAAGTGGCCGTTCTTCCGTGCGGCGGCGGCGAGTTGGTGGCTGCGCAGCGCGAAGGCGTCCTGGCGCTCGCGGGAGACGCCGTAGCGCCCGGCGACCTCCTCGGCGGTCTCGCCCATGGCCAGCAGGCCGTGCAGGTCCTTCATGGCGGGGTTGACCAGGCGCCAGCCGAGCCGGGTGTCGTGGGTCTCGATGCGCTGCGGCAGGGCCTCGTCGGGGCGGGGCAGCACGAAGGGGGCGCGGCTCATGGACTCGGAGCCGCCCGCGATGACGATGTCGGCCTCGCCCGCGGCGATCGTCCGGGCCGCGGTGGTGACCGCTTCCAGACCGGAGGCGCACAGCCGGTTCACGGTGGCGCCGGGCACGGACTCGGGGAGCCCGGCGAGCAGGGCGGCCATGCGGGCGACGTTGCGGTTGTCCTCGCCGGCCTGGTTGGCCGCGCCCCAGTAGACGTCGTCGATCCGGGCGGGGTCGAGGGCGGGCACGTCGGCCACCAGCCGGCGGATCACGGCCGCGGCCAGATCGTCGGGCCGGACGGAGGACAGGGCTCCGCGCAGCTTGCCGATGGGGGTGCGGCGGGCGGCCGCGAAGTGGACGGGACGCACGACTGGACTCCTGACCTACGACGCTGTGGATCAGCTGGGACGCGGTTGTTCCGCAGCCCCTCTTAATTAGCACTGCTAGTTTTAGACTATAGACCTCCGACCCGCTCACTGGGAAGATCCCCCCGGACCTTCCCGAGCAGCTGGAGGAGACATGCCCCACGTCCGTGAGCACGTCCTGGACGGCACCGGCGGCGCCGTGGCCGTACGCCAGTGGCCGCACCCGGCGCCCCGCTACCTGGCGCTCCTGGTGCACGGGTACGGCGAGCACGCGGGCCGGTACGGGGAACTGGCCGCCGTGCTCACCGGGCACGGTGCGGCCGTGTACGCGCCCGACCACCTCGGGCACGGACGGTCGGCGGGTGAGCGCGTGCTGATCGTGGACTTCGAGGACGTGGTCACCGATGTGCACGCCGTGGCGGACCTGGCCCGGGCCTCTCACCCGGGCCTGCCGCTCGTCCTGGTCGGCCACTCCATGGGCGGCCTGATCGCGGCCCGCTGCGCCCAGCGGTACGGGCGGGAGCTGAGCGCACTGGTGCTGTCCGGCCCGGTGATCGGCGCCTGGGAGCTGCCGGGGCGGCTGCTGGCCCTGGAGGAGATCCCGGACACCCCGATCAACCCGGCCGCGCTCTCCCGGGACCCGGCCGTGGGCGCCGCGTACGCCGCCGACCCGCTGGTCTGGCACGGGCCGATGAAGCGGCCGACGCTCCAGGCGTTCGTGCGGACCCTGGAGACCGTCACCGAGGGCGGTGACGTCGGCCCGCTGCCGCTGCTGTGGCTGCACGGGGAGGACGACCGGCTGGTGCCGCTGCCGGGCAGCCGGGTCGGGGTCGAGCGGCTCAGCGGCGGCCGGCTGACCGAGCGGATCTTCACGGGGGCCCGGCACGAGGTGTTCCACGAGACGGACAAGGAGCAGGTCTTCGCGGAGCTGATCCGCTTCCTGGACGGCGCGCTGCCCCGCTGATCAGGCCTGTTTGCGCCCCGTGACGCTGGGGCACCCGCCCTGTCGGACGTGACCGCAGACCACTGACGAAAGGGAACGGACGCACCATGACCGTGGTCAAGAGCACGCTGCCCAAGGAGGCTCTCGGCGTCACCGGGACCGCCCTTCAGGAGACCCTGGTCGACCTGCTCGGCCTGTCGCTGGTCGGGAAGCAGGCGCACTGGAACATCGTGGGCCCCCGGTTCAGGTCGATCCACCTCCAGCTGGACGAGGTGGTCGCGACCGCTCGTGCCCACTCGGACACGGTCGCCGAGCGTGCGGCCGCGCTGGGTGTCTCGCCGGACGGCCGCCCGGAGACCATCGCCGCGACCTTCGCGCTGCCCGGCACCAGGGACGGCTGGCTGCGCGACACGGAGGTGGTGGGGCTGATGGTGTCGACGCTGGAGTCGGCCGTCGGCCGGCTGCGCGAGCGGATCGAGGCCACCGAGAAGGCCGATCCGGTCACCCAGGACCTGCTGATCTCCATCACGGCCGACCTGGAGAAGCAGCGCTGGATGTTCCAGGCCGAGAACTGGCCGCGCGACGACGCCTCCAGCTAGGACACCCGCCCCCGTACGGAAGGGAAACCATGGCCGACCCCCTGGAACTCGACGCGCTGTGGGAGGACTTCCACCGCGTGGTGAACATGACCTCGGCGGAACTCGCGGCCTGGCTCAGGGTCCGGGACGCCGACGAGGAGGCGGAGCCCCTGCCCGAGCAGGCGGGCACGCCGACCGGGCAGCATGTTCTCGCCATCCTCCAGAAGCGCCGCACCGATCTCACCGAGGACGACATCCGGGTGATGCACAAGGTCGTCGACACCGTGGATGACCTCGCGGACATCGAGAACGAGCCCGAGCCGGAGCGGACGCCGGAGGACACCCGCCGCCGGCACCGGCTGATGACGCTGGGCCACGACCCGCTCAAGCCATGAGCCGCCCCCCGAGGCCATAGACCATGAACCGCGAAGAACGGGTCGTGCGCGAGCTGGTGTCCGGGCACGGGCGGACGTACGCCGAGGAGGCGGGCATCCGCCTGACCGACACCCCCCAGCCGCTGTACCGGCTGCTCGTGCTGTCCCTGCTGCTCAGCGCCCGCATCCGGGCCTCGGTCGCGGTCGCGGCCGCGCGGGCCCTGCACGAGGACCGCCTCGACAGCCCGCGCCGGATGGCCGAGGCCGACTGGCAGCAGCGGGTGGACGCGCTCGGCCGGGGCGGCTACCGGCGCTACGACGAGCGCACGGCGACCCAGCTGGGCGACGGCGCCGAGCTGTTGCTCGACCGCTGGCAGGGGGACCTGCGCCGCCTGCACGAGGAGGCCCACGGCGACACCGGCGAACTCAGGCGGCTGCTCCAGGAGGAGCCCGGCGTGGGCCCGGCCGGCGCCGACATCTTCCTGCGCGAGGCACAGCGCGTGTGGCCGGAGCTGGCGCCCTACCTCGACGGCAAGGCGCTGTCCGGGGCGCGGCGGCTCGGCCTGCCGGAGGATCCGGAGAGGCTGACCGCGCTCGCCGGGACCGCCGAACCGGCCGTCCTGGCCGCCGCGTTGGTGCGGGCCGCGCTCGACAAGCGGGTGGCCGAAGACTGTCTCGGCCGGGCCGCGTGATCGGGCGGGACCGCTGCCCGGCCACGTCCCGCGAGACCACCGGGGCCGGCCGGGCGGAGGAGCGAGGAGCACTGAAGAGGACGGCCACTTCGTCGCGGCAGCGGGCCAGCGGGCCAGCGGGCCACCAGGGTCACACCTACAGGCCGAGCACGCGGGCGATGGTGCGCAGCACGCCGTTGTCGTTGTTGGACGGGGCCACGTGGCGGGCCCGGCGTACGACCTCGGGGTGGGCGTTGGCCATCGCGAACGACCACTCGGCGGCGTCGAGCATTTCCAGGTCGTTGAGGTAGTCGCCGAACACCATGGTCTGCGCCGGGGTGATCCCGAGCGTGCGCTGGAGGCCGCGCAGGGCGGTGCCCTTGTTGGCGGTGCGGTTCATGACGTCGACCCAGTGCTCACCGGAGACGACGACCTGGTGGGTGCCGGCGAACTCCGCGAGGGCCGGGGCGGTGGAGCGCTCGGCGGACCCGAAGTCGAACAGCGCGACCTTGATGAGGTCGTCGTCGACGGCGGTGACGTCCGGCACGATCCGGTGCTCGACGTAGTACTTGCGCACCTCGGCCAGGAACGCCTCGTCGGTCCGCTCGACGTACGCCGACCGCTTGCCGCACACGACGGCGCCGACGTCCGCACCGTCCGCGACCAGCCGCCGTACCGTCCGCGCCACCCCGGCGGCGACGGACTTCTCCAGCGGGTCGGAACTCAGCTCCACGCCGTCCCGGACCACGTACGTGCCGTTCTCCGCGATGAACACCATGCCCTTGGCGACGTCCGTGAACTGCCCGGCCAGCGTGGCGTACTGGCGGCCGCTCGCCGGGCTGAACAGCACCCCGCGCCGACGCAGTTCGGTGAGCATCGGCCACAGCCCGTCGGGGATCCGCTTGGCGTCGTCGAGCAGCGTGCCGTCCATGTCGGTGACGACGAGCCGGATGTCGGCGGGGCCGACGGGCAGGCCGGGGGCGTCCAGGAGGGGCGTGGGCGTGGCGGGCATGTCCTGCTTCCGGTCGGCGACGGGGTACCGGACCAGTGTTCCTCATGGGCCGGAACGTCCCGAAGGCACCCCGAACCGCCCATGGTGCGCGTTTCCCGGGACAGCGCGATCGACGGGCGGCACAATGACGGCGGACAACCGCGGGTGAGGAGGGCGGCGACGTGACCAAGGGGCAGTCCCGGGCGGCCGGACCGGCGAAGCTGAACACCTCCGTGGCGCACAACGCCCGGGTGTGGGACTACTGGATCGGCGGCACGGACCACTACGAGGTCGACCAGCGGGTCGGTGAGCACGTCGCGGGGATGTTCCCGGTGATCCGGGCGGTGGCCCGCGCGGACCGGGGGTTCCTGGCGCGGGCGGTGCGGTTCCTGGCCGCCGAGCGCGGGATCCGGCAGTTCCTCGACATCGGCACGGGCCTGCCGACCGTGGACAACATCCACGAGATCGCCCAGCGGATCGCCCCCGAGTCGCGGATCGTGTACGTCGACAACGATCCGATCGTGCTCGTGCACGCCCGCTCGCTGCTCACCAGCTCCCCCGAGGGCGTCACCGACTACATCGACGCCGACGCGCACGACCCGGACGGCATCGTGCGGCGCGCCGGCGAGACCCTGGACCTGAGCCGGCCGGTCGCGGTGATGATGCTGGGCGTCCTGAACTTCGTGCTGGACACCGGTGAGGCCCGGGACATCGTGCGGCGGCTGATGGCGGCGGTGCCCTCCGGCAGCCCCCTCGTGCTCACCCACCCGACCTACGACGGTGACGTGGGCGGCGAGGGCAACATCGCCGCGATGGAGTTCTGGAACGCCAACGCCACCCCGCCGATCACCGCCCGCAGCAGGGCGCAGATCGCCGGGTTCCTCGACGGTCTCGACCTGGTCGAGCCGGGTCTGGTGCCGTGCTCGCAGTGGCGCGCGGAGCCGGCGTCCGCGGCCCCGGTGCCGCAGTTCGGCGCGGTGGCCGTGAAACGCTGAACCTGGCCGCTGCGCCGCAGAGCCCGCCGAGGAGGACGTATGACCACCCTTGCCGACCCCGTGCCCGGCGGGCGTCCCGGTGATCTGCGCCGGGTCGCCGCACTCACCGCCGACCTGGCCGCGAAGGGCGTACGCGGCATCGTGCTGGCCTACGTCGACACGGCGGGCGTCGGCCGGGTGAAGACGATCCCGACGGCGCGGCTGGAGGCGGCAGCGTCCTGGGGTGTGGGCATGTCCCCGGTGTTCGACACCTTCCTCGCGGACGACTCGATCGTCACCACCGACGTGCTCGGTTCCCCGGACGGCGACCTCAGGCTCTACCCGGACCTCGATCAGCTGGTGGCGCTGGCCGGGCAGCCCGGCTGGGCGTGGGCGCCGGTGGACCGGATCACCCAGGAGGGCGCCCGGCACCCGGGCTGTGCCCGAACCTTTCTGCGCCGGGTCGTCACCGACGCCGCCGAGCGGCACGGCCTCGCCTTCAAGGCGGCCGTCGAGATCGAGTGGGCGGTCGGGCTCGGTTCGGCGCCCGCCGGGGAGTTCGTGCCCGCGGTCTCCGGGCCGGCGTATGGCGCGATCCGGCAGGTCGAGCTGAGCGACTACACCGCCGACCTGCTGGCCGCGTGCGCCGCGCAGGGCGTGGACGTCGACCAGCTCCACCCCGAGTACGCGGCCGGGCAGTTCGAGGTCTCGGTGGGCGCGCTGGACCCGGTGGCGGCGGCCGACCGCAGCGTCCTGGTGCGCCAGACGATCCGGGCGGTGGCGCAGCGGCACGGCCTGCGGGTGTCGTTCGCGCCCGCGGTGTCCGCCGAGGGCGTCGGCAACGGCGGCCACCTGCACCTGTCCTGCTGGCGCGACGGGGTGAACCTGCACGCGGGCGGTGAGCGCCGGTACGGCATGACGGCCGACGCGGAGTCCTTCGTGGCCGGGGTGCTCGCCCACCTCCCCGCGCTGACCGCGGTCACCGCCCCCAGCCCGGCCAGTTATCTACGGCTCCAGCCCTCCCGATGGGCGGGGGTGTTCACCGCCTGGGGCCGCGAGACCCGCGAGGCGGCCCTGCGGCTGATCACGGGCATGGCGGGCCGCCGGGACCAGGACGCCAACCTGGAGGTCAAACCGGTCGACCTGGCCGCCAGCCCCTACCTGGCCCTCGGCTGCGTGATCGCCGCGGGTCTCGACGGCCTGACGCGGGCCCTGTCCCTCCCCGAGGAGATCACCGGCGACCCGGCCCGGTACGGCGTGGACGAGGCGGCGGCCCTGGGCGTACGGCGGCTGCCGCAGTCGCTGCCGCGGGCCGTGGAGGAGTTCCGCGCGGACCCGGTGCTGCGGGACGCGCTGGGCCCGGTCCTCGCGGACGCCGTGATCGCCGTACGCCTCGGCGAGGCAGCGGCCGTGGCCGGCCTCGACGACGCCCAGGTGGCGGCGGCCTACCGCTGGACGTACTGAACGATGACCAGCGCCTCGGGACCGGTCCACGAGACCCTCGCCGCGCTGCCCCTGGTGGACCACCATTGCCACGGTGCCGTGACGGCCGACCTGACCGCCGGTGCGTTCGAGTCCCTCATCACCGAGGGCGAGGCCTGGCCGGGTGTCTCGCCCTTCGACAGCCCCGTCGGTGTGGCCGTCCGCCGCCACTGCGCGCCCCTGCTGGACCTCCCCCGGCACGCGCCACCGGCCGACTACCTGGCCCGGCGCGCGGCCCTCGGCTGGCAGGAGGTCAACCGCCGCTTCCTGACGGCGTCCGGAGCGGAGGTGTTCTGCGTGGACACCGGCTACGCGCCGCACCCGGTCACCACCCCCGCCGAGCTGGCCCGCTCGGCAGCGGCCGCCGCTTATGAGGTCGTACGCCTGGAGCAGCTCGCCGAGGCGGTGGCCGCGCGGGGCGTGGAACCGGACGCGTACGCCTCGGCGTTCCGTACGGCCGCCGAGGAGGCCGTACGCCGGCCGGGTGTGGTGGCGGTGAAGTCGGTGGCGGCCTACCGCACCGGCTTCGCCGTCGATCCGGCGCGTCCGACGGACGGGGAGGTGACCGGGGCCGCCGCCCGCTGGCTCGCGCGGGGCGGCCGCCTCGCCGACCCGGTCCTGGTACGGCACCTGCTGTGGACCGCCGTCGACCTGGGCCTGCCCCTGCAGCTCCACACCGGCTTCGGTGACGCCGACGTACGACTGCACCGCGCGGACCCGGCCCTGCTCACCGACTGGCTGCACCTGACGTCCGGCACCATCCCGGTCCTTCTCCTGCACTGCTGGCCCTACCATCGCCAGGCCGCCTACCTGTCCGCGGTGTTCCGGCAGGTGTACCTGGACGTCGGACTCGCCCTGCACTACACCGGCCCGGCCCGCTGCCGGGCGGTGCTGGAGGAGGCACTGGAGATCACCCCGTTCCGCAAACTGCTGTACAGCTCCGACGCCTACGGTGTGGCCGAGTTCCACCACCTGGGCGCGCTCTCCTTCCGTCAGGGGCTCGCCGGCCTGCTCCAGGCCCGGGTGGACGCCGACGAGCTGAGCCTGCCCGACGCCCTGCGGATCGCGGCGTGGACGGGCCGCGACAACGCCCGCCGACTGTACGGACTGCCCGCAACCGAACCCGCCCGCGACCTCGGCGGGCCCCCCACCCGGAAAGTATGATCAAGCAATGTCTGACATGACCGAAACCACGCCCGGCTGGCTGACCACGGACGAGCTGGAAATGGCCAGGGCCCGGATGCCGATCCTGTACGTCGAGGCCGTGCCCGTGCGCGTGGACGACAGCGGCGAAGTCACCAGCATCGGCCTGCTGCTGCGCATCGGACAGGACGGAACGGTCAGCCGGACCCTGGTCTCCGGCCGCGTCCTGCACCACGAGCGGGTCCGCGACGCGCTGCTGCGCCACCTGGAGAAGGACCTCGGCCCGGTCGCCCTGCCCCGCGTCCCGCCCTCCCTGCAGCCGTTCACGGTCGCGGAGTACTTCCCGACGGCGGGCATCACGCCGTTCCACGACCCGCGTCAGCACGCGGTGTCGCTGGCCTACATCGTGCCGGTGGCCGGCGACTGCCGCCCGCGGCAGGACGCTCTGGACCTGCTCTGGTTCAGTCCGCAGGAGGCCGCCTCGCCGGCCGTGCAGAGCGAGATGCCGGGCGGGCAGGGGGTGCTGCTGAAGCAGGCCCTCGCGCATGTGGGCCTGACCCTCTGATCTCGGGGACACACGACAAAGGCCGTCTTCTCAGCGATGAGAAGACGGCCTCCGACCGGCAAAAAAGCTGGTCGGGACGACAGGATTTGAACCTGCGACCCCTTGACCCCCAGTCAAGTGCGCTACCAAGCTGCGCCACGTCCCGATACCCGTTTGACCTGGGGTTTCCCCGGTCGAAACGCGCAGGGAAACAATACCGCACTCGGGTCGGTGGTCGCGCATCCGTTTCCGCTTGACCTCAAGTTCGGTTGAGGTTGGATCATCGGCGGCATGACGATCACAGCGGATGAGCACCGTACGTACGGCCATGACGACCTGCCCGGGCTGATGCGTTCGATGACCGGTGACGAGAAGCACGGGCCGGCGGCCACCTCCACGCTCGACGTGCTGTGGGTGCTGTACGACCGGGTGCTCCGGGTCACGCCGGAGCGGCGGAACGATCCGGGCCGGGACCGGTTCCTGCTGAGCAAGGGGCACGGGCCCATGGCGTATTACGCCGTGCTGGCCGCGAAGGGCTTCGTGCCCGTCGAGTGGCTGCCCGGGTTCGGGTCGTACGACTCCCCGCTCGGGCATCACCCGGACCGCGTGCTGGTGCCGGGGGCAGAGATCGGCAGCGGGTCGCTCGGGCACGGGCTGCCCATCGCCGTGGGCACCGCGCTGGGGCTGCGGGCGCAGGGACTGCACGCCCCGGCGGTGTGGGTGCTGATCGGGGACGCCGAGCTGGACGAGGGCAGCAATCACGAGGCGATCGCCTTCGCCGGGCCCGCCGGCCTGGAGCGGCTGCACACCGTGGTGGTCGACAACTCTTCCGCCAGCCATGCGCTGCCTGGTGGGATCGCCGCCCGCTTCGAGGCCGCGGGCTGGTCCGCGGTGACCGTCGACGGGCGCGACCACGAGGCCCTGTACGCCGCGTTCACGACCCCGCACCCGGGCCGGCCGCACGTGGTCGTGGCCCGTGTCGAAGCGAAGAACGCCTGACCCAGTCCTGCTCTCCGGAAAGGGCACACCTCCATGGACACCATGCGTGACCGTTTCGCCCCCGTCGTCTCCCGGCTGCTGGACGAGGACCCGCGGGTCGCGGTCGTCCTCGCCGAGATCGGCGTGGACGGCTTCCGCGAGGCCATGCGCCGGCATCCCGACCGGGTGATCAACGTCGGCATCCGCGAGCAGCTCCTGGTCGGGGCGGCGGCGGGGCTCGCGCTCACCGGACTGCGGCCGGTCGTGCACACCTTCGCCAGCTTCCTCGTGGAGCGGCCGTTCGAGCAGGTCAAACTGGATCTGGGGCATCAGGACGCCGGAGCGGTGCTGGTGAGCGCCGCCGCCTCCTTCGACTGGCCGGCCGGGGGCTACACCCATATGGCCCCGGGTGACGTGGCCCTCCTCGACACGCTGGACGGCTGGACCGTACACGTGCCCGGGCACCCCGACGAGGCCGAGACGCTGCTGCAGCACGCGGTCGCCGCGGGCGACGACAAGGTGTACGTGCGGCTCTCCGCGCAGTCCAACCGGCAGGGCCGGGTGATCGACGGCGAGCGCTTCGTGACGGTCCGCGAGGGCCGCTCCGGTGTCGTCGTCGCGGTCGGCCCGGTGCTGGACGCCGTCCTCGGGGCCACCGAGGGGCTGGACGTGACCGTCCTGTACGCGACGACCGTACGGCCCTTCGACACGGCGGGGCTGCGCCGGGCCACGGAGACGGCGGGCAGCGATGTCGTACTGGTGGAGCCGTATCTCGCGGGGACGTCGACGGGCGCGGTGAGCGAGGCGCTGGCCGACATTCCGCACCGGGTGCTCGGGCTGGGCGTCGGCCGCCGTGAGCTGCGCCGTTACGGGACCATCGAGGAGCATGTGGCGGCGCACGGGCTCGATGCGCGCACTCTGCGGGAGCGGATCGGCCGGTTCGTGAGCCGCGGGCAGCGCGTCGCGACGCGAGCGTGAACCAGGGAGCCTTCGCCGCGGGACCTCTCGCGTCGGCCCGCACGAGACCGCGTATCGCCGGGACCCCGAGCAGGGCCGCGGCCACCCCCAGGCTCACCGCGCCGGAGACCAGCAACACCCGGTCGACGCCGAGCGCACGGGCCGCGGGGCCCGCGAGGAGCATGTGGCCGCGCACGGGCTCGATGCGCCGTCGAGGCCATGGCGAGGCCGACCGCGGCCGCGCCGTATCCGTGCTCCAGCAGGCCGGCGGCGAGCGCCACGGGCAGCATCGTGTCGCCGAGGCGGGCGACGGCCCGGGCCAGGAAGAACAGGGCGAAGTCCCGCGACCGGACGGCCGGGGCGCCGGCTCGGCTCGGCTCCCGTGTACGGTCCGTGCAGCGTTGTCGTGCCGTGAGTCCGTTCCGGTCACGTGAGGTGCTCCCCTCCCTGCCGACCCGGCGGGGCCACCAGCCGCTTCCGCCGCGCGGGATCATGCCACGCCCCGCCCGCGCCCACCGGGTGTTTTCAGCCCCCGGGCGGCAGCCCCAACTCGGGGTGGGCGTCCAGGAGTCGGGGCGGAGCCGCCTGGCGCCAGGAGTCGGCGAGGACGGCCCGCAACTCGCCCTCGTCCTCCAGCGCGGCGAGTCTCGCTCTCACCCAGGCGAACTGCGCCTCGTGGTCGGCGATCCAGAACTTGTCCGGCTCGGCCAGCACCAGTTCGTCACGCTCCTCCTTCGGGCAGCGCACGGCGATGGACGTCTCGTCCTCCGGGAGCGTGGCGAACATCTTCCCGGCCACCCGGAACGTGGGCATGCTCCAGGCGACCTTCTCCGTGGTGTCCGGCAGGGACAGGGCGATACGGCGTACGTCTTCTGCGTCCGGCATGCCACGCACGGTAGCCCGTGCCACTGACAGTCACCCCTGCCGAGCACCCGGCCGCTTGAAGTACAGGGTCGTGGGGCGCAACTCGCCCGCGGGGGTCCGGGCGTAGTCGGGGATGGTGCCGGCCCGGGTCCAGCCGGCCGAGCGGTACAGGTGCTCGGCCGGGCTGCCGGTCTCGGTGTCGAGGTGGAGGAGGGTGAGGCCGGCGGACACGGCCGCGTGCTCGGCGGTGGCGAGGAGCCGGCGGCCGAGACCCCGCCCGCGCGCGGTGCGGTGCACCATCAGCTTCACGAGTTCGGCGCGGTGGCGGCTGTTGGGCTTGCCGGGCAGCGCCAGGCTGACCGTGCCCACCACCCGGTCCGTGTCGTCCACGGCCACCCACACCGTCAGCCGGCCGGCCGCCACGGCGTCCGCCCGCTCCCGCCACCAGGCCGCGGCCTCCGCCTGCCCGAGCGGTGCGAGGAAGCCGACCGAGGCGCCCCCGGCCACGGTGTCGGCCAGCAGGCCGGCCAACTCCTCGGTCCGTTCCCGTAGGTGGGTGTCGTTCCAGCACAGCACCCTCATGGCCGTACCACCGCCAGCACATAGCGCGTCTCGCCGGATCCGGTGCAGCGGAACCGCGTCGGGCCGAAGACGCGCATTCGCAGGCAGTCGCCGGCGTCCAGGGCGTGACCTGTGTCGCCGACGGTCACCTCGAGCGCGCCGTCGAGGACCCACAGGTGCTGTTCGAGGCCGGGCACGGGCGGGCGGTCGTAGGCGATGTCGGCGCCCGGGGTGAGCCGGCCCTCGACCAGTTCGCCGCGCAGGCCGGCGTGCGGCGGCGACACGGACCGGCGTACGAAACCGGAGGCGCGGTCCGCCCAGACCTGCTGCTCCTCCGCCCTGACCAGTGGGGCCGGCTCGGCCTCGACCTCGCTGAGCAGTTGGGACATGGTGCGTCCGTAGACGTGGCAGAGGCGGTTGAGGAGTGCGGCGGTCGCGCTGATCTCGGCCCGCTCGGCCCGGGACAGGGTCGACCTGCTCACTCCGCTGCGCTCCGCCAACTCGCCCAGGGACCAGCCGTGTTGCGCCCGGAGTTCGGCGAGCCGGGCGCCGAGCCGGGTGTCGATGGGATCCTCGTCTCTCATATTCGGGAGGCTATCCCGAATATGAGACGAGCGTGTTACGGCGGGCTCACGCCTGTGCCGCCTCCCCCAGCGCCTCCAGCACCGGCCGGATCAACGGGTGCCCCTCGGCTCCCCGGCGTACGGCCGCGAAGACCCGGCGGGTCGGGGCCACGCCGTCGACCGGGCGGACGACCACGCCCGTGAGGTCCATGCCGTGCAGCGCGGAGCGCGGTACGAGGGCCACCCCGGCGTCGGCCGAGGCGAGGGCGACGACGGCCCGGAAGTCGTCGGAGGAGTGTTCCAGACGGGGCTGGAAGCCGGCGCTCTCGCAGGCCAGGACGACCACGTCGTGGCAGGGGTTGCCGGGGTACGGGCCGATCCACGAGTCCTTGGCCAGTTCGGCGAGGGGCACCTCGGCGGTGTCCGCCAGGCGGTGGCCGACCGGCACGACGGCGTCGAACGGCTCGGCGTACAGCGGGACATGGGTGAGCCGGGGGTCGTCGGCGGACGGGGCGCCCCGGTACTCGACGGCGACCGCCACGTCCACCTGCCGGTCCAGGACCATCGGCAGGCTGGCGTCGCCCTCGGCGTCCTGGACGCGGATGCGGATGCCGGGGGCGCGGGCCGAGAGGCGGGCCACGGCGGGCGCCACGACCTCGGCGATGCCGGTCGCGAAGGCGGCCACGGTGACCGTGCCCGCCTCGCCCGAGCTGTAGGCGGCCAGCTCGGCCTCGGCCCGCTCCAGCTGGGCGAGGACCGCGTTGGTGTGGCTGAGCAGGATCTCGCCGGCCGGGGTGAGCCGTACTCCCTTGGCGCCGCGCTCGACCAGGCGGTGGCCGGTCTCCTGCTCCAGGGCCGCCAGCTGCTGGGAGACGGCCGAGGGGGTGAGGTAGAGCGCGGCGGCTGCCGCGGTGACCGTGCGGTGGTCGGCCACCGCACGGAGGATGTGGAGCCGCCGTGCTTCGATCATGCCGTCAATTATCCCAGGGGGTCCGCCCCGGTCAGGCCTCCAGCTCGGCACGGGCCGCGACGAACGCGTCGACCGCGCGGTTGACGTCGTCCGTGGAGTGCGCGGCGGACAACTGGACGCGGATCCGAGCCTGGCCCTGCGGGACGACCGGGTAGGAGAAGCCGATCACGTAGACGCCGCGCTCCAGCAGCAGTTCGGCCATCCGGGCCGCCTTCGCCGCCTCGCCGATCATGACGGGCGCGATGGCGTGGTCACCGGGAAGGATGTCGAAGCCCTCCTCGGTCATCCGGCGGCGGAAGAGCGCGGTGTTCTCGGCGAGGCGGACGCGCAGGTCGTCGGCCGACTCCAACAGGTCGAGGACCTTGAGGGAGGCGGCGGCGATGACCGGGGCGAGCGTGTTGGAGAACAGGTACGGGCGGGAGCGCTGGCGCAGCAGGGCGACGATCTCGGCGCGGGCGGCGACATAGCCGCCGGAGGCGCCGCCGAGGGCCTTGCCCAGCGTGCCGGTGATGATGTCGACGCGGTCCATGACGCCGTGCAGCTCGGGGGTGCCGCGGCCGGTGGGGCCGACGAAGCCGACGGCATGCGAGTCGTCGACCATGACCATGGCGTCGTAGCGGTCGGCGAGGTCGCAGATCTCGCCGAGCGGTGCCACGTAGCCGTCCATGGAGAAGACGCCGTCGGTGACGATCAGGCGGCGCCGGGCGCCGGACGCCTCCTTGAGCTTGGTCTCCAGGTCCGCGAGGTCGCGGTTGGCGTAGCGGAATCGGCGGGCCTTGGACAGACGGATGCCGTCGATGATGGAGGCGTGGTTGAGGGCGTCGGAGATCACCGCGTCCTCCTCGCCCAGCAGGGTCTCGAAGACACCGCCGTTGGCGTCGAAGCAGGAGGAGTACAGGATCGTGTCCTCCTGGCCGAGGAACGCCGACAGCCGGGCCTCCAGCTCCTTGTGCACCTCCTGGGTGCCGCAGATGAAGCGGACGGAGGCCATGCCGTAGCCCCAGCGGTCCAGGGCCTGGTGGGCGGCGGCGATCACCTCGGGGTGATCGGCGAGGCCGAGGTAGTTGTTGGCACAGAAGTTGAGGACCTCGCCGGGGCGGCCGCCGGCGGTGACGTTGACGGTCGCGGACTGCGGGCTGTCGATGACCCGCTCGGGCTTGTGCAGGCCGGCGGCGCGGATCTCGTCGAGTGCGGCGCGCAGGTCGTCGCGGACAGAGTCGAACATGAGAGGGCTCCTGAAGGTGCTGACGGAGAAGGTGCTGACGGGCGAGGGGTGTTACGCGGTCCAGTCCAGGATGATCTTGCCGCCGGTGCCGCCGGCGGCGTCGGCGAAGGCCGCTTCGAAGTCGCGGTAGCCGTACCGGCCGGTGATCACCGGGGCGAGGTCCAGGCCGCTCTCCAGCAGCACCGACATCGCGTACCAGGTCTCGAACATCTCGCGGCCGTAGATGCCCTTGATGGTGATCATCGAAGTGACGATCCGGGCCCAGTCGACCGGGAACTCCTGCGCCGGCAGGCCGAGCATCGCGATCCGGCCGCCGTGCGTCATGTTGGCGATCATGTCCCGCATGGCCTCGGCGCGGCCGGACATCTCCAGGCCGATGTCGAAGCCCTCGCGCAGTCCCAGCTCCCGCTGCCCCTCGGCGATCGTGGACTCGGCGACGTTCAGGGCGAGGCTCACGCCGATCTTGCGGGCCAGCTCCAGGCGCTCCTCGCTGACGTCGGTGATGACGACGTTGCGGGCGCCCGCGTGCCGGGCCACCGCGGCGGCCATCAGGCCGATCGGTCCGGCGCCCGTGATCAGGACGTCCTCGCCGACCAGCGGGAAGGACAGCGCGGTGTGCACGGCGTTGCCGAACGGGTCGAAGATCGCGGCGACGTCGAGGTCGACGGGGACGCGGTGCACCCACACATTGGACGCGGGCAGGGCCACGTACTCGGCGAAGGCTCCGTCGCGGCCGACGCCGAGACCGACGGTGGCCCGGCACAGGTGGCGGCGGCCGGCCAGGCAGTTGCGGCACTTGCCGCACACCAGGTGGCCCTCGCCGCTGACCCGGTCGCCGATGCGGATGTCGCTCACATCGCGCCCGGCCTCGACGACCTGCCCGACGAACTCGTGCCCGACCACGAGCGGGGTGCGGATCGCCTGCTGCGCCCAGCCGTCCCAGGCCCGGATGTGCAGGTCGGTGCCGCAGATACCGGTCCGCATGACCTTGATGAGCACGTCACCGGGACCGATGGCGGGCTCCGGGACGTCCGTCAGCCAGAGCCCTGGCTCCGCCTTCTCCTTGACCAGCGCCTTCAACGCTACGGCTCCTGTGGGTGAGGTCCCGGTCCGCGGCATGCCGAAGGCGCCCGCGGGCCAGGTCAGGGGGGTGAGATCACCCCGCAATCTGCCGTATGCGCGGGCCGGGGTCCATCGAGCTTTTCTTAACCGCCGCCTCAGCTTTCCTTCATGCCCCTCGCGATACCCCCCGCGCTGCCCGCGCTCAGAGGGGCAGGCCGTCGTCCGCGCTCCGTTCGAGGCGTACGACCAGGTCGGCGGCGAGTGCCTTGATGGCCTCCAGGCCCGCCCTCCCCCAGACGCGGGGCTCTGTGTCGGCGGCGCACACGGTGCCGAGCGCCATACCGGAGCTGTCGATGAGCGGGGCGCCGAGATAGGACCTGATTCCGTATGCGTCGACGACCGGGTTACCGGCGAACCGCGGGTAGTCGCGGACCTCCTCCAGGACCAGCGCCTTGCGGCGGACCACCACATGGGGGCAGAAGCCGTGGTCGCGCGGCAGGACCCGGCCCAGCTCGGCTCTGCTGCCGTCCTCGCGGACGAACGGGGCGATGGCGGGGGCACTCAGGCCCGCGAAGAACTGATGCTCCTCGCCGACGAAGTTGACCATGGCGTACGGCGCCCCGGTGAGCTGGGCGAGGTGCTCGGCGAAGGCGTCCAGCGCGGGGTCGGGCCGGTCAGCGAGGCCGAGCCGGCGCAGCCGGTGGACGCGGGCGGGGGCCTCTCTGTCCTCGGGGGTGAGCAGCAGGCCCCGGACCGGCCGGGGCGGCTCGTAGCTCATGGCCGGGCTCCGTCGCTGTGGGCGTACCTCATATAGGGGCTCCGTGGGCGGTAGGGCGGAATCACATGTGGGCGCCACGGCTGGGCGCGGGCTCCGGGGTGTGGGCGAGGAGGTGGCGTACGAGGGTGAGCAGGGTCTGGACACCGGAGCTGGAGATACGGGCGTCGCAGCGGACGACCGGAACCTCCGGGTCGAGGTCGATGGCGGCCCGCACCTCCTCGGGGTCGTAACGGAATCCCCCGTCGAACTCGTTCACGGCGATGATGAAGGCGAGCCCGCGTTCCTCGAAGAAGTCCACGGCGGCGAAGCAGTCCTGCAGCCGGCGGGTGTCGGCGAGGATCACCGCCCCGAGCGCGCCCTCGGACAGCTCGTCCCACATGAACCAGAACCGCTCCTGCCCCGGAGTGCCGAACAGGTACAGCACATGTTCCGGATCGAGGGTGATCCGGCCGAAGTCCATGGCGACCGTCGTCTCCATCTTGTTCTCGATGCCGTCGAGATTGTCCGTGGCGACGCTGACCGTGGTGAGCAGCTCCTCCGTGCTGAGCGGCGCGATCTCGCTGACCGCGCCCACGAAGGTCGTCTTGCCGACCCCGAACCCGCCCGCCACGAGGATCTTGAGCGCGGTGGGGAATGGGTCAGAGCTGTCGTCGTAGTCCATCGAGCACTGCCTCCAGCAGAGACCGGTCAGTGGGAATGTGGTGGAAGGCGGGTGGCCTGGTGGTCAGCGCACCGCAGTCGACCAGGTCCGAGAGCAGCACCTTGGTGACCACCGCGGGCAGTTTCAGCTGAGCGGCGACCTCGGCGACCGAGACAGGCGCACGGCACAGGTGGAGCGCCTGTGCGTGCTCGGGTCCCAGGTAGCCGAGCGGGGTCACCCCGGTGGCCATCACCTGCGACATCAGGTCGAGGGCGATGCTCGGCTCGGTGCGGCCGTTGCTGACCGTGAACGGGCGCACGAGCCGTCCGGCCGCGTCGTCCAGCCAGGGCCCGTCGCCGGCTGCGGCCACGCTCAAGGCCTCGTCGCCGTGGGTCCGACGGCATGCTGCCGGGGCGCGGTCACCAGGTAGGGGCGGACGCTCTTGACCAGCATCGCCATTTCATAGCCGAGCACGGCCGCGTCGGCCTCGCGACCGGCCAGCACCGCCAGGCAGGTGCCGGAACCGGCGGTGGTGACGAACAGCAGCGTCGAGGCGAGTTCGACGACGACCTGGCGGACGTCTCCGCCGTCGCCGAACCGGACGCCGGCGCTGCGGCCTAGCGAGTACAGCCCGGAGGCCAGGGCCGCCATGTGGTCGGCGCTGTCGGGGTCGAGACCGTGTACGGACTTCACCAGTCCGTCGCTAGACAGGAGCACCGCGCTGCTGGTGTGCGGTACGCGCTGCACGAGGCCGCTCAGCAGCCAGTCGAGGTCGGATGCGTGGGCGGTCGGCGCATCGCTCGCCATGGTGGATCGACTCCTTGGGGTACGAAGATCTGCGGGAGCGCTGGATGGGGGGGTACCGGGGGTGGGGTGCGTACGGGCGGGTGCGGTCAGCCGGCCGGGGCGCTCCCGTCGGTCCGGCCGGTGCCACGGATGCCGTCGGATACGGGCGCGTGGGCGCGCGCCTGGGGTATGGGAGCCGGGGCCGTGTGGTCCGGGGGCGTGCCGTCCGGGACCGTGTAGTCCGGGGCCGCGGGGGCTGAGGGGGTGGACTCCGGGCCCATGTGGTTCAGGCCCGTGTGGTCATGGTCCGCGTGTTCGGGCCGTGCCCGCATGGGTTCCGGGGACTCCGGTACGGCGGACTGCAGGTGACCGCTCGACATGTGCGCGGCATCCATGTGCGCGGCATCCATGTGCCCGGTGATCGGGTGAGCCGCTGTGATGTGGGAGGACGGCATATGGGGGGACGGCATGTGGGCGGAGTCCGTGTGCTGCGACTCCGGGTACGCCACCTCGCCGTACGCCACCTCGCCGTACGTCGACTCCCCATATGTCGACTCCTCGTGCACCGGCTCCCTGCCCGTCGGCACCGCGCCCGGCGTCTCGTCGACCGCCGAATCCCTGTGCTGCTGCGCCTCCGCGAGTCCGATTCCACGTTGGAAGGCGGCCATCAGTCCCGGGTCATGGCCCTCGACGGTGTCGCCGTCCTGGCGGGGTGCGGGTCCGCCGCGCAACTGGGGAACGATGTGCTCCTGGGCACGGCGGCGGGGCAGTCGGGGCTTGTCCATGGTGCCGCGCACACTGTCGCCGCGTGGGATGGGCGGCATACCGGCGTGTGCCTCCACCACCGGCCGGTCCTCGGCGCTGATGCCGGGCACGGCCTCGGCGGGGGTCGCCCGCGAGCCCTGGGCGCCGCGCACCGGGAGCGGGGCGGGGACAGTTCCGTTCCGCCCGTCGTCGCCGCTCTCGGTACCACGCCGAGCCGTCCTGGTCTCGGGCTCCCGCCGCCCGGACCCGCGCTGGGCGTGCCGCCGCCGACCGGTACCGGGGGCGGCCCCGGCCCCGGGTCCGGCCTGGGACCCGGCCCCCGCCTCCGGCCCGACCGTGGATCCGGCCGCATACCCGTCTCCGGGCCCAGCGGCGGATCCGGCACCGGTCCCGGGGTGGGCCGGGGCACCGGGCTCCCTCCGTGCCGCCGGGATCTGCGCGGGCGGCGGTACGGGCGCCGGCACCTGCTGCGTCTGCCGCGTCGCCCCGGTGTCCGCGGGGTCCGGCGGCTGGTCGACGGCGGCGTCGGCAGTCGTCCCCGGTACCTCGGGCGGCGTTCCCAACAGCGCCTGCGGGACGACGAGAACGGCCTGCACACCGCCGTAGATGTTGGTCTGCAGCCGCACGGTGATGCCGTGTCGGCGGCCGAGTTGGGAGACGACGTAGAGGCCGATGCGGCCGTCGGCCAGCAGGCTGGCGACGTTGACCTGGTCGGGGTCGGCGAGCAGGGCGTTCATCCGGTGCTGTTCGGCGACGGGCATGCCGAGTCCGCGGTCCTCGACCTCCACGGCGAGTCCGGAGGTGACGAGGTTGGCGCGGAGCAGCACCTGGGTCTGCGGCGCCGAGAACACCGTGGCGTTCTCGATGAGTTCGGCGAGCAGGTGGATCACGTCGGCGACGGCGTGGCCGCGCAGTTCGCCGTCGATCGGCGGTACCAGTTTCACCCGGGAGTACTGCTCGACCTCGGCGATGGCGGAGCGCAGCACCTCGGTCATGTTCACCGGGTTGCTCCACTGGCGCCGGGAGACGGCGCCGCCGAGCACGGCGAGATTCTCGGCGTGCCGCCGGATGCGGGTGGCCAGGTGGTCCACGTGGAACAGACCCTTGAGCAGGTCGGGGTCCTCGATCTCGTTCTCGAGATCGTCGAGGATCGAGATCTCCCGGTGCACCAGGGACTGGAGCCGGCGCGCGAGGTTGACGAAGACCTCCAGCTTCTGCTCGCTGCCCGCCTGGCTGGAGAGCTGGGCGGCCCGCACGACGGCGGTGACGGCGCCGTCGTGCGCGCGGGCCAGATCGGCGGCCAGCAGTTCGAAGTCGTCGGCCTCCTCGGGCGGCCGGCGGCGCGGGCTGCGCTGCGGCGGGGTCTCGCCCTGGCGCAGCGCGTCGACCAGGGCGTGCAGGTCGGCCTCCCCGCGCGCGGCGGCGCGGCGCAACGCGTCGACTCGGTCGGTGACGGAGCGGGCGGCGCGGTCGGCGGCCACGGCGGCGATGAGGATGCCCGCGACGGCCACGGCGACCGCTCCCGCGAGCACGGCCCACAGGGTGGGTCCGGTGCGTGCGCCGGTGGTGCGGATGCTGAACAGCACGGCGGCGGTGGCGCTGAGCGCGACCGCGAGGGGCGGCAGTACCGCGAGCCGCATGAGCTGGGGCCGTATGTGCGTTTCGGGCAGTGCGGGAGCGGGTCGGGCGACCGGTCGCCCGTGCCGGCCGCTCTCGCGGCGGTCGGCACGGGTGGCCGGTGCTCGGAGGTGAGACATCTGCGTCCTCGTACTGGTCCGTCGGGCCTGTTTCCTCACGCGGTGCGCGCGGCGGGCATGCGTCATCGCGGTGCCGGTCGGCGGGACCGGTGTACCCGGCCGCGTCGCCCGACGGACACTGACAGTAGTTGCCTGCGCATCATGTGCGGTGGGCAGTTGACAAACTCCCCCGAGGAGCGTCCCGCTCTGGTATGAAGCCTCGTACGAAAGACCGATGACCCGGCCGGGCATCCCCAGCCGATCCGAAAGGGACCGATAAGACCTGGTCAAAACCGGTCACAAAAAGCAGACGACGGGCGGTGGGCCTGGCATTCGCCCGGCCTTCACCGCCCGTCCGTTTTCCGGCAGTTGTCCGCCCCCTTCGCGCGCCCGGCCGCTCGCTTCAGCGGCTCACTCTCCCCCCGCTATTACGGAGAGTATGGGTTTTGGCCCTGACTCGGCAGGCCCGGGGGGCCGGAGACGACGCGTCAGCCGCGCTTGGGCGGCTCGGCGACGAACGCCCCGACGGAGCGCCAGGTCCGCCGGACCTCCCCCGACACGGCTCGCCACCACGCCTCGGCCGGGAGCTTGCCCGTCGGCTCGAAGGGCTCCCCGGGCCGGGGCAGGGCCACGGCCTGGCCGGCCTCTGCCGCCGCCTCCTTCGTCCACTCTCCCGGCTCGGCCCAGGCGTGCGGGGCGAGGTTGAAGGTGCCCCAGTGGATCGGCAACAGCGCGCCGTGCGGCGCCCCGCCCTGCAGGTCGAGATGGGCCCGCAGGCCTTCCTCGGGTGTCATGTGGATGTCGGGGCAGATCCACACCGTTTGTATGCCGTGTAGGCCTCCAGCGTGTGACCTATGTCCCAGGCCACCCCTACTGTCTCGAAAGTTAGGATTGGCCAGTGCATGACGTTGAGTGGTCTCCTGCTGAGCTGCGGGAACTGGAAGAACTGCGGCAGCGGGAAGCTCTACTCCCGGCGAACGCTCCCCGAGCCCTGCTCTCCATCCGCCTGTCCGTCCTCACGGACGAGACGACCTCACCTGTCCGACAGGAGCTAGACCTTCGCCGCTTCGCCCTCAACCGCGGATGCCGCGTGGCGGGCGTCGCCCGCGACCTGAACGTGTCTGCCACCAAGGTCCCGCCGTGGAAGCGCCCCGAGCTGGGCGAGTGGATCAACAACCGAGCGCCCGAATTCGATCAGATTCTCTTTTGGAAGCTGGACCGATTCGTCCGCCGCATCTCCGACCTGCACCTCATGATCGAATGGTGCAAGGAGTACAACAAGGTCCTTGCCGCCGATAAGGACCCAATTGACCTGGATTCGCCCTATGGCGAAATGATGGTCACCATGATCGCCGGTATGGCCCGCATTGAAGCGGCCAACACCGGTGTCCGCCTCGAATCGCTGTGGAAGTACGCCCGCACCACGGAACGGTGGGTGATCGGCAAGCCGGTCTACGGGTACACCACCGTCGAGACTCCCGAAGGCCGGCGCCTGGTCCAGGACCCCCAGAAGGTCAGGGTCCTGAAGTGGGTTCTGGGCATGCTGCGGCGAGGCCGGTCCATGTATAAGGTCACGCAGATCCTCAACCGGGCACAGGTGCCGGCGGCAGGTGGCGGCCTCTGGTACGCGCGCAACCTCGTTTCGATCCTCAATAACCCGGCCTTGAAGGGGCTCCGGACCATCCGGCCGCCCAAGTCCAAGTCCAAGGACGTGTCCCGCATCGTCTACGACACGGACGGGCAGCCCATGAGGGTTGCCCCGCCGATCTTCACCGACGACGAGTTCAACGAGATCCAGGACCTACTGAAGCGCAACGCCAAGCATGGGAGGAAGGGCAGCAAGGGGAAGAAGCTGTCTCTCTTCCTCGATGTGATCAAGTGCGGACACTGCGGCGCCAACATGTACCAGCACGTCTCATACAAGAACCTGAAGACCGGACGGAAGGAGTACCGCAAGCTGCGGTGCTCGTCGTACACCAAGGCGCCCTGCGGTGGGCCTGTATTCGATGCTGAGCCTGCGTACGCGTCGCTGTCCGCCACCGTGCTCGATCAACTGGGCGACTATGAGGTCGTGCACCGTGAGTACGCCCGAGGCGCGGAGAGCCTAGCTCGGGTCACGGAGCTGAAAGCGTCCATCCAGCACTACATGGAGGGCCTTGCCCCCGGAGGCATCTACCACCAAGCCGGGTTTCTCACCAAGCAGGCGACCGAGACGCTTCAATCGCTCGGCGCCGAGCTGGAATCGATCGACCCGGAGTCAACGAAGGACCGGTGGACGTACAAGAGCAAGGGCGTGACCTATCGCGACCACTGGGCAGACCTCGGTGTGTCTCAGATGGAGGAAGACCTACGGAGGGCCGGCATCACGTTCGTGGCGCATCCGGATCATGCGGACCTGCTGATCCCTGACGACGTGAAGCAGAGACTAGCCGTCAAGGACGACTACTTTAAGAAGAAGCTGTAGACCAACAGAAAGACCCCGCTGGGCAGTTGCCCAGCGGGGTTCGTTCTTACGGCTCCACGATCTTGACCAGCGTCCGTTCCCCGGACGGGCTAACGCGGTAGATATAGACCTTCACGTCATGCCCTTCAGACGTTCCAACGCTGGATCTTCGTCCCGTGGACGAGCCAGACCACGTGAGTGATGCCTACGCCTCGGATGAGCTTCCGACAGTCGCCGCAGGGCTCGAAGGTGACGTACAAGGTGGTGCCGATTCGGTCCTCTGGCCTGGCCCACATGATCGCGTTGGCCTCGGCGTGGTACTCGATACAGCTCTCATAAGAAGTCCCGGCCGGCACATCGCTGTTGCACCGCTCGCAGTCGCCTTCGAGGCAGCTCGGCCCGCCAGGGGCGGAGCCGTTGTAGCCCGTGATGACCGTCCGGTGGTCGGGGCGGACCAGTACCGCCCCGACCTGTTTCCGAAGACAGTCACCACGCTCTGAGGCAGATTCAGCGATGCTCAGGAAATAGCAGTCCCAACAAGGACGCTTCGCACCATGCAGGATGGTGCAGGCGTAGTGAATCTGACAGCTCAGGGCCTTACTCCTCGTCGTCTTCCAGCTCAGCACTGCGGAGGAGACCGGCGATCGTGTCGGCCAGCATCTCGGCCTTCCAGAAGTCGGCAGCCATCTCCTGAGCAAGGCGGTACGGAACGCCCGCGGCAAGGGCCAGCTTCAGGATGTCGCCAGAGATGATGGCGATGCCGGCCGCGTACTCACCGCGCTTTTCCAGGCCCGCAAGGGCCATCTGGTGCTCGATGTCCGAGATGATGGACTCAGCCTCAGGGTTGTTTCCGTTATTCATTCGCAGCGCTCCGCATCGTTGTCTTCAGCACACTGGGCACACAGGCCGGTTTCTACGTCGTCAAGGCTGAAAAGCCCTACGGCCTCGTAGTTCTGGCACCATTCACAGTCTTCGATCTCTTCCAAGGGCTCAGCTCACGACGTAGACAGTCGAGACCTTGACGTATTCGCGTCCCGTCCAGACCTCAGAAGAGTCCTTCTCGATGCTCGTGCCGGCCTCTTCGTAGGCGCTGCTGGAGCAACACCCGCATCCGGGGTCACGGACCACGACGTGGAGGTCCCCGAACTCCTTGAGAGTCCGCTCCGCATCGGCAATCAACTCACTCAGCTTCAAAGTGCCCCTCCTAGTGCTTGCTGTCTTCGAGGTCGAGAATGGAGCCCCATGAGCGGTCTCCGATCTCGCCTTCCGCGGGAATCAACACGCCCTTAACCGTGAACTCCATGATCCGAGCAGCCTTCTCGGTCAGTTCCTTCGCTCGCTCCTTCGGGAAGCTGAAAACGATCTCGTCGTGGATCACGAGCCGAATCCAGGGAGTGAACCCAGCCTTGTCGAGATTCAGCACGGCTCGGGCCGTGATGTCTCGGCTTCCGGACTGGATGTAGTAGTTCAGGGCCGCGTAAGCGCGGCTCTTGTCCACCGGGAGCCGGCGGCCGGTAATGGTGTAGATGTGGCCGTACCGCTTGGCCTCGGACATGAGCTTCTTCGAGAGCTTGTCCACCCACGTATAGGTGTCGTTGAACGCCTTGATGGTCCTGCGGGCAACCTCTTCGGTCACACCCGCATTCGCCATCAGGGCCTTCCACCCACCGCCGAAGACAGTCAAGAAATTCGCTTGTTTGCCGGTCTTTCTGGACACCTTGGCGGCGTCCGCGGTGATCTGGTGGAGATCCTTGTCATTTAGGAACGCGTCGATCATCACGGGATCACGGCTTTCGGCTGCCAGGAACCGCAGCTCCATGTTTCCGAAGTCGATGGACACCGATACGTGGCCCTCTTCAGCGAGGAACGCAGACCGCACATAGCCGTCCCCAGCAGGGAACGTCTGTGCCGCGATAGCGCCGGAAATCGACATCCGTGCCGTTCTGGCCTGGAGAGGATTCACGCTCGCATGTACGCGTCCCTGAGAGTCCATGCCGTTGATGGCGGCCTCGAACCACGTCTTCCGCCACTTAGCGGCCTTCGTGGCTTTCTTGACTGCCTCGGCCAACGGGTGATCGATGGAGTCCAGTACCTCGGCATCCATGCTGAAGTTGCCCTTGGGGGTCTTCTTCGTGAGCCTGAAGCCGAAGCTCTGGAATGCCTCGATCAGTTGCTTGTCAGAGTTGACGTTCTCAACCCACTGGCTTGCGACCTTGAGCCACTTCTCTTCTTCGGCCTTCAGCTCGGCAATACGCATCTCTGCGTACTCTCGATCAACCAGGTAGCCGGTTCGCTCCGTTTTCGCCATGACGTGTGCGAGTCGGTGTTCCCAGCCAATCAGACCCTTAGCCTTCGAGCGCGCCGGTACCTTCGGCAACAGGATGTGAAGCAGCCGGTAAGCGAGTACCGGGTCCATTCCCGCATAGAGAAGGTACTCAGGATCGAATGTCCTGACGACAGGCCAGATATCCGCCTTCTTGACCTTGTAGCGCTTAGCTATCGCAGCCATAGAGCCCTTGACCTCTTCGGCCAAGGTGGCGCATATGTAGAACTTCGTCAGCTCTTCGAGTTTGAGGCCGGGGCCGCCCTCTTTGACCTGCCTGGGGTCAACAAGGTGAGCGAAAATCTTGGTGTCGAAGGTCTTCGGGGCCAGCTCTTCGAGCGGGACACCGAGAGTGCGCTCACTTACGTGCTGGTCGAAGGTGCCGTTATGAGCTATCAGCCAGCGAGCCTTGCGAAGCGCCCAGATGGCAGCGGCCTTGAACTCCGGATTGATCTCGACTGGCAGAACCCAGCTTTCAATCCCGTTTCCGAACTGTGCCAGCCGAATACGGAAGCCACGGTCTGAATGCCACCAGTCGAGCCCGGTCGTCTCGGTGTCGAATCCGAGGACGGGGTTAGCCTCGATGAAGTCGATGAACCGATCCAGGTCCCAAGTGGTCCTAGCTACGTTGATCCGTACCGTCTGGCGCTTGATCTTGTAGGTGATGACCTGCATTGAGACCTTTCAGGTTCAGCGTCGGAAGATGGATTCGAAGGACCATCCGAGGAAGTAGCCGACAGCCCAGCCGAAGACGGCTGCCAGCGCGAAGAATGCGAAGATGAAGAGGGAGTCGTCGTAGGCCATTAGTTGCCGTTCCGAGCAATCGCGGCCAGGACGAGGATCAGGTACATGGTGAGCATGCCTGAAACGAAGTAGATGAAGTTCACGGTGTTTCCTCACAGACGTGATCTCGGGCAGCGTTGACGAGGGCGAGCAGAGTTACTTCATTGCCTTCACAGCAGGCACAACCGCCCGCGGCGATGGACCCGCCGCATTCAAGGCAATCGATTTCGACTCCGCCGTTGTCCCATCCGTAGACGTGGACTCGACTGAGGTTCGTCACCGATGCATCAGACACCGCGCGGGCGTCTCTCCTGCCTTGGCGTACGTCCAGAGCCCGCAGGGGGCTGAGGTCCAAGTCCAGACATCAGCGGCCAGGAAGAGGACCAGGACCAGGACCCAGCCAGCCGCCTTCATGGCGCCACCCGTCCGTTCTTCTCGAAGGCCGCGTAAGTCAGGGGCATGGTCCGGGCGAACTCGGTTTCCATCCCTTCGGCAACCATCTCGATCTCGCGCTGAGGGAACGACGGGAAGGCCGCGTTCTCTCGTGCGGTCCGAAGGCCAAGGAAGTGCATGAGACTCCGGGCATTACACGTGGCGTAGAAGCTGGTGTAGATGTTCACGGGGAGGACCATGCGAGCCACCTCGCGGGCAACTCCGATGTCGAGAAGGCGCTGATAGGTGCTGTACGCCTCGGTGCTGATTCGACGCAGGTCACCGCTTACGGCGCTCTTCTGCTTGTAATCCCCCTGAATGAAGTCGTAGGCGCCGGGCTTTCCGATCTGCCGCAGGGGCCGACCATCGGCCGGCACGTAGAAGACCGGCTCCAGCTCCTTGTACCTTCCCGACTCTTCGTTATAAGACCAGCCGGAACGGTGGCGGAAGAATTCCCGCACAACGAAGATGGGAGCCTCGATGTAGAAGGTGAAAGACGTGTGCTCGAAGGGCGATCCGTGCCGGTCCCGCATCAGGAAGTTGATCAGGCCGGCGTCACGCTCGGACGCCTCGTTGAACCGTGTTTCTCCGCCCTGAGTGGATACCCGAGCGGCGAAGGTAACGTCCGAATCTTCGGCCGCATGCTTGATCAGGTCGACGGTCATTGAGGACCGGAATTCCATGTTTCTCCCATGCAAAAGGGGAGCCAGGCCGTACCCGGCTCCCCATCAACAGCGTGCGGTGTTACTTGTTGGCCTTGAAGCTGCCGTCCTTCTGCTTCCACAGCGGCTCGCACTTGTCGCCGTCCGGGCCGTCACAGAAGAGGGCGGTCCAGTTGGCCTTCGAGACCAGCGAGCGGCCGTGCGGGCAGTCGTCGCCGGCCGTCTTCGGGGCCGCCTGGCCCCCACCGTCCCGACGCTCGACCTTGCCGCCGTTGAACCGCTTCGGGGCGCCACCGCCACCGGGATTGGCTCCGCTGCCCTTGTACTGGCCTCGGGTGTACTCCGCGGCCTTCGCCGTGAGGTCGATCAGACCCTCAGACTTCATCGCGGCCAGCAGCTCGGCACCGCGCCTGGCGGTGTCCTCGGCGCTGTGACCGTAAACGGCGGGAGTGATCCATTCCGCGTCAAAGCCATTACCGGCCTTCAGCGTGAAACCGATCTTGAATGGGGCGGGACCATCGGGGGCAGCAGGCAAAGGCTTCTCCTTCTTCGGGGTTTCGGGCTCTTCGTCCCAGGGGGAGCGCTCGTCAAACGGGTCCGGATAACTCACTCGGAATCCCTTCCTCTATTTCCATAGTGCAGCGTGAACGTCACAGTCGCAAGTTTTGGAACGTGTGACGACCTTCACGTGTCAGATTGGGCAGGCTCCGCTTGCGCAGATCTCATCGAAGCCGGTGTCCTCGGTCTCGATGCCGAGACGAGTAGCCGCCTCTATGTACTCCTCGCGCGTGATCCGCTCGTACGGCGCCTGAGCGCGGGACAGCTCCGGGAAGATCGTGGAGCCCTTCAGTCGCGGCATGAACTCCAGCAGGATCGCCGCCACGTCTTCCACCGTGTACCGCTCGGGGTCCACGGAGGCCGTGTAACTCACCGCCTGGTCCGCCCAGTACCCCTGATAGAGGGCCTGAACCTCAAGCATGTCTTCCAGAGACAGCATGCCGGCGTGCTCGATCACGGACGGGTCCATGACCTGACCCACCAGCGGGTCACGAGTCGGGATGGCGACTACGGCCGTGTTCGCCGCGTAGACGCACGGCTCGACGTGATAGCCGGCCTCTCGGTACTCCTCCACCTTTCGCGCCTCTTCCGGCTCCACCAGAGAAAACCGGATACGGCGAACGAAGTAATCGCTGAAAGGAGCATGGATACCTTCCCCGCTGACGCCGGCCACCTTGCTGATCGTCCCTGTAGGGGCGATGACACGCTTCTTGATCGGGACCGGAATCCGCAGCTCGTTCGCGTAGTCGATCGCAGCCGCGTCCACCTCATCGGCCAGCAGCTCAAGCGTCCGCTGGATCTGCCAACTGCCCGCAGCCTCGGAATACTTCAGCCCGTTCTTCGCGACGAAATCCGCGAACCCCAGATGCCCCACACCGATGCGGCGGTACCGAGAGATGGCCTCCTTACTCTTCGGATCTGCCACGTCCGCGCAGGTGGCCCGGATCAGGTACCGAGTCACCAGCCGGTGAGCCTCAAGCAGTCCCGAGGTGTCCACGTTCCCGACCTCGTCCACGAACGCACCGAGGTTGACCGAGCCCAGGTTGCACGGCTCCGCGGGAGTCAGCAGAGCCTCACCACACGGGTTGGTCGTGTAGACCCCATCAACCTCGCCCACAGCGCTCAACGAGCTGTTCCAGAAGCCGGGTTCACCGTTCGAGAGAGCACCCTGAGCAAGGCTCTGAAGAACCACCTCGGCCCCGAGGTGACCGCTGGAAGCGGCCTCAATGAACTCGTCGTCCACCTCGATGCTGATGTTCGTCGTCCAGTGACGGGACATGTCGGCCTTGGCCGCCAGGAACTCGTCAATCTGCGGATCGTCCCAACGCATGATCGACATGCGAGCGGAGCGACGGACGCCACCAGAGACGATGCAGCGGGCAATCTCGTGGTCGATCTCCATGGCCGCGATGCCACTGAGCGGGGCGTACTCGACCGGTCCGAAGACCGACTGAGTCAGGATCTTCCCTACCTCGATCAGCATCTCAGCGAAGGGAGCGGGGCCCGATGCCGTGCCGCCGAACGACCGTAGGGGGGCGCCCTTGTGCCGTACTCGGGTCACGTCGTACACGCGCTCCTGGTGCCGAGTCTCGGGGTCATGCGCCGTACGGATCAGATCCCCGAGGGCGTCAGCCCAACCCTCCCGAGAGTCCTCTACGCCGTAGGCGCCGGCCCACGTGTAGCTGTACTCAGTAGAGAGGAGACCGGCCTCCGCCATGTCCAGGTAGTCAGGGTGTGAGGGGTCACAGACCACGTGCACCTTCACCGGACTGACGACGGCCGGAAAGTCGGCAAGGTAGTGGTTGCTGTAGTTGGCTCCGACGCCGCCACCCTCCGCCAGGCGGAGAAGCGTGAACGTGAAGTGCTCGGCCGGGTCCTCGCGGTACCAGCCAGCAGCCCAGCAGTTGTTCAGCGCGTAATCATTGACGCCACTGCTCTTGAGATGACGCCCCGCGGGCATGATCTTCCATGCCTCGATCAGCTCGACCAGGCGCTCAGCCTCACCCGGCTCGATGTACCTCTCATCAACGAGGGCCACGTTGCCGGCCACCACTCGGCGGACGGTCTGGGGCCAGGTCTCCAGCTCTCCAGACGGCAGCTCGCGCCGGTAGGTTCGCTCGTAGACAGTCTTAGCAGTTTCGGTCTTCCAGTGAGTCAGGGTCTTACCTTCCCGTCCGTATTCCTCGGTTCATTTCCGCGGTGAGGGCGTCGATCGCCCGGTATCCGCGTTTCTTGTCGGCGTCGCTCTCCGGACTCATTCCGTAAACGAAGTGCCGCATGATGGCGTCCTGGTAGTCACGGTTCAGGCGCTTGATGCCCTTCTCGGCATCCATCCGTGCGGAAAGGATGTTGTCCGTGATGACGCACCGGGTCAGATCGTCTTTCTTGCCGATCTGCTCGGCCACCTCTGCGTCTGTGTAAACGAAGGACCGCATCACGCCTCGAACCTCGTCAGGCGTGTAGTGGTACTGGTCGTCCATGAGATCGAGGTAGGCCCGTTCCTTGGCGGCATACCGCCGACCAGCGGTGTAGAAGATCTTGCGAAGGATCTCCTCGTTGTCCTGGTATCCGGCGATGATGTGCTGTTCCTGAACTGCGTGGAGCATGATTTCCTGCTTCACGTCGTCAGGCTCCACAATCGTCCACTTGGCCGCGATCTCGAATGCGATCTTTTCGGCCAGCGGCTCAAGGGCCTCCCAGTCGATTTGGGTCATGCAGCGTCCTTGCCTACGAACTGGCCCTTCGGACCTCGCTTGATCTTTCCGTACCTCTGGCCTTCCACGACGAAAGAGCCGTCATCCTCAACCGGAATGGCGTGAGGAGTCGCGCCGTACGCTCCGACGTAGAAGAGGCCAAATCCCTTCTGCCAGTTCGCGGGACCGTTCTTCAGGTATCCGGCCTTCCGAACGTCCATGAGGTGTCCGACTTCGAAGCCGTAAATGGTCTTGAGCTTGCCGCCGTATCCCGTGGACTCCGGAGAGATGGCCAGCCGGTGAGTGTGGCCCATGACCACGCTTACGCCTGCCTTCTTAGCCTTGGCCGCAGCCGTACGGCCTGCAACCTGATTCAGGCCCGCCGATTCGTGGCCGTGAATCGCCACCCACCCAGGAGCGAACTCGTAGTAGGGCTGGAGCTTCTGAACGTCGTAGGCCGCAAAGTCGAGAAGGTTCTCGAAGCGGTAGAACTTGTCTTCCGCAGCGAGAGCCGGCGCCCGGCTCGCAAGGTACTTCTGAGGCCGCTCGTCATGGTTACCTTCGAGGATGCCTATGGGGCCGTCGTAGACGTCTCGCAGGGGCTCCAGGAAGTTCCTCTTGGTGTACTCCGAATCACGGATGACGTTGCCCTCGAACTCGGCCCTGGTCCCCGCGGACCAGCGGGACGGGGCCGGGTAGTCCACCAGGTCACCGATCTGAATGACCTCGTCGGGGGCGTACTCCCCAATGAAGCGAATGACGTTCTTCAGTGCCCGCTTGTCCTCAAACGGGGCTTGGATGTCACTGACTACGACAACACGCTTCACGCATTCTCCAGACGCTCTATCTCGCGGTTGATGTACCAGGCCGCCTTACGGAGGTCCGTAAGCGGCTGGTCGTGCTTGTGGCCAGCCCGCATGATGTACTTCAGCGCGTTGCCAAGGGTGAAGTTGAAGTTCTCGGTCACGTCGATGACTTCCAGGCCGTTGGGGAGCCAGGTGTAATGCGCCGGGTGGTTCACCTCGTCGTGCTCCTGGCCCTCGTCGTCGGCCGCCATAGCATCGACCAGTTCATCGATGAGTTCCAGGTACTCCGCCAGGTCCGCGGCCGACAGCTCCTCTTCCGCGAATCCCAGGGTGGAGCCATTCGGGAATGTCACTTCGTACGGGAAGATCTCGTTTTCCTTGTAGTCGGTGACCGCTGCCCGATGCCCTCGGAACTGCGAGGTGTAAAGGGTGGAAGGATTCGAGATGACTACGACCTCGCCGGGCTTGAACTTCACAGCTCCTCCAGCTCCTCATCCTTGAAGTAGCAGCCACCGGCAGACAGGCCGCCGATCTGGTGGCCGTCCATCAGGACGGAAGTCGCCTCTTCGGTCTGGGCATAGTCAACGGCCTCGATGATTCCCGTCAGGCCGGCCGTGCCGTCCTTGACCGTGGCCCGGACTCGGACTCGCGTACCGGGCTTCCAAATTGACTTCACAGGCCGATCCTTTCTCGCAGGGCGACAGCCCCGTACTCATGCAGGAATGAATTGGAATCGTGGCCGTCATTCATGACGATCACCTTGGCGTTAGGCAGGGAGGCCGCTAGCTTCTCGGCCGCCTCAATGCCCGGCTTGTCGCCGTCAGCGATGATGTAGACCGTCTCGAATCCCATAAGAGCCGGAAGGAAGTGGTCGCGCCACGATGACGTGCCCTGGTAGGCGATGGCCGACACCCCAACCGACTCCCACACCATCGCGTCGAACTCGCCCTCTGTGATGACGATGAACGGGCTATCGGTGATGAGTGCCTTGGTGTTGAAAAGCCGGGGCTGATCGCCAGGGAGAGTCAGGTACTTCCCGTGTCCGCGGTGATTTTCCTTCTGGCTCGGGGCGAGATAGTTGCCGTTCTCGTCCCGCACGCATTCGTCGGCAATACAGCGGAACCGGATGGTGGCTACGCCGTGCGGGCCCTTCGCCGGCCGCAGGTACGGGAGCACGAGACTGCCCGCCCTCTGCTCATGTCCAGTCAGCGCCGAACCGACGAACCCCAGGCCGAAGCGTTCCGCTACGTCGCCCAGGCCGCGAGCCCTGATGTACTCCTCGGCCGGGCTCCCCTTGTACTGCTGGTGGTACGTCCTCGCGGCTTCCACCGAACCGCTCATGTGCCCAATCTTGGGCTTGTCGGAAGCCAATGCCCTCCTCCCGCATAATCACGTCAAGGCTGTCTTCCGACACCTGACAGACAAAGCAATTCCAACGCTGCTTCTCTGTGCTCACCGAGGCGCTGGGATTCTCCTCAACGTGAAGCGGGCAGAGGATCTTGGACCACCCTGCCCGCTGTTTCACGTCTATCGCGTAGTAGTGCTGAAGAACCGCAGCGATCGGCGGCTTAACGACCGAACTGTGGGGCCGGCTCACCGATCCGCCTCACGTGGACGGGGAAGTTGTACTGACGGTTCACGGAACTCATGAACTCCTTCTCGCCACGCCACTTGCGGTAGTCGAACTTGATTCGCTCGTCAGTCATCGTTTGCCCTATCCCCATCAAACGTGTATCTCGGACCCAGAACCTTCCAGGCCGGATAATCCTCAAGGTAGTCAGCAGCGGCCCTGAGAACTTCGGGCCTGTCCCGTGCTCCGCGGGCAAGGAGTTGCCCGTTGCATCGCTGGCAAAGCAGTCCGCGGATTGCCTCGGTCTTGTGGCAGTGATCCACCGCCAGATTGGCCTTGCGCGTTTCCTTGCAGATAGCGCACCGACCGCCTTGGGCCTCGAAGAGGAGTTGGTATTCCTCGTTCGTGAGTCCGTAGGTGGATTGCAGGCGGGCATTTCTCGACGCGGCCCGCCTGGTCGCCTTGCGACAGGCGGAACAAACCTTGCCCTTCGGGGTGAAGAACTTGACGGCCCTGTTTTTGTCGCACCGCCCACAGCGCCGGTATCCGGCGCGAGGCTCAGACACGCGGCCTCAGGGCCGCCTCAAGCCGCCGCTGGTCCTTGGCGGAAACTGCCTCGTCGGCAAGGCCCTGGAGGTAGGAGAGGGGGAGAACTTCCCACGCGGTCCCGCGCTCTGTCGGCATCGACACCGCGACGACGCGAGCCGCGCTGTATCGGGTGTGGAACTTCAGCTCCTTGGCCAGCCGGTAGAGTCGCATCTTTCGAGCGCTCTCCACCGAGAGGACCAGGGCCACGACACCACCGCCAGCTTCCTGAATCTGGTTTTCGGTGATGTTGGGGTTCTCATCGAGAAGAACATCCACGATTTCCCGCTGAAGCGTGTATCCGCAAGTTCCGTTCATTTCCCCTCCCCTTTCCTATTACCAACGTAGATCAGGGTCGTCACAGTCGCAAGTTTTCTGACAGTGACGTAGTTCACTCATAGGCCATCGGCTACGTCCATGAGCTGCATGTTCGAGCTGTTGAACTCGTAGCTGCTGAACGTCTGGCCGCTGGGGTCGGCAAAGCCCTCTCGGTTCTTGACGGGAGAGACGTGCAAGATCGCTCCATCCATCTCGTCAGTCTCCTTATGGATCGTCAGAATTACGTTTGGGACACGGCCGATCTTCCCCTTCACGCCCGAGAGCGGAATGGGCTGTAGGCCGTCGCTGTACTCGCCGGTGACGTGATGCAGGGCCAGGACGTGAGCCCCGGTGTACCGCGCCATCTCGGAGAGGTATTCACACATCGACTCCAGACCGAAGGTGAAGCTCTCGGCATCGCCCACGGCTCCCGCGTCGATATTGGTGATGTTGTCGCAAACCACCAGATGAGGGAACATTCCGAAGACTTCGAAATAGGCCCGGAGGTCCGTTTCGATGGTCTTCAGCGTGGGACGTGCCTCGTAGTTGAAACGCAGCCACCAGCGCTTACCGAGGTAAGCCGTGTACTCCCCGAACTGGTCGGCCAGGAGCTTGCTCTTCACGTCCCTCACGTTGTCGCCCGTGAGGATGGCCGTGGCTCGGGTCAACTGGGTAGCGGCGTTCGAGTCGGCCGAGTAGTACAGCACCGGGATGTTGCCGTACAGCGCAAGGTTCAGGGCGAATAGTGACTTGCCTGTGCCGGGGCCGGCGGCGATGAGCGAGAACTCACCGCGCCGGAATTCCACGTCATGACGAGCCAGGCCCCGAAATGGAGAAGGGAGCGGTTCGCCTGCCGCTCCCTTGACCAGAACTGATTGTGCCAGGCTGTAGATCGTTACCCTCCAAAGTCCGCGAGAAGGTCAGCGGCAAGGTCACGTTCCTCGTCGGTGTCGAAGTAGAGGTTGTCAACCGCTCCCCGAAGAGCCGTGCGGATAACCGCGAGTTCCGCGAAGGTCAACTCGGCCCTTACGTTCGGCTTGCTCACGTTTGCCATAACCGTTCTCCTCTCCTAATTCCAAGTTAGCCGAGCGTCGTCACAGTCGCAAGTTTCTAGCGAAAAAAACACGCGTGTGAGACATCACAGAAATTGCAGTCGTAGCCGGGAGACGCGGGGAAGTCGCCGGCCTTCACGGCTGCGTCCATCGCCGCGTACCGCTCGCCCAGCTCGTCAGCGGTGACCTGGTCCAGCTTTACCGGCCGGGAAAGGCGCCCATCCTTGGCGAGGTACCAGTCAGCGTCATTGACCTCGACGCCGTACAGCTCCCTCACCGCGATGCCGTAGGTCTGGAGCTGGAACTTGGACTTCGTGGACCCCGTCTTGAGGTCCCGAGGCCGGACGGTGCCCTTCACCGTCACGAGCTGGTCTATGTAGCCGCGGACCTGGACCCCGCCCAACTCCACGAGGAAGTACAGCTCAAGCGCCGGCACTCCCTCAGGGGTCGTCCAGATGGCGGGGCCGTTCTCCTTGGCCCACTCGACGTAGTAGGCCGTCTGCTCCTGGCCCAGGACGTACCGGCGCTCGATGTCCTCACCGCCCGTGTACCGGCCCGCAGCCAGCCACTTGTCAGTGTCGGGCTCCTTCTCCAGGGCCTTGTTCGTCAAGGCCGCGTACTCGTCAGAGAAGACCTGTACGACCTCCTCTGCGCTCATGGTCCGGTCGGACCTCTCGAAGGCTTCAGCAGCGCTGTGGAAGGCCGTGCCGTGGTTGGACCAGGCCGCGGGTATCGGGGTGACGCGCTCTACCCGCTGGAGGTAGAAGCGCCACGCGCACTTCTCGTACTGCTCGGTCTGGCTAACGGATCTGGGTTGTGTCTCGATGCTCAAGCAAGTACCGCCTTTGCGTATCTGATGATCTTGAATGAATTGCTACCGGGAAGCTGAGCGTGAGGCCGATCGATACTCACTCGCTCCACCTCGACCATGAGTTCGCCATGCAGTTCAACTAGGAGCGAGCGCACGCGACTCCTCCCTTCGTCGTCCATCAGGTCAGACATGATCACGTCCACGTACCCGACAGCCGCCCTCGGACGGCTCTCCGAGTAGGCCCGCGTGCGGATGATCAGGACTCCGTACGTCTCGTCATCCTCCCTGCACACCATCTCTGTGCACTGGTCGATCAGCTCAAGCAACTCTGCCTTCAGCCGGCGCTCCCCCCGTACGGCACTTCCGAACTCGTTGATGGTGAAGCCGCGTCCGAGACCGTAGAAGTCCGGGATCGCGTGCTCATGCGGCACGTCTTCCTTGTCTCGGACGTGCGGTATATGACCCCCCAGGACCACCTTCGGGATCGCACCAGAGTCCTCGACTCCCAGCTCAAACGTCATGAGCGCTCCCATGGTCCAACCCCCCGCACAGGGGTGTCTGTCCGTTCGCATGTGTGGAGACCGTGTGGAGGTCTCTGTGAATCAACGTAGCAAGGTGGACGTCTGGTTAAAACCCTGCATTTTTGCAGGTGAGAGCGCATGACGTGTTCGGTGTCACATACAACCGTTCAGTGGATCTTGCGACCGTGACGTACGGCGATCAAGGGTCAGGCGATTCGGACACTATGGACCTGACGGAGGCATGAGTTCCGGTTACTGACTACTCAGAGTGAAGATTCAAGGGATTACAAAATGTTGAACGTTCCATGAATCTACGCGGGGAGACTGGCAGTCGGGCATCAAAAAACCTCCCGACGCCGTTGTCGAGAGGTTTCCAAGTTACTCGCGGTCGCTAAGGCAACCCTTACTGCTTGGGCTCGTCTGGAAGGTCCAGTGCCTTGCGCAGCTCCTCCGAAGGCAGGTCGCGGCCCTCGGGCCAGCGGATCACCATGCGCCCGTCTGACGGAAGCCGGGGCACCAGTACCCAGGGACCGCCCTCGGCATCCGGCTGAAGGTCCAGAACGGATTCACCGTCGCGGACCAGGCGCTCAAAGCGGGCCGCCGCGCCGAGCTGCGTCTTGCTCAGCGCTGTATCACCGAGCTGCCGGCGCAGGAATGCGTAAAGGTCACGGGCACGGTTCAGATGAATGAACTCACCACGCCTTGTTTCAGCGACAGGCCAAGCGGCTTCAAGAATGGCTGTTGCAGAAGCTCGAAAAGGCGCACGCTGAATGCCCATAGCGTTTAGCCTGAAGGTAACAGCTTGACGAGTAACACCGAACATTTCGGCAATTTCCAGATCGGAAAAGCCGTTTCTGTAGAGCTTTTGCAGCTCCGGATTGTCCGGTAGTTTCGTCATCGTTCCTTAGTTCCTGTCAGTGTGGTTTCGCCACTGGCTAGATCCAGTGGGTCTGGTTTCATCACTGGGCATGACGGTGTCGATCTTCAACAAGATAGCGCCAACCCCGTCACAGTTGCAAGCCCCATCCGTGGAGTGAGCTGCGAAGACGATCTATCACTCCTTGCGTCTGTGACCTGCATCTCACTTCCTTGGACTGGTGTCCCAAGCCCCGTTCAGTGACACCGACATCAGTAGTGAAAGAGCGAACGAAGTGAGCGAATGAACAGCTCAAAGAGATTTTTAGAACGACTGTTCGAGTCTCTGTACTAACTACTAGACATCTTAGTTTCTCCTGTTTGACCCCCTGTTGAGCCCCAGGCTCCAGCGGCGTGTCCAGGAGTCGGCCCCGGCTGCCAGATCAGAAGCCAGCCGGGGCCTCAGACCTACGGAGGGGACATGCCCAGGGCCAAGAGCATCTGCCTGACTACGGGCTGTCTCGTCCCGGCCGTGAGAGACGGCCGCTGCGGAGAGCACCAGCTCCGAAAGAGCTGGGACAGGACGAGTGCTCGAAACGCTTCACGACCCCGTGATTGGTCGAAGAGAAAGTCTCGGGTTCTCGCCAGGGACCGCTTCACCTGTCAGCAATGTGGGGCGAGAGAGCACCTTGAGGTGGACCACATCGTCCCGGTAGCCCGCGGGGGCTCATGGGAGCCAGACAACCTCTGGACCCTCTGCAAGCCGTGTCACAGACGGAAGACCTACACCGAGCGTGGCTGACTCAGGTCCCCTCGTACGTAACGGGGACCCCGTACACCAGGTACCCGATCTGGGTCCCCACCCCTACCTCGCCCCCGCTAACGCTCGAAATCGGCTCAATCCGAAGTCCGACCACCGCCGTGGCTCCCCACTTGGCAACGGCCTCCTTGAAGTTCTCCAGCGCCTCGTTCAGAGGCCGATAGCTCACAGACCAGTGCATATCCCAACTAGCCGTAATACGGCACTTAGGGATGGTGCCCGTCGAGTAGAGCAGCACGTCAGCCATGACTTCATGCTGCGGGCTCATAGGAAAACCCGCATCTTTGCTGGGGCTGAGCGAGGGATCTCACTGCCCTGGCGTCTGACCCATTTCATTCCTTCCGGAGGTTCCCCATGTCCGCCTGCCGTGGCGCTTGTCCTGACTGCCCCTACGACTTCTGTTTGCCGGCCACGCCTGTGCGACGGCCGACTAAGGCACAGGAGCGGTCCGGTTGGCGTCAGGACGCGCTCTTCGAGCTTGAGGAGCTGGGTGACCTCTACGGCATCGATCCGGAGGCGGTGAGGCTGTGACGAGAGGCCCGAAGCCCAAGGACAACGCGGTCCGCCGCAACAAGCACGAGCACGCACAGATGCTCTCCAGCAGCTCGACCGAGGGCCGTGCCCTCCCGCCTGGTCTCGGCATCAAGACGGCCGGCGCCCGTCGCTTCTGGCGCACCTGGGCCACCTCGCCGCAGGCCGGTAAGTGGGCTGAGACCGACTGGGCCGAGCTGGAGATCACGACTCGACTCGTGGACGGCTTCTACCAGGGAGACATGAAGCTCGCCGGTGAGATCCGTCAGCGCGTTGCCAAGTGGGGCGCCACCACGGAGGACAGGGCGCGCTTGCGCATGTCCATCGAGGACGACGCCCAGGACCACGACCCGGCCGCCGAGACGACCGCGGCCGACCCAACCACAGACCTAGACGAGGAGCTGTACCGACTCCTATCCGAATGACGAATCGAGGTGACTGCCCTTGCAGACAGGCAACCTGCCTGAAGGAGTCCCCTCCCCCAAGGAGACCTTGGGATACGAAATCATTCGGTGGGCACAGCGGTACATCGTGCAGCCGGACGGCGAACGGGCCGGTGAGCCTTGGGAGTTCACTAAGGAACAGCTCCGGTTTGTACTCCACTTCTACCGGATCAACCCGGATGGGACCTGGCGCTACAGCGCCGGCACCCTGCGACGAGCCAAGGGTTGGGGCAAGACGCCGCTGTTGGCGGCCCTGGCCATCGTTGAGTTCATCGGCCCCTGCCGGTTCAGCCACTACAACGCCTTCGGTCTCCCGGTAGCCAAGCGGGTCCCGCTGCCTACCGTTCAGATCGGTGCTACGGCGCTGGATCAGACTGAGCAGACCCTCGAAATGATTCGAGGAATGCTCTCCGAGTCGCCCGCTGAGAAGGAATACGGGCTAGACATCGGTAAGAGCATCGTCCAGTTCAAGAGCGGCAAGCCCGGCTCGATCAAGCCGAAGGCGACTGCCGGCCGAACCAACGAGGGCAACAGGCCGACCTTCGCCCTGATGGACGAGGTTCACCACTGGGTGGGCTCGAACGGTGGCCCTGACTTCTACCAGACCATCAAGCGAAATATCGAGAAGACCACTTCCGCAGGATCTCGCTGGTGTTGCACGACAAATGCCTACAATCCAAATGAGGATTCGGTCGCTCAGCAGATTCACGAGTCGGACATGGTCCGGCAAGGTTTCTGGCTCTATGACTGCCTCGAAGGTGACATCGAGCCTGACGAGCTGCGGGACGAAGCCAAGGTCCGCCAGGCCCTCAGGGAGGCGTACGGAGACGCCACCTGGGCCGACATCGACGGCCTGACTCGCACGATCCTCTTCGACCGCACCACACCGGACAGCACCTACCTCAGATTTTTTTGCAACAGGATTGCGGAATCTTCTGACGGCTGGATGAGCAAGGCCGAGTGGGACGAGTGCTTCGAGGACCAGGACCCCATCAAGCCCGGTGATCAGATCGCTTTGGGATTCGATGGAAGTGTCCGCGGAGACGCCACAGGGCTCGTAGGAGTCAGGCTCCGCGACGGGAAACTCTTCGTCCTCCATCTTCAGGAGAATCCCCGCGACCCCAACCGCCCCGATTGGGAGGTTGACGTTCTCGCAGTGGAGGCCGCTGTTAAGCGGGCCTTCGAGACGTACCGCGTTGAGTGGATGTACGCCGACCCTCCTTATTGGCAAGAGAACATCGGTCGGTGGGCCCTCGAATGGGGCGACGACTACGTATTCGAGTTTTGGACCAACAAGCCAACTCGCATGGTCCAAGCCGTCGAGAGATTCCGTACCGCTGCCATGGTCCAAGACCTACTGCACGACGGAAACGACGACCTTACCCGCCACGTGCTGAACGCCGTGGTTCGGGAAGTTCCTCAGGGCTTCCTCATAACCAAGGATTCTCCGAGGTCCAAAAAGAAGATCGACCTTGCTGTGTGCGCGGTCCTCGCATTCGAGGCGAGGGCTGATGCCATCGCGGATGGGCGGCTTAAACGACGTAGAGCTAGGGTGGTTGGATTTTGAGCGGACTCGGAATTGACACTTCTCCCAATGAAGTGCCCGTTGGCTTGGCGCCGGCCACACCGGAACAGTGGCTTGACTGGCTGTACTCCAAGCTGGCTCGCCGCAAGGCGGTATACCAGATCTACGGCCAGTATTACGACGGCTACCACCAGCGGCTCATGTTCGCTCAGGTCCGCCACTTCGACCAGTTCCACAGCACTTTCGACACGTGGCGAGACAACTTCTGCGGCATGATCGTGGACTCGGTGAATGAGCGGCTGTTCATCGACGGATTCCGGATGACCGACGAGCCCGACGCCGACAAGGACGCTCGGGACATCTGGCAGCGGAATTTCATGGACTCCGAGTCGAACGCTGCGATGCTCGACGCCATGATTCAGGGCGTCTCGTACGCCGTGGTGTGGGCGGACAAGAAGGGCGACCCGACTATCACCATCGAGTCGGCCGAGAACTTCATTGTCCAGTACAAGCCGGGGAGCCGTCACGAACTGGACGCCGCAGCCAAGTTCTATTACGACGACTGGGGCCGTCAGTGGGTCACTCTGTGGCTCCCTGACGCCGTTTACAAGTTCTCCAAGGGCACGTACACCTGGGAGGCCGGCGACGCCTCCCCGAACCCTCTCGGCGTGATTCCGGTCGTCCCCATCTCCAACCGGTCCCGTCTCCTGCGTGATCCGGTCTCAGACCTTCACGTGGTCATCCCGATCCAGGACGCGGTGAACAAGACCGTCGCTGACGCCCTGGTGGCCTCCGAGTATGCGGCCTGGCCCCAGCGGTACGTCACCGGCCTGGAGATCGTGGAGGACGACCACGGCAACCCCGTCGAGCCGTTCAAGGTTGCAGTGGACAAGCTGCTCCAGGCCGAGGACCCCAACGCCAAGTTCGGCCAGTTCGAGGCTGCGAACCTCTCGAACTATGTGGTCCTGGTCGAGATGCTGGTTCAGCACATGGCTTCGATCAGCCGCATTCCCTTCCACTACTTCATCAACGGTGGCGGGCAGATTCCTTCCGGTGAGTCGATCACCGCGGCTGAGGCCGGTCTCATCGCTAAGACCAGGGAACGAATGCTCCACTTCGGTGAAGCCTGGGAACAGGTCATGCGGTTGTGCTTCGCCGTAAAGGGCGACGCCCGTGCAGAAGCGTGGTCCGCAGAAACGATTTGGCGGGACCCAGAGAATCGCACGGAAGCGCAACACATGGATGCTCTTCTGAAGCTCCAGATGATTGGCGTTCCCAGAGACCAACTTCTTTCCGACGCCGGATATACGCCGCAGCAGATCGAGCGCTTCCAGGACATGAGGGAACAGGACGCGAAGGCCGCAATGGAACTCGCGACGAAGTACCCCATGCCGATACAGGAGCCCGATGGCGACGAGCCTCCGGGCAAGGACAAGAGTGCCGGACCTCCCGGCATGTCGCAGAAGGCCCAGGACACGGCTAAGAAGCCGCCACAGGGCAACAGCGGCAATCAGGCCCGGAAACAGAACCCGGCCAAGTAACACGTACACATCACGACGGCTGCCGAAATGGCGGCCTTTTTTCATGCCCGCATACCGAAATGGATGGGTGACCCATGAGTGACGACAACCAGCAGAGCACTTCCACCGGCAATGAGCCGGGGCAGCAGTCGACTGACGCACCGCCCCAGGACCAGACGCCGACCGTCGAAAGCCTTCAGGCAGAGATCGACAAGTGGAAGGCCCTTTCCCGCACGAACGAGCAGCGGTGGAAGGACGCGTCTGCCGAACGCGACCAGTTCAAGCAGGCGTCTATGACGGACGCAGAGAAGGCGCTCGAAGCCGCAAGGGCTGAGGGCCGGAATGCTGCGCTCTCTGAGGTTGGCACTCGACTTGCTGAGGCCGAGCTTCGTGCCCTGGCCGCTTCTGCCGGCGTGGATCTCCCCCCGGCTGAATTCCTCAACATGTCCCGGTTCGTCAACGACGGACAGGTGAACGCCGACGCGCTTTCTGAATTCGTGTCGTCACTCCCCAAGCGGGATGCTCCGCCCGCTTTCCGCCAGGACATCGGTCTTGGCCGCCAGGGATCTCCCGGCGCAAACCAGCTCACCAGAGCTGATCTCGCAAATATGACCCCCGCAGAGATCAATAAGGCCCGCCAGGACGGCCGCCTTGACTCGCTTCTCAGGGGTGAAATCTGACCTATCCAGTGAGGTAATGCATGGCTTTTAACACTCAGACTGGGACCGGCCTTCAGGCAGCGTCCGGCAATACTTTCATTCCCGAGATCTGGACTGCGGAACTGCTCCAGGATCTCGAAGAGGAGCTTGTACTCGCTTCCGCCAAGTTCACGAACCGCCAGTACGAGGGCGAGTTCCGGCGTGAGGGCGATGTCGTCCACATCCCGCACTTCGTGAACGACCAGGTCGCGGACAAGGGCCTGGTGCCGGCGTACGGCTCCATCGGCTCGGCCGACCACGCTTCGCTCCAGTACATCGACATGCGGGTGGCGAAGGGCTCCAGCTTCCACATCGAGGTGGACGCGCTGCACCAGCTCCAGACGAAGAGCGGCATCGACCTGATGTCCAACCTTATCGCCCAGCGTGCTCGCGCTATGGCGGTCAAGCTCGATGAGGTCGTGGCTCAGACTCTCCTCGCTGCGGTGTCCGGCAAGGACCTGAACGGCTCGGCCGACCCGGCTGCGACCGTTTCCGGCCTGCCTGCCCTGCACGGCAAGATTGACGAGATCACCGACGCCCCGACCGGCGACAACACCACGCGCAAGCCCGCGGACCGCGCTCTGTCGGTCTACGACTACGTGGTTGCGATGCTTGAGAACCTGGACGTGAAGTCGGCCCCCGCCGACCGGTTCCTCTTCATCTCCCCGCGTATGCGCTCGCTCCTGCTCCAGGACCCCAAGTTCGTTGAGGCGCAGGTCTACGGCGGCTCCCCGGTCATCCCCGGTGGCTTCTCCGCCATCGGCACCATCCTCGGTGTCCCGGTCACCGTGGCGAACGCGCTCGGTTCCCACACGCGCCCGAACAACCCTCTGATCCGCAAGGGCAACCAGAAGTTCGAGGCCGTTGACCTCTACATGGGTTGCACCGCGGCTACCTCGGTGGTCATCCCGTTCGCGCAGATGGAGGCGTACAAGCCTCAGGCCACCTTCACCGACGCGATCAAGTCGCGTGTGATCTACGACGCCAAGGTCATCCGGCCGGAACAGCTCGTCGTGGCTCGCGGTGTTGAGGCCGCGCTCACCGCTCACAACGCCTCTGTGACCGTTACGCAGACCGAGGTCGTCTGATTCATGGCCTTCGTAACGCTGGACGACGTGACCGCCCGCCTTGGGCGGTCCGCCGCAGACGACACGGAGGCCGCCAGGATCGCCGCGTTCATCACAGACGCAGAGGGTCTAGTCACGGACTACTGCCGGACGGACTTCGAGCAGCACCAGGACGAGACGTTCGACCTGTTGGTGGAAGGGGGCCAGATCACACTGGCCCCCACGCTGTTCCCCAACCTGGTCATCTCCTCCATCACGCTGCACGACGAGTACGAGGACCGCGTTCTCACGACCGACGAATGGAAGGTCATGGGGCGGGTCCTCTACCTGCGCCACGCTCCCGCGTACACCACCGTCACAGTCACGGCGTCGTGGGGCTGGGTGTCAGTGCCGGCCGCGGTGACGGCGGCCGTGTGCTCCGAGGTGATCCGGTGGCTAAGCGTCTCCCCCGGCACCGTCATGGAGAAGACGGGCGATCTTGAGGTGCAGTACGCGACCAATGCGTACAGCCAGGGCCTCAGCGAGGCCGCTAAGTCGATGCTGAGCAAGTACCGCCAACGTGTTGCGTCGATCTCCCTGCACCGGGCCGATACCCACCGACCCGACAGAGCGGAGATCACATGGCGCTATTCAACGACCGTATAGAGATCCACCGCGCCCAGCTCGTTGCCGACGACTACGGCAAGCATCGGGACTGGGCCAACGCCACCGTCGTGTGGTCCGGCATGGGTGCCGGCGTCCCGTACCGGCGTGCCTGGAAGGCCGACGCTGCCTCTCGTGAGACCGCGCTCAACCGCGCGACGTTCTACCTCCCCGGCGATGTCGACGTTGATTCCGCTGACCAAATCCTCTTTCAGGGAAACGTCTGGACGCCCGAGGGCGAGGCGTGGAAGTGGAAGCTCGGCTCCCGCCAATACACGATGCTGAACGTGAGGATGGTGACCAAGTAATGCCGAAGCGTCGGTATGGAAACGACCGCTTCACGTTCGAGCGCAACGCAGGCTTCGAGACCAAGCTCATGCACTCGGCTCCAGTCAAAGCCCTTGTGACGGCTAAGACTTCGGAGCTTGCAGGGCGAATGGTTAAGGCCGCCCCTCGCGGCCCTCACGTAACTACCGACGAGTTCTCGATCAAGAAGAACATCACCCCGTACGTCGAAGTGGTCGGGGATGAATGGGTCGGATACATCGTCATTGAAGAGAACGAACGAGCGAGGCACGCGATGCTTCAGGAAGAGGGATACCGCGACCCTGCCGGGCACCGGCATGCCGGGCGGTTCTTCTTCAAGAAGGTGCTGGAACAGGAGCGTGTTGATTGAGAGTTGACCCGCTCCCCCTTCTGATCGACTACCTGAGCACGTGCCCCGACATTCCTGCGGGCTCTGTGACAGGCACCCTCGTAGGCCGGAGTGTCGGTGAGACCACGGTCTACCTGATCCAGGCCGGTGGCTACCGGCTGACGCGGGACCGTATGGACCGCATGGACATCCTCTACGACGTGTACGGCCAGAGCACGGCAGAGGCCGGCTCCCTCGCCTACGTCGTGCGTGACCAGCTCCTAGAGCACCTGCCGGGCCAGGCCCTCAGCGGCGCCCTGGTGCTCGACGTACGCGAGATCTCGGCTCCTCACTGGCACCCAGACGAGCAGTCGCTTGAGCCCGCCTACACGGGCGAGGTCTCCGTGTTCCTCACCACCGACGACTAACAGCTCAACTCCCCTGCTGCGGCCCCCTTTGGGGCCGTTTTTTGTTTCCCCCAAAGGAGCCTGCATGCCCAACGTGGATACTTCGAAGATTCGGTTTGCGCCGAATGGTTACGTCTACATGGCGCCGGCCGTAGGCGCCACGCTCCCCACCGACGTGGGCGACGGTACGACCGCCCCGACCGGTTACACCTCTCTCGGCTATGTGACTGACGCGGGTGTCACCATTACGCCGCAGGTCAACACGGACCCGGTGAATGTCTGGCAGTCGGCAGTTCCGGTGCTTTACAACGTCACTTCCGCCACTTTCTCTATCCAGGCGACTTTCACCGAGTCCAACATCAACACGACTGAGCTTTTCTTCGGTGCGTCGTGGACCGAGGTGACGGGTAGCGGCGGCACTCCCACCGGTACCTACAAGCTCGACCTCGCCAGCACGCCGGCACTTCAGGAAATCTCGCTCGTCGTGGACTGGTCGCAGGGCAGCATCCATAACCGAGTCGTCATTCCGCGGGCCATGGTCCAGGACCGAGGCGCTATCACGCTCGTCCGTACGGCGGCTCAGGAGTACCAGCTCACCATTGAGGCGCTGGATTCCAACGGCGTCCTCGGATCCGTCTTCACGAACCAGGACATGAGCGGCACCCCCTGATCGGGCCTGAATTAATTCCCGCCCCTGCCGGGGAGGGCTCGTAGTCCCCGGCACCCTCTCTCACCCCAAACCCCTTTGCTTCCTTGGAGTATCCATGCCCGAAAAGAAGACTGAGACCGTCGAGACCGTTGAGACCGTCGAGGTTCCCGACGCTGACGCCGAGCTGGTCGCCGCTGAGGCTGAGGCCACCGTCGACGTGATCGAGGTCGAGCACAACGGCCGTACCTACGCCCTCCCCTCTCCGCTGGACTACCCGGTTGATGTCGTCTTCGCTGACAACGACTTTGAGGCCGTGCGTATCGTCCTGGGCGAGGAGCAGTGGCAGGAGTACCGGAAGACGAAGCCGACCATCCGTGACTTCCAGCTCTTCAACGAGAAGATCAACAAGGCCACGGGAAACTGAGCAGAGCCGTCTACGTCATTCGGAAGTATCCCGAGGAACTGGAAGCTGACTTGCTTCAGTTCTTCGGGGTTGACCTTCTGGACTTGTGGCGTGGGCGGCTCTCTTTGCGCCGTGTCTCCGTCCTGATCAACTCTCTCCTTCGCCAGACAGGGCGATCCGTATTGGCGGCCGTCGTGGACGAGGCCGCTGAGTGGTCCGAGTCTGACTATCTCCTGGCTCGTATCTCTGACGCTCTTGAGCTGTCCAACTGGTTGTTCATTCAGGCCAACTCTGGCGACGACACGAACGACATTCCTGCGCCTGAACCGCTTCCGCGGCCTGGTCAAGAAGTAACCGAACCTGAGTCCGCTTCCTTCACGCACGCCTCCACGAACGAGGTGATCGATTTCTTCAACCGTATGAGCAACCTCTAAGGGGAGCCGATGTCGAATTTGGGTCGGATTCAGGTTGGGTCCGCGTTCATCCTGATTACCCCCGAGATGGATCAGGCTGCGCTGAAGGCGGAGCTGGAGCGAGCGGAAGAGGCGATTGCCAAGTCTTCCAAGACTCGGGAAGAGATCGCGAAGCAGGTGGCTCGTCTTGAGGCGAAGCTACAGGCGTGGGTGACTGCCCAGTACGGGGAAGAGGCCGCTAAGCGCGTCGAGGCCGAGAAGAACGCCATCGAGGCCCGTAAGAAGCTCACCCGGTCCGAGGCCGCTAGCTACATGAAGGCCATGGCCACGGTCACGGCTGCCCAGGAGAAGGAGCTTGCCGAGCGGGAGAGGCAGCAGGCTGCCTTCGCTAAGTACGTCGAGCAGTCCAACGCCCGCATCGCCGCAGCGGAGAAGGCTGAGGTCGCGGCATCGGCTAAGGCCGTCATCGCCGCCGAGAAGGAGAAGGCTGCCGAGCAGGCCCGCCAGGCGAAGGCTCATGAGGCCCGGATCTCTGCTCTGTCCAAGCTGGTCATCCGCCAGGCGTCCATGGAGGCCACCGCGGCGAAGACCGCCGCTCGGGAGGCTCAGGCCGCGTACACGGAGACGTACAACAGCCGCAAGGCTCAGATCCTCTCCACGATGCAGGCCGAGAAGTCCGCGAGCATCGCAACGGCTCAGTCTGCCCTCAGGGCGGCTCAGGCCGAGAAGGCGGCCAACCTTCAGCGCATCCGACAGAACGAGGCCACTGTCCGTGCTCTCTCTACGGGTGCGACCAAGGTTCAGAAGAGCTGGACCAAGGCCGTTCACAGCGTGGGCAGCAAGGTCGAGGGCTTCGGCTCCACCATGTCCGAGTTCGGACGCTCGATCACTCGGAACGTCGTTACGCCGCTGCTGACCGCTGCCGGCGCCATGTCGTACCTAGGTGTCTCTGCTGCTGACTCGATGATGCAGGCCCAGACCGCTCTTCAGCGCATGGGCGTGTCCAACAAGGACACGGCGACGCAGATCAACGAGCTGAAGAATTACGGTACTGCGACGCCCTACAGCGTCGAGGACATGTTCAAGTACGGCACTCAGTATGCCCGTGCTGGCAAGGCGCACGGCCGGTCGTCCAAGGACGCGTCTAAGCGCGCCACTTCGCTGGTTGAGGCCATCGGTAACCTCTCGGCGTTTGCGGGTATCACGGACCCCGCTCAGGTGGGCCGTGCCATGTATGCCGTCAGCATCATGCAGGACGCTGACCGCGCGTCCCTGCGGAACGTCAAGTCTCTTGCGGACAACGCTGGTATCCCCATTCAGGAACTCGCGGAGACCTTCGGCTTCACGGACCGCAAGTTCACTAAGAAGGAAATCAAGGCCAAGCTCGAACAGCAGAAGAAGAAGGGCATCCACATTGCCCTGCCGAAGGAGTACACGGCTTCGGCTCAGATGATGGACTGGATGGCCGACGCCAAGACCACGGGCGGTGTCCCGGGCGAAGGCATTGTTGACGCCATCCTGAAGAGGGGACGCGACCCCAAGGTTGCTGGTTCGGCTATCAGCCAGGGGTCCGCGACGATCGGCGCTCGCCTGTCGAACATGTGGGAGCAGGGCAAGTTCGGCTTGGCCAACTTGTTCATCAAGCCGAAGGGCAAGGACGGGACTTTCGAGTATTCGGGTGCCGGCGAAGCCCTCATGGGTAAGGCGCACACCGACAATCGGAAGTACATCCAGGCTGGCATGGGCCCTCACGGGCAGGAACGTTTCGTCAAGAACCCGAACTACGGCAAGACCACGTACGAGGGCGGTCTCCTCAACACGGTCTCGGATCTCGCAAAGGATCTGAAGGGGCCCTCAGCCAAGATCGTCAAGGAGCTGTTCAAGGACCTGACGACCTTCGCCGGTTGGATCAAGGACGCTGTCTCGTTCCTCAAGGAACACAAGGGACTGACTGACCTCATCATCAAGGCCGGAAAGTTGGCCGCCATGGTCGGCGGTGCCGCGATCGTCTTCGGCGGCATCATCAAGATCTTCGGCAAGATCCTGAAACTGGGCTCCCCCATCGCGGGCCTGGTGAAGGGTCTCCTCAAGGGTGGCAAGGGTGCTGGCAAGATCATCGGCCGGGCTACCGGCCTCGGCACCAAGACGGACGCCCAGCTCGCGGCTAAGGCCGCGAAGGACCAGGCGAAGGCGGAAGCCAAGCAGATCCGTAAGGACGCCAAGGATCTCGCCAGCCGCAACGACCGCAAGATCCGTAACCGCTACGCGAACCAGGTCGAGCAGCAGGGCCGCTCTGAGGCCCGTGACATCGCACGACAGGGCCGTCAGGACACCTCCTTCAGGGAGCGCTACCAGCAGCGCAAGGCCAACGCCAACCCGTCCACGGTCGAGTCCAACAAGATCAATGTGGACACGGAGGCGGCTCAGCGCAAGGTCAACGACCTGGACGACCTGATCGCCGGCCTGAAGACCCGCATTGCTGACCTCAAGAACGAGAACCTGAAGCCACTCGCTGAGGAGTTCGCCGGCAAGGACAGCAGCGTCAAGGCGAAGGCCGACCTCGCTGCGAAGGCCATCCGGGACGCAGAGACCGCGCTGAAGAACTTCCGAGGTCTCCAACTCAGTGCCCTGGACGACGAGTTCGGGAAGGTCACCAAGAAGGACGACGAGTTCAAGACCTCCGTCAAGCACTCCGAGGTTGCTGTCTCTGGCCTGAACGACAAGAACCTCGCTGGACTCGGCAAGGAATTCAAGGGGGCCAAGGCAAAGTCCGACTCGCTGAAGAATGCGGCTCGGAATGCTGCGGGCGAAGTCAACAAGCTCAACGACGAAACCCTCGGCAAGCTGAAGGCCCAGATCGATCACGTCAAGGACGCAACGGACGCCGCATCCAAGAAGGTCGGCTCTGGCGAGAATTCTCTGATCCACCGAGTGGGCCAGCTCAACAGCCAGAAGACGACCAAAATCGTTGAGCAGATGGGCAATCTGAAGAAGAAGATTCAGGACACCGCGGCTGAGGCCCTGATCCTGAATGGCCGACTGGATTCCATCGCTAAGCATGCCCCCGATGGTCATTCATCGTCGGGCAAGGGCTCGTCTTCGACTAAGAAGCACAAGAAGGCCGCTGGTGGTGTTCTGCCGGGCTACACGCCTGGTAGGGACGTGCACAGGTTCATCAGCCCCACGGCCGGCGAACTGCACTTGTCCGGTGGCGAAGCGATTATGCGGCCTGAGTTCACCGAGGCTGTTGGTCATGGATTCATTCACAAGATGAACCACATTGCCCGTAACAAGGGCGTCGGCGGAGTTCGCCACGCAATGAAGTTCGCCAGTGGCGGCATTCTCTCCAAGATGGGTCTCGACAAGCTCATTGAGGCGTCGAAGAACTTCAACATCTCGTCGGATGGCCTTGGGGCCCTCGCCACGATGACGATGGACAGCTCTTCCCGGCAGCTTGGCGGCGACGCTCAGAGCGGCGTCGTGGGCGCCGGCACCTCGGGTTCCCACTTCATCGGTAAGGACTTGGCCGCAAAGCTCGAAGGCATGAAGCAATTCATGTCGCGGGACTCGTGGAAGCTCCTCAAGAAGCTCCCGATCCCTGACGGCTACAGCCAGGCAATCGGCATTGTCGGTGGCGCTGTCGGACCCATCGCCGGTGACCTGTTCTGGCAGGACGTTTGGAAGGGCCAGGGCAACATCCTCGATCGAGGGTCGAAGTACGTTAACGACCTCCTTTCTTGGAACACCCTGAAGAGCATCGTGGGGAATTTCTTCGGTGGCATCTGGGACACCGTAAAGGGTCTCTGGGATGCAGGGTCCAGCTTCCTGACTGATCCGATCGGGTCAATAACCGAGTCCGTAAAGGGCGTCTGGGATCTGGTGGAGGGCGAGTATGACAGTGTAATCGACACGGTCAACGTCCTCAAGGAAATTGTCACCAGCCCGAAGGATTACGCCTCGCAGGTTTGGGGCGACATCGAGTCGACCGCAAAGGACAGCCTTCCGAACATGGACGGCCTCTTCGACTTCTCAGGCAATCACCTGAAGACGAAGGCGCCGGACGTCAGCAAGCTCGCGGACAAGCAGCTTAGCACTCCGGGAGGGGGCTCCGCGGTTACGCGCTGGAAGCCCCAGGTCAAGATGGCGCTGGCCCAGCTCGGGCTTCCGCTGTCGGCTACGAACCTGGTCCTTCACCGAATTTCGGTGGAGTCGGGCGGTAACCCCAACATTATCAACACTTGGGACTCGAACGCTAAGGCCGGACACCCGTCTCAGGGCCTTATGCAGACGATTCCGAGCACCTTCAACGCGTACGCCGGCCCCTACAGAAGCCGGGGTATGAGCGACCCAATGGCGAACATCTATGCCGGGCTCAACTATGCCCACCACCGCTACGGCAAGGGTTGGGTGAAGGCTCTTTCCGGGACCAAGGGCTACGCCACTGGAACCACGGGGGCCGCAAAGGGATGGGCCTGGGTTGGCGAAGAGGGTCCGGAGCTGGTGAATTTCGGAGGCGGTGAAACCGTCCTGGACCACCAGGATTCCATGTTGGCCACGGTGAAGGTACTGAAGGGGTACGCGACCGGTACGGGGAGCAAGCGAACCACGGGTGTGGCTGCGGATGCCGAAAAGGGCGTCTCGTCGCTCAATTCCGCGGTGAACAAGCTGTACCAGATCATCAAGGACGCTTTCACCTCTAACCGGATCAGCTCGAAGACAGCCAACTCGCTGAACAAGTGGCTCGACGGAGAGAACAAGCAGCTCCAGAAGATCGTGAAGCAGAGGACCGACCTCGCGCCCAAGTTGAAGGACGCGAACGCCGCGCTGGCTCAGATCAAGAAGGATGAATCCTCCATGGCTTCGTCCATCTCGGACAAGGCCAAGGGCTTGAGGTCCCTCACTGACGTGTTCAACGACGGTGGGGTGTCGGCGTCTGCCGGCCTCCACAGCCTGCACGAGCGTCTGGCAGCGATTAAGTCCTTCCAGAGCGACCTTTCGGCGCTCACAAAGAAGGGTTTCTCCAAGGACATCATCAGCGAGATTGCCCAGGCTGGACCCGAACAGGGCGACGCCATGGCGAAGGAGCTGCTGAAGTCGACTGCTGCTCAGGTGTCGGACTACAACAAAACCTATAAGGCCATCGGCACGGCCTCCGATTCCCTCGGGAAGTCGGTGGCGTCCTCGTACTACGCGGCCGGAAAGAAGGCCGCTCAGTCTCTCGTGGACGGACTGACCGAAAAGGACAACAAGCTGAAGAAGCAGATTGAGAAGATCGCTGACACGATCACGAACACTCTCAAGAAGAAACTGCACTTCAACTCGAAGACTCCTGTCAGTGCCGGTCTGGCATCTCTCCTTACTTGGCTCACTGGCGAAGGTCAGGCGGTCAAGGGCGGAGGAAGTACCGCCAAGAAGAAGAGGACGAGGGTCACCACGACCTATTCGACGGATTCCAAGGGCCGGAAGGTCACGACGGTTACCACCACGACGACCGACCCGGCAAAGGGAACTACCACCACGGTTACTGAAAGGACCGTTGGCGGTAAGACCACGAAAACCACCAGGGTCAGCCACATCAAGGGCTATGCGACTGGTACCCGGTCCGCTTCTCCCGGTATCGCCCTCGTTGGCGAGAGGGGCCCCGAGCTGATCAATTTCAATGGTGGTGAGCGCGTCTACAACGCCAAGGACACGGCTGGAATGGCTGGCCCTCGCTACGAGATCCACATTCACGAGGCCAAGGCCGAGAACACCACTCAGTCTGTCCTTCGGGCGATGAAGTACGCAGAGACGATGGCCGCACTGTAATCGACAAGGAGTGTTAAATGCCGATTCCCGCAGGGCCATACACCCCAGGTAGCGGAGAGTGGAACCACAACCCACTCATTCCAATTCCGGAGGATTGGCAGCACACATACGTGTCGATCAGAGGCGCCAACGGTGAGGGGGAGGAGATCCCCCTCACCGGTCTCACCAATGGGGCATGGCCGGCCATCGTGCTCCAGCCCGGCGCCTCCGGGCTGGACATGCCGCCCTTCGAGCTGCACACGGACGACTCCCCCAACCTTGACGGCTCGATCTACCGGGGCGCCAGGGCGGCAGCGAGGCCGATCCTCTTGCCTCTCTACGTCTACGGCATCGACCGCAAGACGTTGATTTCATTCAAGCGCAAGCTCGCCAATGCGCTGAATCCCAAGAACGGCTTCTGTGTCCTGACGTTCATCGAACAGGACGGAGTGGCCCGGCGTCTCCAGTGCTACTACGTGAGCGGCATGGAGGGAAGCGAGTCCGTGGACTCCGCGGGCTTCACCTGGATCTCCTACGGCATCCAGCTCACGGCCACTGACCCCTGGTTCTACGGGGACGTTGAGATTGAAGCCCACTGGTCCTTCGGCCAGTCCCACCCGTTCCTCGGCAACCCGTTCCTCCCGCTCCAACTCAACTCAGGGACGCCGGCCGCGGGCTCGCTGATCGTGGACAACCCCGGCGACATCGAGGCATGGCCCGTCTGGACGATTACCGGGCCTCTCAAGTCCTTCACCTTCACGGGCCCGACTGCGCCAGGCGAGGACCCGCCGAGCTGGGGCATCCCGGCTCAGCCGGGTGGGGCTGACTGCCTGGCAGTCGGACGGACGCTCACAGTCGACTGCCGACCGGGCTGGAAGACCATCACTGACGACCAGGGAACGAATTATTTCCCTCTCCTGGGCGCCAACCCCGTCCTTTGGTCGGTGCCTGCGGGCACTTCGACTGTTCAGGCTGATCTCGTCTCTGGTAGCGGAACTCCCACAGTCAAGCTGGAGCTTTTGCCGCGCTATGCAACTTACTGACATGAGGTGTAAATGGGCTATCGAGTGGAGGTGCGCGACGCTGCACTGAACCGGATAGGGGTTATCGACACGTGGATCTCGATGGACCTGGTGGTGAGGTACTGCGCGACCGGCACGTGGCAAATCCTTGTGGAGGCCGGTACTCCTCAGGCTGACATGCTGCAAAAGGGTGGCGGCATCGCGATCTACCAGGACGAGGTGGATACGCCGATCCTGACGGGTCAGATCGAGACCTTTCAGCACTACTGGACCAATGACCAGCACACCTCTCTTGGCTCGCTGTACTTCGGCGGCAAGTGCGACAACAAGATCGCTTACAACAGGTTGGCCTTCCCCGACCCCACCAAGCCCGCAACACAGCAGTGGAGCAACACGGACGACGCTCGCGCAGTTTCAGGCCCGGCAGGTCACCTGATCTGGAACGAGCTGAATCAGGCCCTTGGGCCTGGCGCCGTTGCTGAGCGCCGGATCGGCAACGTGATCTTCGAAGGTGACGTGAGCTTCGGCTCGACCATCTCTGACAATCTCCAATGGGATGTCATCGGGGCCAAGTTGGAAGCGTGGACCACGAACACCGGCTCCGGTAACAACGGCGCCGGCTACCGCTTCGTCTGGAATCCCAACGGCAAGTGCATCAACCTGCACATCTACGCTCCGCGGGACCTGTCCAAGGACGTTCGCTTCTCCCGGGAGTTGGGGAACCTCCGTGAGTTCACGTGGTCGCTGACGGCTCCCACCGTCACGCGAGTCATTGTGGCTTGCCAGGGCACCGGCAAGGGCCGGTACCTGTACCAGCAGATCGACTCTGACACTGAGGCCGAGTGGGGCCTTCAGATCGAGCAGTGGCTTGACCGTCGAGACCTCCCCATCAAGGCGGATCCGGCCACGGGCCTCCCCATCAAGGCCGATCTCAGCGTTACCGACGCGCAGTTCGCGATGGCTCAGCAAGCCGTCCAGACCGCTGCCACGGACGCCCTGACCCAGGGCGCCAAGAACGGCAACTTCCAGATCTATCCCCTTGACACCCCGCACATCAAGTTCGGCCGTGATTACTTCGTGGGCGACATCGTGACGGTTTCCGTCGACGGAACCGAATACACGGACATTGTGCGAGAGGTGTCCATCACCGTGGACTCAGGTGGACAGACAGAGACCGTGTCCCCGTCTATCGGTGACCAGGGCTCGGGTAACCCCCTGAATCTCTACAAGACTGTGTTTGAAATGCGCGAAAAGTTGCGCCGACTTGAGGCGAGGATGTAATGGCAAACGAGATTAGTTATCCCTTTGCCGCCGATAGCGCGGGCGGCGGATCGCAGATGGTTTCTCAGGCTCAGTGGCAGTACCTTGCTCGGGCCTTCGGTAAGGACAAGGTTGACTTCCGGCTGACTCAAACGTCAATCGATGCGTTCTCCCTGCCGTTTCAGGCAAGCGTGGCCAGCGGCACGTCAGTGACCGTACAGCCCGGCCGAGCCTTCGTCGGTGGCTTCTACTACCAGCTCACCGCCGCTACCGCTGTCAGCATTGCGGCCAACAACGGCAGCACCGGCCGGATCGACCTGATCGTCCTCCGGGCGAACATGTCCACCAGCGCGGTCAACATCGCGGTCGTCCAGGGCCAGCCCGCGGCGACGCCCAAGGCGCCGGCACTCACCAACAGCTATGGCGGCATCTGGGAGATGGGCCTCTACCAGGTCACTGTGCCAGCCAACAACGGTGCACTCTCCCTGGTCCCCATCATGCCGTTCGACACACACGAGATCACTGCCGTGCCGTGGAATGCCCCCCAGGCGGCTGCCTACCGGTCCAACGGCTCGTTCGTGCTCGACATGGACTCGAACAACACCGACACCCAGGCCGAATATTGGGTCGGTCGAGACGGCAATGTCGTGTCCCGGGACCTGTCCAAGCCCCGCCAGTACACGCCAAGCCTGGTCAACGTGAACGTGGACCTCCCGAGCGCCAATAGGACCGGTAGATGGCGCTGGATCGCGCCCGGAATGGTCTACTTCTCGGTATTCCTGAAGAACGACTGGGAGGACTCCGGCCCGACCCGTACGGGGACGAACAGCATTGGCATAACCCTCCCGACCCCCGCTAGCGGTGCTACGGGACAGGTGGTACACGGCGTCCTTCACAACCCCAACTATAACGGCGGACTCCCTAACCTGATGGAGATTCACGCCGAGATAGCTCAGGGCAGTTCCGGGCAGACCACCGCGACCCTGTATTACCCCAACCCGACCAGCACCTCTGAGGGCTTGGACGGACTGAGGGCTATCCCAACGCTGTCGAACCTCAAGATCTCCGGAGTGTACGAGGCATCGACCTTCGGCAACTAACGCTGATACCTGACTAGTTAGGCCCGCTGGCATCTCCAGCAGGGCCTTTTTTCATGCCCTTTTACGGAGGTGCCACTTGGCACGAAATCTGTTCGGCGGCACCGCCGATTCAGTGGCCGAAGACATAACCGGCGCCCGTGTTCCGAATGCCGTGGGAACCGTCTGGGACGGACCCTCTGCCGGCGCGGCTCAGTTGACTGACCTCACCGACATCGACGGCGCCCCGATCCTTCAGCTTCAGGCAGACGCCAACGGATACCTCGCGGCCTTTTACGGCCCCGATGGATACGAACGTCTCTGGGTGGACTTCGGAGGCGGCAGGGTCGCCCTGGTCTCCGTCACGGTCGGCGAACGCCTCGACTCCCACCTGACCGGGATCGACCCTCACGGGGACCGCTCGTACAGCGATGCCCAGCTCTCCACCCACAGGACCGCCGCAACCGGGGTCCACGGGGTCACCGGCAACGTCGTCGGCACATCGGACACGCAGACGCTCACGAACAAGACGCTAAACGGCGGTGTCCTCTCGGGAACCTTCACCGGCGCCCCCATCCACTCAGGCAACCCGACCTTTTCCGGGAACCCTCAGCTCACCGGCCTGCCAAAGTTCTCGCAGAGCACCGCTGGTAACGACGCCTTCGGTATCAACGTCACAGGTGACGCTTTCGACCGGGTTCGAGTCACTACTGACGGCAAGATCACTTGGGGCCCTGGCACTGCGGCCCGCGACACCACCCTCTACCGCAACGCGGCGGACACACTCAAGACCGATGACAGTTTCATCGTGGCCGGCACCCTGACGTCCACGGGTGGCGCCACTATCTCAGGCGGAGCCACGTTCACCACGGCAGCCCCGCTGTCTCAGGCTGCTACGTCCGGCACCACTGCCTACCGGGCCGCAGCTTCCGGCGACACGAGCGACCGGTTCCAGATGAAGGCATCCGGCCTCATGGAGTGGGGCGACGGAACGAATGCGCGTGATACCAACCTCTACCGCTCCGCGGCCGACACGCTGAAGACGGACGACAGTTTCGTTGTCGGGGGTGACTTGACCGTCTCGTCCACGACGTGGACCTCCTACGTGCCAACCGTAACGAATGGTGGATCGGTCACCTGGAGCCACCAAATCGGCTGGTACAAGAAGATCGGAAAGATCGTTTTCATCGAGATCTATCTTTCCTGCAACACGGCTGGATCTGGCACTACGAACCTCTCTGTTTCCCTTCCGAGTACGCCCCTGCGAGACGGTGACGGGGCTGCCTCTACTCGCCAGATCCTTGCCGGATACGGCAGCGGCGTTGGCGCAGGCACGAACAGTTCCGTGTCAGGCACCTTCGTCGCTGTTGCCCTTGCTGGCGGCTCCGGTGCCGTTCTCGACAACCTTCGAGGTCCCACAGACATCGCCCTGCGGGGCGAGAACATCACGGCGTCCACTGTCCTCACCTTCCAAGGATGGTACCGGGAGGCGTAATGAATTCCACGAACGTATTCCAGTACGCCGGTATGGCTTCTACCGCCATCGCCGCCCTGGTTATGGCCAAGGCCGCATGGCGGCTGAATACCGCCAAGGTGTGGAAGGAAGAGGCCGAAGCGCAGCGCGCACGCGCTGACCGGCTTCAGCAAGACATGGACGAGATCAAGGAGCGGCTGACCAGGATTGAGGACGAGAACAAGCGGCTCGTGGAACTGCTGACTGCTCTCAACCCTGCGAGCGTCGCCGCCCGCCGTATCTGACAACTGCCTTTTCGGAGGCCGAGGTTCGCCCTCGGCCTCCTTTTTCATGCCCTGAAGGGGGACGACATCATGAGTGGTGCTGCTGCACTAATCAAGGTAGCCAAGGCGGAAGAGGGCTACAAGGAAGGTTTCAGTAACGGTCACTGGAACAACAAGGAGAAGTACGCCGCGGAGGTCCCCACGATGGCGTGGGTGAGTGCTGGCGGCTACCCGTGGTGTGCGCTGTTTGTTTCCTGGGCTGCGCTGAAGTCCGGGAACGAGGATCTGTTCCCGCGCTCCGCTTCCTGCTCGTACGGCGTGAACTGGTTCAAGTCCAAGGGCCGATTCTCGGAGTACCCGGCTGTTGGCAGTCAGGTCTTTTTCGGTCCGAACGGCGGCTCTCACACCGGAATCGTTGTGGCTTACGATTCCGTTTCTGTCTGGTCGGTGGAAGGGAACACCAACACCAACGGCTCGCCAGAGGGCGACGGGGTTTATCTCCGTAAGCACGCTCGGCGTGACGCTCACGTATACGGCTACGGCCTGCCGAAGTTCGCTGAGGGAGTGACCACCGCGGACCCGGCCCTGAAGGGCAAGCCCGGTTTCCACTACGCCGCGAAGGCGGACGGCCCTGTCTCCTCGACGCCGGCCCCGAAGCCGAAGGCTCCGACCGGCCTGAAGAAGGTGGTGGTCAAGAGCGGCATGACCCTCACGTCCATCGCCGTAGCGGCTGGCGTGACCCTCGCGTCCCTGCTGACTGCCAACCCCGGCATCAAGGACCCGAACAGCATCCAGCCCGGCCAGACCATCAATGTGCCGGCCAAGCCCTTGGCCACCTCGAAGCCGACTCCCAAGGCGCCCGCCAAGCCGACCCACAAGGCCACTGCCAAGCCCTCTCCGAAGCCTTCGAGCACGAAGGGCTGCAAGTGACCACCGCGGATTGGGTGTGGGGCGGCTGGGTCCTCGCATTCGCGGCCTTCGAGGCTCGCGCCCTCGCCAGCAAGAAGCAGGGCGACACCCTCTCTGAGCGCGTCAGGTCGTGGTTCCACACCCGCACCGCGCCTGGTCGCGCGCTGTTCACAGGCGTCTGGAGCGGCTTCGCCGTCTGGTTCCTGATCCACATTCTTACCGGCTCCATGTGAGCCCCTGAGGAGTCGTATGAAGAACTTCGTTGCTACGCACGCTGTACGCCTGATCGGTCTCGTCGGCGCCCTGGCGCCCGTCCTGGTCGACCGGTACCCCGGTGTCCCGTGGGAAGCCCTCGTTGGCGTCGTCGCTGGTCTGCTCGGCCTCGGTGAGGTCGCTCAGCGCAAGGCGGACCAGAAGACCGCCACCGCGTGGGCTCTCGCTGAAGCGGGTCATCTCGCGCTTGCCGAGCTGGAGAGACTGCACGAGAAGCAGGCCGCTGCTGAGGCTGCGGAAGCAGCTCCCGCCGAGCCGACGCCGACCGAGGCGCCGGCCCCCGCTGTTCAGGCTCCTACTGCCTGACGGCCCACTGTCTGAGGTAGAGGGGTCTACCTCGGGTGAGAAGGAAACAATGCCCCCCGGCTGCGGCCGGGGGGCCTTTCTTTGTTTCAGCTCCGCGTCACGTACTTAACCGAGGGACCGGCCTTCCAGCTCTCCCCGGCCCGCTCCTGGATGCTCATGCGGATGAGGACGGTGTGAACCCGCTCGTCGGAGAAGAACCCTCGCCCGTGCTCCTCGGCCTTCTCAGGCGTCTCGAAGCCGTCCGCCCGGATGTCCATGTCACTCCAGAGCGGGTCAGGGACGTACCCCCCGTGCTCGTTCAGGGCGATGGCGCTGTACTGCACCCGCTTGGGCTTCTGAAGGTTGCGGGTCAGCCGTCCCTTATGCAGGTACCAGTACAGGCTTCCGTCCTGTACCTGCCAGCCCTTCTCACGGGCGATGGCCAGGGCCTCGTTCTGGATCGCCGCTTCGGTGTCGTCCGGCGTGCTCTTCAGGTAGTGCCGGTACGTGGTCATGTCGTGGGTCAGATCGGCAACGATCTTGTCTTCGAGATGGAAGACGGTGATCTTCGCGTAGTGCATCGGGGTCATGCGTTCGCTCCTGTACGATGAAAGCGAACGACCCCGGACACTGATACTGTCCGGGGCCGTTCTATTTACTTGCTCGGTTCGTCCCAGCTCTGGGCATTGCCAAGCCGATTCCACTTGCTTGTGACTCTGGTGTATCTGCCCTGAACCGGCCTCGCGGTCGGGTGCTTGGGCATCTCGCTGGGCTTCACTTGCCGGTCCTTCTGTACTCCTCGCACCGGCGCTTCCAGTACCGCTTAGCGGCCTCCGTGTTGCCCTCCTCGGCCAGCTCCAGGAAGTTGGCCGGCACCTCGTACCCGCCCTTCGGCGGGGCGGTCTCAGCGATCAGGTCGAGCAACGGGTCCTTCACCTCGGCCGCGGGCTCGACCTCGGGGGACTTGGCCTTGGGATCGGCGAAGCCTTCGGGCTCCTCAGCGGGGATGCCCCACACGTTGGCCATGCTGTGAACGGTGTCGACCACCTCACCCGTCTCCGCGTGCCGCAGCAGGTTGGTCCCCTCGTAGGATTCCTTCCAACTCACGTACACCAGAGGACCGTTCTCGTTCACGGCCTTCTTACCGGGTCCGCCGTAGTAGAAGAACGTCCGCCGACCGCTCCAGTTCACGAACTTGCTCATGCGGTACTTCTGCCAGTCACGGACAGGCGTCTCGGGCTCCTGGTCCTCGACCTCGACGGCCGCGGGCTCCTCGTGCTTCTCGGGCGCCGGCTCCTGCTCCTGCTCCTGGTCCTCACCGGTCCCGAGGTACCCATTGATGAGCCGCTGCGTCTTCTCGTGCGGCTCGGTATAGGTGTCGAGAAACTTCCCAGCAGCGCGCTTCGTGGCGCTGTTGTCGTACATCGTCTTGAGGTACTGCGCCTTCTCCAGGAGCCACCCCAGCGTCTCGGCCCGAACACGGCCGGACGCGCCGCTGTTCATCCAGCTCATACGGTCCAGATCGGAGACCAGGACATCGGACGCGTCCTTGAGGCGTCCGCCGTCGATGTAGAGGGCCGAGATCGTGTGTGCCAGGCTCTTGGGCATCTTGATCTCGTGCCGGATCTCGCGGGGGTCGTCGGGCTCGTACTCCAGTTCGAGCTTCATCATGGTCTTCGCCGCCATGACGTTGTTGCCGTTGGTGGAGTCGAGCCAGCCATAAGCGATGTCGAGGGCAGCCCCGAGAGCCGCGTTGGTCAGGTTGAGGTCGATGCTGTTGAGGCTGTTCCTGTCCTGCCTCTCCAGCTCCTTCGCGCCCTCCTGGCAGGCCGCCATGAGGTCCCGCTCTCCCTGCGTCTTGGGCTTCACGTTCTTCAGAACGTGGCGGCGAATCTGTCCGGGCACGTGGAGCGTCTTCGTCACTTGTTCTTCCCCTTGCTCTTCGCACTGTTTTCAGGAATGGACCGGTCGACCAGGTAGACACCCCAAAAGTTCTTCGGGAGGATCTTCACCTTCACGCCGAACCGGTCAGCAATTCCAAGCTCTACGATCTTCTTCGCCCACTCCTCAACGATCTCCCACGCCTGAGCGTGAGAGGGCTGGCGCGAGATCATTTCCTCGCGCTTGGAAGGGCGAACGAACAATGCCTTTTCGTACTTACTCATGGGGCCTTAGAGAAGAAGAGCGTTCTTGAACGGGTTCGAGCTGACGGGTGCCGGCGCCGCCTTCGGCTTCGGGGCCTCGAAAGTGATCACCTTGAGGGCAGGCTTCTCGTGCTCCTGGTCCTCGGGGTCGATCAGGCGATAGATGGTGCTCGGGGCGCCCCGCCTGCCCGTCTTCTCCGTGACGACTTCCACGTCATCCATGTCAGCCACGGTGTCCTTGATCCCCTGCGCGTTCAGCTTCCCCCACAGGGGCCGCAGCAGGTCAGAGGACTTCGCCTCTCCCCCGTACCTCTTCAGCACGTCCCGGATCATGTCCTCAGGGGACTTGTCAGCCTGGTTGGAGCTGCCGGTGATCGCGTCCTTCACCAGCCGCTCAGTGCTGTTCATGCTGTAGGTGACGAAGGCCCACGCCGCTTCCACAGCGTCCCGGCTGATCTCCTCCGTCATCGCGGTGGCGGCGAGCACCGCGGCCACTCGCTGAACCTGCTCCGCCGCACGCTCCATGTACGAGGCCAGCAGCTCGGGCATCTCCGCCATCTTGGCCTCGACCTCGGCCCGGATCTCGTCGTACCGCTCTCCAGCCTCCTCGGTGAAGCGCATGACGCGGGGGTTCTCCTCGTCCGTAGCCCACGCCACGGCCTCTTCGAGTTCCGTGGTGTCCGGGATTACGGGCTTGCTGTTGAACGGCAGCATCTTGGACTTCTCGACCGCGACCGGGAGCAGGCGGTTGTACGAGCCCCCCAGGGCCTCGCTGGCGCTCACGTACTTGGCCCACTCACCAGGGGTGATGTGGGCGTGGAAGCCGAGAAGCGGCTGAGCGACGTGGATCGTGCCCTTCGTCCTGGTCCGGTGGCTGATCGCCTTGCCGTCCCAAGCGGTCCGGAAGTACGTGCTGAACTTGCTGCACCTCTTCTGGTCCTTGAGAATCGACGCCCACTCCTCTTCCACGATCATCGTCCGGCCGTCTCCAGAGCTGTCCAGCTCCATCTTGGACAGCGTCTCGGCCAGCGTCGGGCCGTTGGCGACACCGGCCCGCTTGCGGGTGTAGAGGAATCCGCCGAGCGGCTTGTTCAGGAGTGCGGTGGCCGTGTTCAGCGCGTAGCCCTTGCGCCCGATGGCGCTGCGACCAGCGAGAACGGTCCAGATCACCACCGGCCGGCGGTTGTCGAGCCGCACGTTCCGGCTGATCGCCGTGGAGTACAGGGAAAGGCTCGCGGCCCACACGCCGATGGGGTCCGCCTCGCTCGTCGGCATCGCGCCCTTCACGGCCTCGCCCAGCGGACCGAATGCCATCTCTTCAAACGTCGTCATGATCTGTTTCCTCCCCTTGTTAGGCGCTCAGCGCCGCGTTCTCGGCGTCACCCAGGGCCTCGAACAGCAAGGCCCGGAACTTTTCCCCGTGCTCGTCGCACAGGTCGTACTCGTCATTGGCGATCTTCAGTTCCACGGTCGCCGGAACCTCGCCCTTTCCGATCTTCTTGCAGCCGTCGCAGTAGATCGCCGTCGTGACGATGCGAGCCATTACGGGTAACCCCCTTGAACATTTGACCATTGTATGTGCCATCCGGTGGCGCTTTGGCCTCATCGAGAGCCCATGACAAAGGGCCGGGAAACGATCTCCCGGCCCTTCATCAAAGCCCCTCGCTACCAGAACCGGAGTTCCTGATATGCGTTTCCGATCGGCATTGTCGAACGCTGTCCGGCGTTACCGTTTGTCGCCCCGGTACACATCGCCTTCTATGTAGGTGATCAGCGACCCGTCCGGGGCCTTCATGAGCCAGTAGTAATCCGCCTCGGACCACTCCAGGGACCACCCAGCCTCGAAGAGCGCGCCCATCGCGTCGTCGCCCGACCCGCCGGCGAAGAACGCCTCTCCCGCGCTGGCCGTCTCGCTCCCGCCGAGAATCCTGATCACGTCATCCGCACTCTTGGCCGTCTCCAGCTCCTTGAGCTGCGCGTCGATCATCGCCCAGAATCCACCCAGCATTTTGTGCCCTTTCTTGATCAGCCGAAGAAGATGCCGCCGAACGCGGCGACCTGGAGCACGCAATCCGCCGTGCCCGCGTCAAAGTCCGCTTGATTCGGGTCGAACAGGAAGGCTCGGCACTCCCGCATGGCCGCGGGGCCGGCGTCCACTCCCCACGGCTCGTGGGGGTGCGCTATGGCGTTCATGGCGCCGATCAGCGCCCAGTGGTTCACCACTCGCTCAACCGAGCCCTCGCCGCTCGGGTTCTCGGCCTTGAGCACGTACGCCCAGCCGTCCGGGACATCCCCCATGCCGTCCCACGACCACTTCCAGGCCCGTGCACGGCCCTCCCACCAGGACCAGGTGTAGGCGCCGGCACCGAAAATGTGGTCGTGCGTCTCCTGCTGCGTGACCTTCTCAGACACTCTGAGGCTCCTTGTCCCAGGCAGAAATAATTCGGTTGAAGCGGAACCAGAACACCGATTCCTTGACCAGCTCTCGCGCGGTGAACATCGGATCGGCGTAGACGTTCGCTCGCTCTCCGCACTCCTGGAAGACCGCCGTAATGGCGTGCAGCCTTTCCGTGGGGTTGTCGAGCCAGGCCGCTTCAGCGGCCTTCTCGCCCAGCTCTTCCCGGTCCTCCTCGAACCGCTTGATCAGGCTCACTGGTGGGCTCCGAACTTCTCGCGGTCTTTGCGAGTCATCACCGCGGGGCTCACCCAGTCGAAGAACGCGAATCCCGCCAGAGCACGAGCGAGCTTGGCGGCCAGCGGCTCGAAGATGGCCAATCCGTGGTAGACGCACATGTCGAATTCCGTCTCCGTCGGGTCGTATCCGAGCGGTTCCGCGGCCGTGCCGTGGAACTCGGAACCCGTGAGCGAGCTGCCGTCCTGCTCGTTGACGAGCGTCAGCGTGTACTCGGCGCCTCCCGGCGTCCACTGGAGAATCACCGCGATGTTCGCGAGATTCCGGGGAACCATTCCCACAGCCACGTGCGTGTGAGTCACAGGCCCTTCGCCTCCTTGTATGCCTCGATGACCTTTCGCGGGATACGGCCCCGCGTACCGACGAAATAGCCGTTCTCACGGCCCCACTCGCGCATGTCGCGCATGAGCTTCTTGTGCTCGTACTGCCGCTGGACAGCGGCACGGGACTCGGCGGATCTCCGCTCGGATTCCTCGCGCTGTCGCTTTCTGCGTTCCTGCTCAGCGAGGTAGCTGGGATATTGGCTGTTGAAGAGCCGGACCTCAGGCGGAGTCACCGGGCTGTCGTCGTCGTCTCGACGTAGGCCCTTGAGACGGATGAACCACTTGACCAACTCCGGGTCGGTCACGTCCTGTTCAGGGGGCGAGTCGACGCGCCTTCGCCCTTCAGAAGCCATTCGCCATGATCCTTGCAGTACGGCCACGAAACGAACCTCTTCTCTCCGAACCTCTCAATGTCGATCCACCGCGTTGCGGGCTTCCCGCAGCCGGACGAGCAGTTACCGCTGTAATCCTTCGGATACGACATTCCTCTCCTCTCTCTAGCGGCCATGGAAAAGGCCGGGCACAAGGCCCGGCCTCTCGTCAAAGCGGCTAGATCAGCGCTTGTGATGTCCCTGCGCTATCCCGTGGTCGAACCACAGGTGGTTATCCCGTGCCAGGATGGAATTCCCGTTGTACTCCGGGTGTTCCTTGTCGAAAGTGGAAGTCGACAGGAGTCGGCTGATCTCCCCGTGCTCCGAGCACGTCACCACCACGTCCCCGTCCGCTCTCCAGTGGAGCCGCCCGCCGTCCGAGGTCCAGCGCTTCGGCTCCGGGTACTCCTCGAAGCTGATGGTCATAACCGGCTGGCTCACTGCGCCTCCCAATCGATGGTGTCGATGATGGGGGCGTAGGTCCACCGGCTCGGGGTGAACCCGTAATGGCGGGCGCTCTGTTCAAGCTGGCGCCGGGAGAGAGTCTGACAGGGCCCGCAAATGAAATGGTTCCTGTCACTCCCCCGGCAGAGGGGGCCGCGCCCCTTCTGGCAGAAGTAGCAGAGGCCGCCTCCCTCGATGTGCTCGAAGACCACGTGAGGCGTCTTCCTTATGGGCAGCTCGCCTACGTAGCGGCGTTCCACCACGCCGTGAGGCAGGCTCGCGGCCTTGCGGTAGGCGTCCTTCCACGGGACGTTCACCTGAATGGGAGGGCCCGACATCACCTCGCAAAGGTGGTGCTCGGTGGTCTCGTTGTTGCACTGGAACACGTCGTATCGCCAGTTCATTACTTGCCCTCTCGGTCCATGTCGCACGTCATTACGGGGGTCCAGCTCTTCACGGACTTCACGCTCGGGGCCGCCTCGACGGCCTTTCGGTTCGCTTCCCGTGACGATTCCGCCTCGACGGTCACCCATACCGAGGCGTGGCCGTGCAAGCACACCTTGTACGTGGTCATTACTTCTCCCCCTCTCCCAGGACCTTGCGAGCCTCATTGGCAAACGCGACCCAAGTCTCTTCGGCGTCGAACGCGAAATCCGCGTTCATCTCGTCGTAGTCGCCCATCTCCCAGTCCGCGCAGGGCTGGTCATCGGGGTGCGGGTCGTAGGTGCTCAGGTTCTCCCTGAATGCCTGCTCTCGCTCCTTCGCCCACTGGTCGTGTGCCTTAACGAGTTTTTCCAGCAACTCAATGGCGGTCATGCGAATTCCTCTCTGTCGGTTGCCCGTGGCGAACGGCCGGGGATTCCCGGCCGCCACCAAACAGGAACCGCACAGAGATCAGGCGCCGTTGTGCTCCTGTATGCCGTCACCGGCGCACGCGGCGCACTGGCACTGCCCGTAGGCGAGGTGGAGTTCCTTCGGATAGAACACCGCCTCTCTGTTCCAAGGGGCGGAATCCGATGCCCAGTCGAATCGCACCTTCACCATTTCCGATCCGAAGGTGTCGATGACGTGGGCCTCGAAGGTGTATTCCGAACGGACGGACCGGAGGCACGAACGGCTCTCGGGCACGTGGTAGAAGGGCCGCACGCGGACCAGGCGGCCGACAAGATCGGCCGGGGCCGTTCCCGCGTGAGTGACGGGTTCCTTCGTCAGGGTGTCGCTCATGGCTGTCTCTCCTCAGACGTAGGTGGGGTGGGTGGCTGCGGCCTCGTAGTTGGGCTCGGCCGGCTCCTGGTCCTCGGGCTCGTCCTCGTCGCTCATGAAGTCGGCCCAGTCGTCGTGAGCCCCGGCCCACCACTCGGCGGCCTCGTGGCGGCCAGCCGTCCTCAGCAGTTCCACGATCGGGAACAGCTCCGTCACGCAGAACGCTTTGGCCGCGCCCTCCGCCAGCTCCCTGTCAGCGAGCTTTTCCACGAGGTTTTCGGCAGCCGCGACCATCAGTTCTCGGCGCCGGCTCAGCTTCAGCAGCTCGTCCAACTTCTCGTGCACTCGGACATCCACGTGCACGAGAGAGCCGAGGGTCAGGTCACGGAGCTGTCGCATCTCGCGACGGCGGGTGAAGAACGGAATGCGCATTGAAGTGCCTTTCATAATGGGAGAGTTGGGCGAGCGCCCATGGAAAAGGCCCGGACACTGATACTGTCCGGGCCTCTCGACAAAGGTGCTCGACCTGATTAGCGGATTCGTGGCCCCATGATCGGGGCGTCCTGCTCTAGCGACTGGTACTTGTGGGTGAACTCGGGGATCGTCATGCGCTCCCAGGTGGGATGAACGTCGCTGTGTCCCTCGCACAGCAGCGCCCGCAGTCGCTCACCCATGGGCTTGCGCTTGTTCCGGTACCAGAGGTGCCGGACCACGACGGCCCGGTCCCGGCAGTGGTGGCCGGCGTGGCTGTCGTAGATCTCGCACAGCCATCCCTCGGAGAGCAGCCGGACCAGAAGCCCCTTCGCCGCCTCCTCAGAGCCGGTCATGCCGATCCAGTAGTGGAACTGGCCGTCCTGGTCGTAGGCGTAGGTGAACCACTGCTCCGGGTGACCGTCCTCGGTCCCTTGGACGTTGATGATGTATCCGCGGTAGTCGGGCGTGTGCTCCACGCCGAGTGTCGTCAAGCCGTTGTACCGCTCGTTCCACACGCTCACTTGCTCTCCTCGTTCTCTCCGTAGTGAATCCAGCGGCGCTCATCGCGCGACCACTGGACACAGATGTCCCCGTGCGTCTGAGAAGTCAGGTAGGGAAGCGCCCACCAGTCCGTATGCGATCCCTGGTCGTGGCCGGTGCCCACGGAGATACCCGCGCCCTCCATCTCGTTCAGCAGGTCCGTGAGCCGCTGCCACAGGTCGAGATGCGCCTGAATGCGCCGAGCCATCACTTCGCCTTTCTGCGGTGGATGTGCTTCTTCTTGGGTGCGTAGAACAGCGGGCCAGTGTCGCTACCGGCCCGCAGAACTACGGGCGTTCCGTCCATGCGGAGGATGGACGCTTCGCCCACTCCACGGACCTGGAAGAGGGCGGCCGGCAACGTGAACGGCCGTCCGTCGCTGAAGCCCTCGAACACCTGGGGGCCGAGCTTGATCAGGTACATGTGCGCCTCTCAGACGGGCCGGTGAACGGCCTCGATGCACTCGGGGCAGGTGACATCCGGGATTCGCGTGGTCGCGGTGTCCCTCGTCCGCAGGTCCCCGCACGCCGTGCGGTTGTAGCCGTAGTGCACGTACTTGCGGGCCAGGATCAGGGCCTTACCGAAGTGCGGGTCTCCGGAGAGCTGGAAGGACTTCATGTCGTAGGCCCACCACGGTTCCCACTTGACCTTGAAGTGCCGATACGTGGTCTTGCCGAGGTCGTAGCGCGTCAGGTCGATGACCTTGTCTTCCCACCCGACCACTTCCAGGTCGGCGGACGCGTCACTCAGGAGACACGAGATCTTGTCTCCGATCTTCACGTCCTTCGTGGGAATCCACTCGCGCTCGATTCCGTCTCGCATGGTTAGAACCCCTTCAGAAGTCGGTGAATCAGGCTGTGCGCCTTCTTGTCGCTCACGGTCGCCCAGCCCTGCCACTTACGGGCCGTGGACTTGGACTTGTGGATCGTGTGGAGCGAGCCGAATCGCTTGGGCATGGTTTCCTTCCGTCGAATTACTGGCCTGTGAGGACACACAGACAGGGAGGTGCACCACGGCGCCGGCCGCGGTGCCTCACCCAATCCAGGCGTACTCAGCGCGTGTACTTGTGCTTGTAGAGGTTCAGCTCTACGAACACGGGCGGGAGCCCGTATGAGGCCGCATAGGCGACCGCTTCCGCGTAGTCGTTGAATCGCCTGTGCCAGGCCGGTCCGATGTGGGCGACGTACATGCGTCCTCCGATCAGTCGAGGTAGAGGGACTTGGTGTGTGCCGCTCGAAGGTGCGCGTAGTGCAGCCGCAGCACGGCGTCACTGCGGTTCCACTCGAAGAAGGGCGCACGGTGGTGCAGCAGGTCCGACACGTCCAACCGCACCGGTCGGGGCGGGAACATGTACGCCGCTTGCGGCCCCAGCTCCCGCAGGTGCAGCACCATCCCGGACGGTTCGCCGCAGTGGGAGGTGAACCACAACACGTCAGTCAGGCGGATCACTGCGCCCACTCCGTCATCGCGTACCGGTCGCCGTGGTAGTGGCTGCCGCACCCGTCACACGAACTGGTGCTGTAACCCCGCTCCTCGCAGTCGCACTCGTAGTCACCGGGCGCGTCCGAGCCCATGAGCTTGCGCAGGCACTCTTCCGCGTGGTCCTCGTAGCCCATTCCGGGACACGCCTGAACGGACAGGAGAGACAGCGGCTCGCCGCCCTCATGTCCTTCCTCGCGGTGGCAGTCACCGCACTCGCCATTCGCGGCGTGGAGCAGGCAGTTCGAGCAAACCCAAATGGTCCAGCTCTGCCGAGTGGCAGCAGTCATGGGGGTGAGCCTTTCGTGATGAGACACGAAAGGCCCGGACACTGATACTGTCCGGGCCTTTCACTTACTGGTGTGTTACTTCAGGCCGTAGAACCTGTGCGGCATCGGCGGACCGAAGAGGCCGCTTTCCAGGTTCCAGGCGAACCACGCGTCGCTGTTGCGCTCGAAGAGTGCGTCAGCGATGGCCTGCTCCGCCCACGGCATACGGCGCTTGGAGTTCACCAAGTGCTCGTAGTCGTCGCAGAGTTCCTGCGTGGTCTTCTGCGTCAAGTGGCTGCGAACAGCCACCGCGTCAAGCGTCTGAGCCATTACGGCCCTTTCACTTCACCGGCATTGCTCTGATGCGTGCCGGATTCCACAGCGCCCCGAAGGGCACCATGGGACCCGTCACGAGTCAGCGGTACAGGTGGTAGGCATTCTTGAGCGGGATCAGGCCACCGCCCATGGAGACGGTGCCGCGCACGAGCGGCTGAGTTCTGCGGGTGATCTCAGCCGCAGCGCCCCAGCGGTCGAAGTCCTCGTTGCTGTTGCTCTGACGGAATGCCGCGTATGCCTTGAGGTCGTTGACAACCATGAGAGTTCTCCTGTCAGACCAGGTCGAGGGGCGTGGACGACATGGAGCGGCCCATGTCCCACTTGGGGTTCGGGTAGCGCGAGCCGTAGCCGTCGAGCGCCGCGCCCATGGGCGTGGGCTCAGGCGTGGGCAGCACGGCCCACACGGGCGGGTCCGCGGGCACGATGGGGAGTTCACGCACCTGGGGCCGACGCCGGCCGGGCGTGAAGACGTAGTTCCATCCCTTGCGGAAGTCCTGGCGGTTGAGTCGGAAGTGCTCCAGCAGGACGAACACGCCCTTCGGACGGGCGTGCTTCGGGACACGGGCGAGGGAGCGGGCACAGATCTGCATGGGATGCCTCCTTGTGGCGTGGTGTGGGTGTGGTCAGTGGTTGTGGGCGAGCCACTCACAGGCGGGCTGGAAACCCTGCTCGCAGTCGTCCTGCTTGGAGTCGGCAAACCCCTGGTTGAACTGGGACACAGACGTGTGGTCGGGCTTGGGCTCGGACGTGTGGACGGAGCAGCCCAGCAGGGCGACGACGGCCAGGCAGGCGGCACCGATGGCACGGCGGGTGCGGTTCATGATCGGACTCCTCACAGTCGCAAGATGTATCACAGTCGCAAGTTTTTGGGTATGGCTACGCGGACGCGTACTTCTTCAGGCGGTCCGGGATCTCCTGTACGAACCCCTTCGGGAGCTTGCGCTCGGTCGCCTTCTTCACCTTCTTGCGGTTGCCACCCTTGACACGGAAGGCCGGGCCGAACGTGGTGAGGCCGTGGGTGGACTGGTGCTTCAGCTCACCCGCGTACTTGTTGGGCGTGACGGGACGAGTCGGGAGCTGGGCGCGCTCACGCGCGGTGCGGCCGTACACATCGTCTGCGTTCGCCTGGTCCACACCCGTGACGATCAGGCTACGGGTGCCGCTGCGGCGGTCGAGTGTCTTCACCGGCCCGAGGGGCTGGGTGCCGTTCTCCTGGTGCTTCTGCGCGACCCTGGCGTCCTGCTCCTTGCCCTTGCCCATGGCAGCCGCCTTACCGGCCGGGTCCGCCTTGAACATGGCCTGACGCGCCTTGCGCTCGGCCTCACGCTGCGCGAGCTGCGCGTAATACTCCTGACGCTCCTTGCGAGTCATCATGAGAACGCCTCCGAGGGAAATAATTCATGCACGGACAGGGAGCAATGTGCACGCACGCATGCACAAAGCCCACGGCCCGTGCGGACCGTGGGTTACATGTCTGGTCAACAGTCCAGACCCCGCTTTCGCGGTGCCAGCAATTTCCTGCTCACGCTCTCACTTGTTCCCGACAAGTCTCACTGCGCATTGGTTATCGCAGGTCCCATTGCTGGCGTTGATTTAATACCCGTGCGCTACGTGTCATCCCCGCTCTGCCGTATCAGGTACAGGCGCTAGGTACGTTCTGGGTAAACCCAGGCTTTCCACACACGTTGGCCGCGTCCCTCTCCCACACTGGATGTGTGACTAGGGCAGTCCCCGAGTTTGGACGCTACTCCGCGCCCAGGGTGGCCACTTCTACCTTTCCGCTTGCCTGCCTTGGAGCTATGGGTATACGGGCCTCCCGGTCCGCACGTGTGTCTCACCGCCATCCTGTGTAGGGACCGCAGGCAGAGTCTCCCCCACCCGGCCACACACCGAAGGTGCGTGGTGGTATCCCCGGCGTCTATTCGACACACGTCTACCCATAGCCGCGTAGCCGCAGCATCTAGGCTTTGTTCTATTTGTAAGGGCACATGTGTCCCCAAGCTGCACGGAATCCCTTTGGTCAGAGCACGCGCCCGCATTCCTGCGGGAACCGCATTCCCTCCGGTTTCCCCGCCTTCCGGGTTCCGGCCCCTTCGGGCCTTTCCCCTTCCGACACCCAAAGAATATCACTGCCTCACAGTCGCAAGAAATCGAGGCCATTCAATTCGCCCCTTCTGTCTGAATTTATGTCCGCTTTCATCACCAATATCCTGTGACGCCGGTCACAAGATTATGCATAGAAAAGGGACATAGTCGGGCATCCTGAGGATGGTTAGGCAGTCTAATTCTTCGCGTTCGCAACGCTGTAGTTAGGTAGCCTAAAGGTTGGAATTAATTTCCCCGTGATGCATGCGTTATCATCCCGTGACACAGAAACAGAATTAAATCCTTCCCCAACTGAATGCAAAGGGGGGTAATACTCTATTTCAATAAGAAAGGACCCACCGGGGGTGCTGTCCTTCGTACGTGTACGGGTTTAAACAATTGCCCCCAGGGCCATTTCTTTCCTCTCCGAACCCCATTCCAGCCCCTTTAGCGGCCTCGCAGGCGCCGGCCTGTCCTCTGTCGCCCCCTCGTAGGGCAGTCTGGAAGGAAAGAAATAACCCCTCAGAGCGTGAGCTGAGCCACACTTCGAGGGGTTTGTGTCCCAAAACGTCTCGATTGACACCGACGTCTATATTGTAGGCGGTTGGGTTTATACACCCCAACCGCGTTCGCAAGTTCAGACAGCGCCTTTGAGCGCTGCACTCACTTCGGCACTGGTTGGACGGTCTCCAGGACTCCGAGAGAGCATGCTTTCGATGAGTTTCCCGAATACACCTGGCACCTTTACCGGCCTATGAGGGCCTTGGACGATTGCACGCCTCTGTTCTGCACGAGAAGCGTCATCTGGATAGGCCACATGCCTCAATCCCGTGGCACTGATGAACAATGACGCACCGAGGCCATACACATCAGAGGCAGTGGTCGGGATTGCTGTCCCCGATTCGAGGACACTTCCGGAGATTTCCGGGCTTTCATAGTGGACGAGACAGCCGCGATAGCGGAAATCGACCTCTTCGGGCACCAAACCACCACGAGCCAATGCCAGATCGATCAAATGCGTCTTTTCTGGGCTCAGAATGAAGTGTGCAGGCTGCACATCGCTGTGAATCCACCCTTTGGCATGCAGTTCGGCCAAGGCATCGGCGCATGAGAGCGCCTGATCGAGGTTCGGAGTTCCCTCAGGGTCTTCCTTACGGTGCTGTTCCCAGAGATCCCAAAGGCTCAGACCCTCACGCCAAGGCTGAACGTTCCATGTTCCGTGCTCCCAACGCCCATGGCTCACCTCGTCGCCTCCGAGCTGGCCCAGGACGACACCTTCCCGGCCTGGAGCGAGGGCGGTCCACGGCTGAGCTGCCCATTCACCTGTCGCTTCGATCGGATAGCCGAGCTTCACGGCGTAGGCGCCGGCCTCCGTCTCGATCCGCCATACCGTCGAGCCGCGTCGGTTCACTACGAGCTGCTTGGAGACGGGCTTCAGTGCCCTGGAAATGCTTTCCGGGATGTCGTACGGCGTCATGATCCCTCCGTATAACGCAGAACGGACCGGCCCCCCTGGGTGGGAGGCCGGCCCCGGTTCAGGTGGTCGGCCGGAGACTACCGGCGCGGGTCACTGGCCGTAGGGACGCCCACAGTCCGAGTCGCACTGGAAGGCCGTGTCCCCGACGCTCCATCGCGCGTCGATGACCTTGAACCCGGCCGCCTTCATGGCCTGTGCCGAGCGCGTCACGTCCTCGACCGTGCGCGGGACGCCGGGCCGGGCGTTGTGGTGCAGGAACCGGCCGGCGTGCTCCTGGCAGAAGGCGTGGTGGTCCGGGGTGTGCAGGATGAAGGCGTGAAGGCCCTCGTCCACGTCGTCACTGGGCACCATGGGCACGGTGGACGTGGCGGCGACGTACACGAACGCGATGGCCTGGTCCGTGACCTGCTCGGCGAACTCGCGGTCGCGGCCCTTCTCGTGCATGACCATGGCGACGATGCTGTCGAACAGCTCCGCGTCGACCATTTCGCGGCCCAGGCGGACGGCAGTGGTTGTTGCAGACATGCTCACACTCCTGCAATCGAGTTGTGGTGCATTGCGACCTCCCCCCGCCCTGACGGGGGTGTGCAGGAACCATGTGCACCAGGGCGGGGAGAGGGGCTGGAGCCCGCTCTACCGGGTTTCGATGTGGTGTGGGAGAGCCATCGACTGTCATCCGGTAGAGCGGGGGCTTAGGGGTGTCCTCGCGCGATGGAGGAGACGATGAAGGTGACGGCGGAGCCCCAGATCACGAGCATGAGCACTCCGCCCCAGAACGGACCGTCAGCGCTGAACTTCCAGGCCCGTAACTTCCTCGGAACCCGACGCCTTTCCTTGAGCGTCGGCGGCCACTGAGTCACTTGATCGCCCTCGCCTCGGTACCTGCTTCGATCGTCTGAACCAGCTCCTCGGCCTGGTCCAGCCCGAGGCCCTTGGGGAACCGGATGCGTGGCCCCCAGACCGTGTTGACGATCTCCATGTCCACCAGCCAGCCGGCCTTGAGCATGGCGGCGTTCAGCCTGGCTCTCACGTCGTTCGGGACTGGCTCACGCATTGACGGACTCCTCAGGATGCTTCGTCCGAAGGGTCAGACCGTCCCTTAGCAGGTTGCAGACAGCGAGGCCCTGGCGCACGTTGCAGTCGCCTAGGCGCACAACCCAGTCACCCGGCTCTGAGGTGCCCTCCAAGGCCGCAAACTGCGGGAGCTTGATGCCGGCCTCGTCCAGGACCGCGGCCAAGGCGGTCGTGATCTCCAAGACCTCGACCACCAACCGATCGGGGGTGTCGTCGTCTCTGCTGTGGGGGAGCATCGTGCGGCCCTTCACGTCGTCGGCCAGAGCGGTCGCCACCTGCACAGCGGACATGACCGCTCCTCTCCGTAGCGCTTCCACTACCGAGGAACCTCAGCGTGACCTACAGTCAGAAGCCCTTCAACTTTCCAGATACGGCAGAGAAGTTGGTGTCAGGGTGGCCAACCGGAAGGATCTCAACCCCGAGAGCAGCCCGCAGGCGGCCTACGGCGCCGAACTGCGCAGGTACCGGGAACAGCGGGGCTGGAAGCAAGCCGAGCTTGCCGAGCGCATGGAATATTCCACATCGCATATCTCGTCGGTTGAAACTGGTCTCAAGGTTCCAACTTTGCGGTTTTCGAGGAGTGCTGACCGCGCCCTGGGCACGGGAGACCTCTTCGAGCGGAAGTTCAGAGAGATCGTCCACGGAGTCCTGAAGGAGGGCTTCAGTGAGTACGTGGGCTACGAGGCCCGTGCGGTCGAGCTGCGGCTGTTCCAGGTCGGCATCATCCCTGGCCTACTTCAAACACCGGAGTACGCCCAGGTACTTGCCGACAGTGCGGTGCAGCGAGGCGCCATCACGGCCGAGCAGGCCGCGGAGCGAGTCTCCTACCTGATCCAGCGGCAAGAGGCGTTGGAGCGCTCACGGCCGCCCCTGGTGCTCGTGGTCATGGATGAGAGCTGCATCCGGCGCCCCGTGGGCGGCGACAAGGTGATGGACGGACAGCTTGACCGGCTGGTCGAGTTCGCGCGCCGGCCTACGACCGTGCTCCAGGTAGCGCCCTTCGCGATAGGCGAGCGACGGCCCTTCGATCTCCCTGTCAACCTGCTGACGCTTGGGGATAGATCGATGGTTAGCTACGCGGAGTCGCAAGCTCAGGGGTACGTGGAGCGCGAAACCGCTGCTGTCCTTCCGATGCTTACGGCCTACCATCAGCTACAGGCCGAATCGCTATCTCAGGCGGCATCTGTGGCCATGATCGAAGAGCTTCGAAGGGGCACCCCGTGATCAGGACCGACTCTCTCCGCTGGTTCAAGTCCTCCTACAGCAACAACGGCGGCGACTGCGTTGAGGTCGCCGCCTGCCTCGTCGCCGCTGAAGGCGTCGTCCCCGTCCGTGACAGCAAGGCGCCCGAGCGGCCGGCACTCGTGGTCTCCGCGGGCGCCTGGTCCGCCTTCGTGGGCCTGGCCAAGGACGCTCAGGTCTGAGAAGGAATGAATTAAGCTCGACCTGCCCCAGGGACCCGCCGTTCCTCGGGGCCAGAAACCCCCCGCACTATCACTGCGGGGGGTTCTCTGCTTTTCCGGCCTGTCAGACAGTCAGCGGCAGCGTGCCCCCGGCCTGCTGCTCAGAGGGCTTGTAGCGGTAGTACGTCGCCTGAGAGATCCCGAGGGCCTGGCAGACAGCATCCACGGTGACCTTGCCTCCCTGGGCCTTCAGGGCTTCCCTCGTCTTGACGATCCGCGCAGCGAGAGCCTGAGGCTTGGGAGCGGTGAGAGACTTCTCAACTTCCTCAGAGACCTTCTCAACCTCTTCAGACAGCACGTGGGCCACCTTCGCCAAGGACTCGAACCCCTTCACCGTTCCGGAGGCCCGAGAGACCAGCGTGAGGGACTGAGAGGCCAGCGAGGCAGTCAGCTCCTCCGAGAGGTAGTCGATCATCCCTCGAAGCTCCGCCTTCTCCTCATCGGCCGTCTTCGCCTGAGAGGGCGTCTCAGCCATGTGGATGAGGTGAGCGATCACCAGAGGCGGAACGCAGCTCACAGCGACCACCAGGCGCCACGAGGTCCCCATGTAGGACTGCTCGATCAAGTGACTGATCGACTGCGCTCCCATGGCGAGAAGGAGAGCCATCACGCCACCGATGAGAGCGGTCCTCTCACCGGGGAGCTGCATCTTGCGGCGGTACTGAGAGATCGCCCCGGCCGCGAGGGCGTAGACCGAGAGACAGACCGGCATGGCGGGTGCGTAGTGCTCAGACCACCCGGCCGTCTTGGCGAGAGCCACCTCTCCGGGGATGGAGAGGTACAGCGCAGCGAGACAGGCCGCGGGGAGGGCGATGCGGAGCACGGCCTTGATGTACCAGGGCACAGCGGTAGACATGAGTGTCCTCTCGAATGTGCTTGGGATTGGTTAGAGCGCTGCGAGATGAGCGGCAGCGCGGTCCATCTCGTCCTTGCACGTGCGGCAGATGCCACCCGCGTGACCGAGAGGGAAGATCACCTCACAGACCTCGCAGTGAGCCCGCTCGACGGGCTTCGAGGGCTGCTGAGGGATAGACCTCACCGGGGAGAAGTTCCTCAGGCGGTGAGAGACCAGGCCCGGAACAGAGTCGATCTGCTCAGGGAGAGCGGTGGTGAGGCACTGAAGGATCTCGTCACTGCGGTAGTCCTCACGCAGCCACGGCACGACCTTCGGAGCGAGACGAGCAATCTCCTGATCGGAGAGGGGCAGGCTCTTGTGAAGGCTCAGCCGCTCAAGGATGCGGCGGGCCTCACGGGCCATCTCGCGGCCGATCTTGTTCAGGAAGGTGGCTTCTCCCTCCCCACCCTTCTCGACGCTCTCAGCGACGAGCGGAGCGGCTTCCTGAGCCCGGCTCGGGGGTGGGGTGGTGTTCTTCTCTTCTTCCGTCTTTCTCCCTATGGGAGAGCCGCCGACGGCCCGACCAGTCGCAGAACCGACCGTCGGCAACCGGTCAGTCGGATAGGTCGCAGCTTCAGGGGTGTCCGTGACGGTGGTGATGGTGACCCATCGGCCCGTCTCGGGGTCCTGCACCTTGGCACGGCGGACGTAGCCAGCCTCGATCAGCTCGTTCATGGCCTTGGAGACAGAGCGCCGGCCGTTGGAGACCTGGGCGGTGATCCTCTCGACCGTCGCCCCGGTGCCGTCAGGCAGAGAGAGGAGCCGCGTCAACAGACCGACCGCCTCAAGGGAGAGACTGCCGTGCCGCGCGATCGTGTTGGGGATCTGGACATAGCCAGACGCGTGCTTGATACGCTTGACCTGCATCGAAGACCTAGACCTCTTCGGTGTCAGACCCCGTGGAGGTTGCCGCCTCGCGGGGTCGCTTTTTTGCCGCAAAACTTGCGGCTGTGATGGACCGTAGCATGATCGCTCGGAGTCCAGTCAAGTGGTCTGTCGCATGGAGTCCCCAGAGGCGGGGACGAACGCGGAGTCGCGGCGCTTCGCGCCGACAGATGACGAAGGCCCCCTTGCGGGGGCCTTCTTTCTTTCCGGCCTGCTACTCAGAGCGGACTATGCGCGTGACGACTCGCAAGCGGGCCTCCTCGGGCAGAGTGGGCAGCGGGATGTACTTGGCCGGCGCCTCGTTCCGCTCGCGGCGCGGCGGCCCATCCAAGGCCCGTAATGTTTCCTTCCTCATGTCGGGAGGTAAGGCAGCCAAGCCCTCGGCAAGCTCCTGAAGAGTCCTATCCTCGGCCATTACTCGGCCACGAGGTCAGGTTCGCCCGTCAGCTTCGGAACGGGAGTCATGCGGATCTTGGGACGACGCCAGGGGGTTGCGATCGGGTGCGAGACCTCGCGCCACCACGGTTTCGTGGGAAGCTGGCCCGAGGGTTCGAAGGGCTCGCCCGGACGGGGCAGAGCCAACGCCTGACCTATCTCCTCGGCCTCGTCCTTCGTCCACTCCCCCGGTTCGGCCCAGGCGTGCGGGGCCAGGGTGAAGGTGCCCCAGTGGATCGGCAGCATCACCCCGTGCGGCTTGCCTCCTTGCAGGTCAAGGTGGGCTTGGACGCCTTGGGTTGGTGACATGTGAATGTCCGGCCAGAAGCCGGGCAGCGGCTTATAATCAGTGTGGTTCTTGGGCCAGAACTCGCTGTACGCCCCGATCTGGATCATCGTGGCGTCGAAGGGGCCGTGCGCGGCGCCGATCTCCTCGAAGCCCTCGAAGTAACCGGTGTCGCCGCTGTGATAGATCCGGTGCTCCTCACCGGCGACGGCCCAGGACGCCCAGAGGGTGTGCTGGGTGTTGCGCAGTCCGCGGCCGCAGAAATGGTGGGCGGGCGTGGCCGTGAGGGTGAGTCGGCCGACCTTGGTGGACTCGTGCCAGTCGAGTTCGTGCAGCCGGTCCGGAGACACACCCCAGTGTTCGAGGTGGGCACCCACACCGAGCGGCACGGCGAACACGGTGTCCGTGCCGGCCAGCGCCTTGATGGTGGGCAGGTCCAGGTGGTCGTAGTGGTCGTGCGAGATCACGACCACGTCCACCTCGCCGAGCGCGGCCAGCGGCAGCGGCACCGGGTGCAGGCGCTTCGGTCCGACGAAGGGGAACGGGGAGCAGCGCTCACCCCAGACCGGGTCGAACAGCACCCGGTGGCCGTCGATCTCCGCGAGCACGCTGGAGTGACCCATCCACGTCAGCCGCAGTCCCGTGGCGGGCGGCTTGCCGAGGTCGGCGAAGGTCGTGGGGTACACCGGGACGGTGCCCTTCGGCGCGCGCAGGGGCCGGGTGTCCTTGTCGAAGAACACCTTCGCGAAGTCCAGCGCGGAGCCGGCGGGCCTGGTACGCGCGGCACCGCCCGGGTTCTGGAACACACCGTCCCTGAAGTGCGGAGAGCGACGGATGCGTGCCAGGCGCTCACCGCCCGGGTCCGCGCCGAAGGCTTCGGGCCGCAAGCCGCGGAGCCCGGAGCTCGAGGAACGCAAACCGATCACGGTACCTCCAGAGGGAGTGGCTGAGGCCCTCCATTATGGTCGGCGCCTCCGACAGCCCCGGGCCGCCGGGGGCGCCCTCCGCTCCCGGCGGGCGCTGCCGAAGACCCGTTCAGCACGTTGACAGGGTGCCGGGCGACTCCGGAGACTGACTCACTATTCAGTAAAGCGGGCGTCGCGTTCCCTTTGCCGACCAGCCCCGGCCGCCTTCACCGCCTTCGGAGGCGCCATGTCCGACCTCCCACCGAACAGGTCCGGCCGCACCCCGGGCAGCGGGATGCCGATCCGGCGCGCGCCTTCACCAGCGAGCGGATACGGCCACGCGCGCGTGCCGCGGCCGAGGCCGACGTCAAGACGGCTTCCATCACCCCCTGGAGCTGGAGACCGCCGTCCGGCAGCCGCCGGGGAGGAATCGGCTTCACCTGATCACCGTCCCCGAGGAGACCCCATGACCGCCCCCGCCCCCCTGATGTCACTCGTCTGGACCGATCACGTCACCGGCCGCCAGGGCTTCCTGGTCGTGGACCGGCTGGTGCGGGGCGTGGCCAGCGGCGGGCTGCGGATGCGTCCCGGCTGCACGCTGGAGGAGGTGGCGGGGCTCGCCCGCGGCATGACGATGAAGGAGGCCCTGCACTACAACCCCGAGGGCCGCTACATCCCGCTCGGCGGCGCCAAGGGCGGTCTCGACTGCGACCCGCGGGCGCCGGAGGCGTACGGGCTGCTGGTGCGCTACCTGCGCGCCGTGCGGCCGTACATCGAGAGCCTCTGGGCCACCGGCGAGGACCTCGGCCTGACCCAGGACCTGGTGGACCGCGCCGCGGCCGAGGCGGGCCTGGTCTCCTCCATCCAGGCGGTGTACCCGCTGCTGGACGACGAGACCGCGGCCCGCAAGCGGCTCGCGGACGCCTTCGCGGTCGAGGTGGACGGCATCGGCCTGGGCGAGCTGGTCGGCGGTTGCGGAGTCGCCGAGTCGGTGCTCGCGGCCCTGGACCGGGCGTCGGTGCCGTACCCGGGCACCCGGGTCGCCGTGCAGGGCCTCGGCACGATGGGCGGAGCCACCGCGCGCTTCCTCGCGCGCGCGGGCCTGACCGTGGTGGCGGTCGCCGACATCAAGGGCACGATCGTCAACCCGGCTGGGCTCGACGTCGAGGCGCTGCTGGCCGCGCGGGACGCCTACGGCACCGTCGACCGGCGCGTGCTGCGCTCCGGCGACCGCGAACCGACCGGCGACGCCTGGCTGTGCGCCGAGGCGGAGGTGCTGGTTCCGGCGGCCGTGTCGTACGCGATCGACGCGGCCGACCAGGAGGGGATCGGCGCCCGCTGGATCGTCGAGGCCGCCAACATGCCCGTGCTGCCGGAGGCGGAGGCGCTGCTGGCCGCGCGGGGCGTGACGGTACTGCCCGACGTGGTGGTCAACTCCGGGACGAACGCCTGGTGGTGGTGGACCCTGTTCGGTGACATCGGTGCCGATGCCGACGAGGCGTTCGCGCACCTCCGGCGCTCGATGCGCGCCCTGGTCGACCTGATGCTCGACCGCGCGGAGGCCGACGGTACGACCCCGCGCGCGGCCGCCCACGCCCTGGTGACCGACCGGCTGCCGATGATCGCGGAACGCTTCGATCGGTACCGGTGACGGACCCGGGTGAGTCTCCTGCGGGCACGTCGTGGTGGTCGTGCCGCCCGCGCCGACACGGCCCACGGTGGCCGGGGTCCCAGCGGGCCGTCGCCCGGGCGGGTCGGGCGGCCGTCCGTGGTCGGGCGTCCGCCGCTTCACCTACTGACTGAATGATGAGTCAGTAGTGCGGTAGCGCGGGGCCGGTCGCACCAGGGCGTCACGCGCTCGTCGGCGCATGTCCGGGCGGCTGTGTAGGGTGACGGCGTGGCGAGAGTGCGGTTGAGCGTGGCCGAGCGGCGGGAGGAACTGCTGCGGGCCGCCATCGAGCAGATCGAGGCGCGGGGCGTGGCGGCGGTCAGGATCGCCGACGTGGCCGCGGCGCTCGGCGTGAGCAACGCACTGGTGCTGTACCACTTCTCGACCAAGGAGAAGCTGGTCGCCGACGCGTTCGCGTACGCGGCCGAGGGCGATCTCACGCATCTGCGCAAGCTGCTGGGCCGCCGGACGTCCGCGCTGCGCCGGCTGCGGGCGGCGGTGCGCTGGTACGCGCCCACCGGCCAGGCCAAGGGCTGGCGGCTGTGGATCGAGGGCTGGGCCGTGGCCCTGCGGGAGCCCGCTCTGCGGGAGGTCACCCGGGAACTCGACAGGCAGTGGAAGGCCGCGCTCGCCGAAGTCATCGCCGAGGGTGTGGCGGCGGGCGAGTTCGCGTGCGCCGACCCGGCCGGTGCCGCGCTGCGGCTGACGGCGCTGCTGGACGGCCTGGCCGTACAGCTGACGTCGTACCCGGGCGCCGTGCCGCGGGCCCGGGCGCAGGAATGGGCCGACGAGGCCCTCGCCCGAGAGCTGGGGCTGGACCGGAAGGCCCTGACCGAACGGGAGCGGTGAGCGCTCCGCACGCGTCGGACCTGATCACGCCCCCATCGGCCGACCGAACGATTCAGCCGTTGCTCGGGTTCCTACCGGAAAGGGGCCTGAACTACCCGTCGGAGCCCGGCTCGGTGCGCCGGCCGGATGCGGTCGTGCCCCGGACCGCCGGGTACGCGGTCCGGGGCGGGGCCGGTGGCCTCAGGCCACCGAGGCGATCCGCGACTTGATGTCGTCCGGCGACAGGGTGCCCTTCGCCGTCACATGGTCACCGGAGGACTCGCCGCGCAGCCGCCGGCCGATCCACGGGACGAGGAACTCGCGGGCCCACTGGACGTCGTCGCGGCGGACCTCCAGGGTGCCCCGGGGCGGCAGCGGCGGCCACGGCTGCTCCGGGTCGGCCGGGACGTCGAGGCCGAGGACCTGCCCGGCCCGCAGCGCCACGCGCGTGTGCCCCTCGGGCGAGAGATGGAGCCGGTCGCTGTCCCAGGCCCGGCGGTCCTGCACGGACCTGAGGGACCACAGGTCGAGCACGGGACAGCCGTACCGGTCGGCGATCGCGCGGACGTGTCCGTTGTACGTGGCGATCTTGCCGCGCAGGTGCTTGAGCACCGGAACGCCCCGTGTGTCGAAGCCGGTCGTCACCATCACCGTGCCCGCGACCTCGGCCAGCCGGGCCACGGCCCGCTCGAACCGCTCGGCCACCTCGTCCGGGTCGGTGCCGGGGCGGATGATGTCGTTGCCGCCGGCACAGAAGGAGACCAGGTCCGGGGCCAGTCCGGCGGCCGTGGGGACCTGGTCGGCCACGATCTGGTCCAGCAGCTTCCCGCGCACGGCGAGGTTGGTGTACTGGAAGTCGCCCTCGGGACGCCGGTCGGCGAGGAGAACCGCGAACCGGTCGGCCCAGCCCACGAAGGCCCCGTCCGGGCCGGGGTCGCCGACGCCCTCGGTGAAGCTGTCCCCCACCGCCACGTACGACCCGATCACTGATCTGTTGTCATTCTTCGAATCGTCTGCCACGTCGGACCATGATTCACCTTCGGATGTGACTTGCGCGACCGTAAGCCGGAGTTGACGAACGGTGAGATGAGACACCCTTAAATAATTTGCGAATCAGGAATAGGCCTGCCGTCAGACATGTTGCGGCCGAAGCCCAGCGGGCGTGCCGTTGTTCCACACCGAAGGCCGGACCCGGGGATCGTGGGTCCGGCCTTCGGAGGCGTGTCAGGCAGGCGGTTCGGGGCGGGGCGGTCCTCAGCCGACGGCGACGCCGTGCTGGCGGAGGTAACCGAGCGGGTCGATGTCGGAGCCGTAGTCCGGCGTCGTGCGGATCTCGAAGTGCAGGTGCGGGCCGGTCACGTTGCCGGTGGCGCCGGACAGGCCGATCTGCCGGCCCGCGGTCACGGTCTGGCCGGCCGAGACGGAGAGCTGCGACAGGTGGGCGTACTGGGCGTAGTAGCCGTCGTCGAGCTTGATGACGACCTGGTTGCCGTAGGCGCCGCCCCAGCCGGCCGAGACGACCGTGCCCGCGCCGACGGCCTTCAGGGAAGTGCCGGTTGGGACGACGAAGTCGACGCCGGTGTGGTAGCCGCTGGACCACATGCTGCCGGCCACGTGGTAGCCGGTGCCGACGGTGGCGCCGGTCACCGGGAGGGTGAAGCCGGTGGCGGCGGCCGTCGAGGCGGTGGCATCCGACGACTTGGCCGCCGGGGCGGCCTGCGTCCGGGAGGACTGCGAGGCGGCCGAGTGCTGCGCCTTGGTCGAGGAGTCCCGCGGGGCGGCGGACTCGGTGCGGGTCTGCGCGGCCTTCTTGCCGAGCGTGAGCTCGAGGCCCGGGTGGATCAGCGCCGGGTCGGCGCCGACGGCCTGCCGGTTGTCGTCGTAGAGCTGGTGCCAGCCGCCGCTGACGTGCTGCTGGTCGGCGATCGCCGAGAGGCAGTCGCCGGACTTCACCGTGTAGGTGCGCACCGTCGAATCCGGCTGAGCGGCGGCCTTCTTCACCGTGGCCGGAAGCGACTGCACGGCCTTTCCGGAGACGGACTGCGCCGGGGTGGCGGCCTGCGCCTGGGTGACCCCGATGAGCGGCAGGGCCAGCGCGGCGCCACCGGTCCCGGCGACGGCGATGGAGCGGGAAAAACGCGGGGTCTTGGGACGTCGGTGCTTACCCTTCGCGGGCATGGCGCATTCCTCTCCGACGCCTGCGAGGTCAGCTGTCGGGTTCGGGCTGGAGCTGCCCGGTCGCGCGGCGCGCGGCTTCACCCCTAGCCTGTCGCGGAGACCGGACAGGCAGTGGTACCTGGTGGGTCCCCCGCTCCTGCCGAACACGGGTCAAGTGTGTGGGGACTCCGGGCGACGGCAGGATTCGGCGTTCCGTCCGGATTGGTGGCGAACGTAAGCGAGCAGGACGCACGGAAACAAGCAGCCGGTTCCCCCCGTTGGCGTTTCCGAAGATCGAAAGCGGACCAGCGCGGTCACCCTCCGTGAATTCCCGCCCCACGCACCCTACGATTCCCCTCTTCCACACCAGAATTACGTGAACATGACGCGCGACGCTCGGTCACCGATATGACGCTCCTCACGCGCCATGCCACCACAGCCCCTCATTCCACAGCGAGTTGGAATGAAGCCGCCAATACGGACAGAAAGCTCAGATGCGACGCAGACGGAAAATCGTCGCATCCAGGTCGCCCTTCAGCCCGGTGTGCAGCCCGTGGTGCAGCAGGACGGCCCCTCGATGCACTTCGCCCGTTTCGCGGCATTCATACGATGCCGTCGGGTCGATTCCACGCAGCCGCACCGCCGGCACCGGCTCGCCGTAGCTCTGCGCCTGCAGCCAGGCCAGGACCACCGTCTCGCCCGCGAGGACGTACTGGACGGCACTCAGGCCGCCCGCCGGAGGCCGCAACCGGTACAGCTCGCCGCGCTGGACGACCGGGCGGATCTCCTTGTACAGCTCCACCCACCGCCGGGCCTCGGCCAGCTCCTCCCCGCTCCACTCCGCGAGGTCACCGCCGACACCGAGGACGCCGGCCATGGCGCTGACGAAGCGGAACCGCAGCGGGCTGACCCGGCCGTTGAGCTGCGTGTTCGGGCTGTCGGTGACCCAGGCGGCCATGACCCGGGCGGGGTGGATCTGGGTGAAGCCGTGCTGGATGGCGAGCCGATCCAGCGGGTCGGTGTTGTCGGAGGTCCACACCTGGTCGGTGCGGCTCATCACCCCGAGGTCGATCCGGCCGCCACCGCCCGAGCAGGATTCGAAGGCGACCCCGGGGTGCGCCGCGCGCAGCCGGTCCAGCAGGGCGTACAGGGCCCGGACGTGGTCGGCCCACAGGCGCTGCGGGTACGGCTCACCGGGCCAGCCGGCGTCGGTGAAGCAGCGGTTGAAGTCCCACTTCACATAGTCGATCGGGGCGCTGGAGAGCAGTGCGTCCAGCTGCTCCCACAGATACTCCCGGACGTCCTCGCGGGCGAGGTTGAGAACGAGCTGGTTGCGTAGTTCCGTCCGCTTCCGTCCCGGTTGGTACTGCACCCAGTCGGGGTGGGCGCGGTAGAGGTCGCTGTCCGGGTTGACCATCTCGGGCTCGACCCAGATGCCGAACTGCATGCTGAGGCCGTGCACCTGGTCCGCGAGCGGCTTGAGGCCGTGCGGGAACCGGTCGGGGTTGGGCGTCCAGTCGCCGAGTCCCGCCCGGTCGCTGGTACGTGCGCCGAACCAGCCGTCGTCCACCACGAACAGTTCGACGCCGATCTCGGCGGCGCGCCGGGCGAGGGCGGCCTGCTGCTCCGCGGAGATGTCGAAGTTCGTCGCCTCCCAGGAGTTGAAGAGAACGGGCCGGTCCCGCTCCGCGTCCGGGATGACGTACGCGCGCTGATAGGCGTGCCAGGTACGGCTGGCGCCGCCGAAGCCGCCGTCGCTCCACAGCCCCGCGAAGACAGGGGTGGTGTACGACTCCCCCGGCGGCAGGAGCAGCAGGCCCGAGTCGTCGTAGCCGGCGCCGCCGGTGATCTGCACGCGCGCGTCCGGGAGTTGGGCGACGGCGATGCGCCAGGAGCCGGACCAGCCGAGCGCGCAGCCGTAGACCTCGCCGCGCTCCTCGGTGGCGTCGGTGTCGAGCGCCACCCAGGGCAGGTGCTGATGGCCGGTGTGGCCGCGGCGGCTGCCGATGACCTTCTCGCCGTAGGTGAGGGGAGCGGCGGTGAGCCGGGACTCGGCGGCCCAGCGGCCGTGCAGCTGGGACAGCCGCCAGCCCTCGCGGTCGGGCAGGGTCCAGGTGGCGGCGTCGGCCCGCAGCAGCTCCACGCGCGCGTGCCCGCCGTTGTCCACGGTCACCCAGCGCTCCATGACGTCCCCGCGCATCCGGTAGTGCAGGGTGATCGCCAGCCCGTCGTCGTGGAAGCGCAGCCGCAGTTCGTCGCCCTCCGCGTCGTACGCCTCGAAACTCCACTCCGTGCCGCGGCGCTCGTCGGTGCGCACGGACAGGGCGGGGCGGACGAAGCGGGGGCCGCCCTCGACCGGGTACTCCTCGCGGCCGTCGAGCGGGGATTCGAAGGGCCAGTAGCCGGGCAGGGGGCTCACCGCCAGCGCCTCGGCGTCCGCGAGCCGGATCCGCGGGCCCCAGTGCAGGTGGAGCAGTTCGTCCGCAGCGGTGAGATGGAGGGCATAGCTGCTGGTGGGCCCCGTCAGGAGCCAGGTGCGACCGTCTTCGGCGATGTCCAGCATCGAGACCTCACAGGTGCCAACAGATCCGCTCAAGTGCGAACATCATCAGGCCGCGCAGCCTCTGGTGACAATGCCTGTGGACAACTCATTGCCCGAGGAAAGCAATGTCGTATGGTCGTCGGAGCGCCCGTCGACGAGCCGCGCCGGCGGGGCCGACCGGGAGGAGCCCCCGTGACGCAGCAGGTCCCGTCGACCGAGCCGGAGCTGGCCGCAGTGCGCAATTTCCGCGACGTGGGCGGACTGCCCACCGTGGATGGACGGCGAGTTCGGCACGGCGTGCTGTTCCGCAGCGGGCACCTGGCGCACGCGACCGAGGAGGACGCGGCCTTCCTCTCCTCCCTGGGCCTGCACACGATCTTCGACTTCCGCAACGCGGCCGACCAGAAGCTGGAGGGCCCGGACGTCGAGCTGCCCGGCGTGCGGAACGTGAACCTGCCGCTGAGCGACCCGGCGGACGGCGCCGAGTTCTGGAAGATGGTCCGCGAGGGCGACCTCGAACAGTTGCGCGCGATCCTGGACGACGGCAAGGGGGCGGCCCGGATGATCGCCTCGTACCGGACGATCGTCAAGGAGCGCACCGCCGAGCACTCCCGGGTGCTGCACGCGCTCGCCGAGGACAACGTGCCCGCCCTGATGCACTGCGCGGCCGGCAAGGACCGCGCGGGCATCTCCATAGCCGTCACGCTCCTTTCGCTGGGGGTGGAGCGCGAGGCCATCGTCGCCGACTACCTGGAGTCCAACGCCAAGCACCGCCGCTACCGGGTGCGGCGCGCCGGCAGCCCGGACACCGCGTACACCCCCGAGGTGATGGAGCTGCTCAACCCGCTCTTCGACGCCCGCGCCGAGTACCTCGAGGCCGCCTTCCGGAGCATCGAGGACACCTGGGGCGGAGTCGACGCCTACCTGGAGCGGGGCCTCGGCCTCACTCCCGACACCCGCGAGCGACTGCGCGAGCGCCTGCTGGACTGACCGGAGGGGGAGCCACGGGGCCGCCTGCGCCGCCCCCATGTGGGTGTGGGCTGCCGTCCGGCGAAGGCCGGACCACGTCGGCCGCCGGGTCAGCCCTTGGCGCCCACCGCGAACAACAGGTAGAGGAACGCGGCCAGGACATGGCCGAGGGCGATGTAGATGATCAGCCGGACCCACAGGGAACGGGGGAACTTCTCCTCGAAGTCGCTCATGACAGCTCTCCGGTCAACGGCCCCAGGCACAGTGTGGCCGTGGGGCTCTGCAGCAGGGTATGGACGAACAGCAGCTCCACTCCGTCGTGGTCCTCGGCGGCGAGGCGGTGCGGCGTGAGCGAATCGAAGTGCGCGCTGTCGCCGGGCGCGAGCAGGTGCGCGGTGTCGCCGAGGCGCAGCCGCAGGCGTCCCGCGAGGACGTAGAGCCATTCCTCGCCCGGGTGGACGCGCACGATGTCGCCCTGGGAGCCGTACGGAACGCTGACCCGCAGGGCCTGCATGCCGCGGCCGGGCGCCCCGGCCTGGACGTATGTCCAGCCGCCCGCCCGGGTCGGCTCCATGTCGGCGGCCCGCACGATCGCGTCCCGGCCGGCGCCCGTCTCGCCGAGCAGTTCGGAGACGGTCGTACCGTAGATACGGGCGAGCGCGAGGAGCATCGGCAGCGAGGGCTGGCGGTGTCCGGTCTCCAGGCGGGAGAGGTGGGCCGGCGAGAGCCCGGCGGTGTGGGCCGCGGCCTCCAGTGTGAGGCCGGTACGGCGGCGCAGTGCGCGCAGCTGCGGCGCGACGGCGTGCAGGTCCGTGCCCTGGTCCGCCGGTGACGCGGAGTCTGAGGCGTTCATGCCTCCATTGAGCCGCATTCTTGCCTCTGCGGCAATTTTGTTGCCTCAGAGGCAAAAGACGCCCGCGTACCGACCGTGGCGACCAGGGGGTTATGATTTGAACACGTTCAAAACGGGGGGATCACATGCCTGCACGCACCACGGCCGACCGAGCCGACACGCCCGCCACCGCCCTCGGCCCCACCGCACTCGTCCTGGGGCTCGCGGCCGCATCCGGCCTGTGGCCGCCCCTCACGCTCACCCTGCTCCCCGTGATGCTCATAGGCGGCGGGCTCGCCGTCGTCTTCGGCCTCACGGGCGCCCACTACGCCCTGCGCGGCATCGGGCGGCTGTGGATCGCCGCCACGGGCACCGTCCTCGGCGCGCTCGGACTGATCTACCCCTTCGTCCTCCTCATGCCGTTCTTCTGGTGAACGGCCCGCGCCCCGCACCGGGCCCGTGCCGGTGCGGGGCGCGGGAAAAGGGCCCGACCCGTGATCAGCGGTGGGCCACCGCCTGCTTGATCAGCGTCTTGCCGAAGTCCCACATCAGGCCACCGCCGCTGTGGGCGTCGTCCATCACGGCGGTGAAGGCGTCCACGAACCGGTCCACGTCGGCCTCGTCGATGATCAGCGGCGGAATGAGCTTGATCACCTCCAGGTGGTCGCCGGAGACCTGGGTGAGGATCCGGTGCCGTTGCAGCAGCGGTACGACGACCATCTGCGCGAACAGGCCCTTGCGTGCCGCCTGCAGCATGGTCCAGCGGCCGCGCAGCTTCAGCGAGGACGGCCTGCCGAACTCGATGCCGATCATCAGGCCCCGGCCGCGCACGTCGGCGAGCAGCTCGTACGTGTCGATCAGCGCGGTCAGCCGGGACTTCAGCAGCTCGCCCGTCGTGCGGACCCCGGCGACGATCTGCTCGTTCTCCATGACCGACAGCACGGCGAGGCCGCACGCCATCGCCGGGGCGTTGGAGCCGAAGCTCGCCGAGTGGACCAGGACGCGGTCCATGGACGAGTACACCTTCTTGAAGATCCACTCCTTGCCGAGGGTGGCGCCGACCGGGACATAGCCGCCGGACAGCGCCTTGGCCACGCACACCAGGTCCGGCTCGACCCCGTCCTCGTGCTGGTAGGCGTAGAAGTCGCCGGTACGGCCGAGGCCGGTCTGCACCTCGTCGGCGATGAGCAGCGCCTTGTGCCTGTGCAGCAACTCCTGTGCGGCGCGCAGATAACCGGGCGGGGCCTCGTGCACGCCCTTGCCCTGGATCGGTTCGAGGATCAGGGCGGCGACGTCCCCCTTCTTCAACTCCCTCGCCAGAGCGTCGAGATCGCCGAGGGGTACGGCGGTGTCGGGCAGCAGCGGGGCGAAGCCGTCACGGAAGCCGTTCTCACCGTTGACCGAGAGCGAGCCGGTGGTCAGGCCGTGGAAGGCGTGGTCGCAGTAGAGGACGCGCGGTTTGCCGGTGGCGTACCGGGCGAACTTCAGGGCCGTCTCCACCGCTTCGGTGCCGCTGTTGCCGAAGAACACCCGGTCGAGGTGCGGGCTGTGGGCGAGCAGCCGCTCGGCGAGCAGACCGGGCAGCGGCTGGCAGTCGAAGCGGGTGAGGTCGGCGAGGTTCAGGTCGAGGACGTCGTGCAGCGCCCTGCGGACGACCGGGTGATGGCGGCCCAGGCCCATCACCCCGAACCCGGCGAGCATGTCCAGGTAGTCGTTGCCGTCCGCGTCGAAGAAGTGGGCGCCCTCGGCGCGCTCGTAGACCTTGTCGAAGCCGATGGTGCGCAGCATGCGCGGCAGCTGCGGGTTGAGGTACTTCCCGTGCAGCTCGTAGCGCTCGGCTCCGCGCTCGGCCAGCAGGGCACCGAGGTCGAACTCCGTCGTCATTCACTCTCCTTGGCTGTGCCGCCGACGTCCTTGGCGGCCAGGCTCGCGCTGATCCGCCCGGCGATCTCGACGGGCGTGAGACCGATGTCGGCCAGCACCTCGCCGCGCTTGGCGTGCGCGAGGAACTGCTCCGGGATGCCGAACCGCCGTACCGGCACGTCCACGTCGGCGTCACCGAGGGCCAGGGCGACGGCCGACCCGACACCTGCCGCACGGCTGTTGTCCTCCACCACGGCCACCAGACGGTGTGCGGCCGCCAGTCCGGGCAGGGCGGGGTCGACGGGCTTGACCCAACGGGGGTCGACCACCGTGCAGTCGACACCACGGGCCTGCAGCAGCTCGGCGGCCCGCAGGCACACCGGTGCCATCGCGCCGACGGCCACCAGCAGCACCTCGGGGTGCCCGGCACGGTGCAGGACGTCCATGCCGCCCACGTGGCCGATCGCCGGGATCTCCGGGCCGGCGGACTCCTTCGGGAAACGGACCAGAGTCGGCGCGTCGTCCACCGCGACCGCCTCACGCAGCTGCGCCCGGAGCTGGCCGGCGTCACGCGGGGCGGCGATCCTCAGGCCCGGTACGACCTGGAGGATCGACATGTCCCACATGCCGTTGTGGGACGCGCCGTCCACGCCGGTGACACCGGCCCGGTCCAGCACGAAGGTCACCCCGCAGCGGTGCAGGGCCACATCCATCAGCAGCTGGTCGAAGGCGCGGTTGAGGAAGGTGGCGTAGACGGCGACGACCGGGTGCAGGCCGCCGGTCGCGAGCCCGGCCGCGGAGACGGCCGCGTGCTGCTCGGCGATACCCACGTCCCACACCCGGTCGGGGAAGCGCTCGGCGAACTTCCCGAGGCCCACCGGGTGCAGCATGGCGGCCGTGATGGCCACGACATCCTCCCGCTCCTCCCCGATCCGCGCGATCTCGTCGCCGAACACCGAGGTCCAGGAGGGCCCGTTGGAGGGCGCGAGCGGTGCGCAGGTGAGCGGGTCCATCACACCGACGGTGTGGAAGTGGTCCTCCTCATGGGCGAGGGCGGGCTCGTAGCCGCGGCCCTTCTCCGTGAGGCAGTGGACCAGGACCGGACCGTGGAAGCGTTTCGCCCGGCGCAGCGCTGACTCGACGGCCCCGATGTCATGGCCGTCGATCGGGCCGACGTACTTCAGGCCCAGGTCCTCGAACATGCCCTGCGGGGCGAAGGCGTCCTTGAAGCCCTTCTTCGCGCCGTGCAGCGACTCGTAGATCGTGTTGCCGACGACCGGGGTCCTTTGCAGCACGTCCTTGCCCCAGGCGAGGACCTTCTCGTAGCCGTCCGTCGTGCGCAGGGTGGCCAGGTGGTTGGCGAGGCCGCCGATGGTCGGGGCGTACGACCGCTCGTTGTCGTTGACGACGATGATCAGCGGCCGGTCCTTGGCGGCCGCGATGTTGTTCAGCGCCTCCCAGGCCATGCCGCCGGTCAGCGCGCCGTCGCCGATGACCGCGACGACGTGCCCCTTCTCCCCCCGCACCTGGTTGGCCTTGGCGAGGCCGTCGGCCCAGCCCAGCGCGGTGGAGGCGTGGCTGTTCTCGATGACGTCGTGCTCGGACTCCTCGCGCGAGGGGTAGCCGGACAGGCCGCCCTTGCCGCGCAGCTTGGAAAAGTCCTGACGTCCCGTCAAGAGCTTGTGGACATAGCTCTGGTGCCCGGTGTCCCACAGGATGCGGTCGACCGGTGACTCGAAGACCCGGTGCAGTGCGACGGAGAGTTCCACCACCCCCAGGTTGGGCCCGAGATGACCGCCGGTTCTCGACACCGCGTGCACCAGGAAGTCGCGTATTTCGTCGGACAGTTCGCCGAGTTCCGCCTCGGACAGCGCCTTCAGGTCGCGTGGTCCCCGGATCGATTCCAGAATGGTCACGCTCAGGCCCCCTCTCGGTCCGTGCCTTGCCTCAACTCATGTGGTCTGCGGTACTCGCCTGCTCGGCGAGGTTCATGGCCTCCTCGATGAGGGTCTCCACGATCTTGGACTCGGGTACGGTCTTGATGACCTCGCCCTTGACGAAGATCTGGCCCTTGCCGTTGCCGGAGGCGACGCCGAGGTCGGCCTCGCGGGCCTCGCCCGGACCGTTCACCACACACCCCATGACGGCGACGCGCAGCGGGACCTCCATGCCGGTCAGGCCGGCGGTGACCTCTTCGGCGAGCTTGTACACGTCGACCTGGGCGCGGCCGCAGGACGGGCAGGAGACGATCTCCAGGCCGCGCCGGCGCAGGCCGAGCGACTGGAGGATCTGCAGGCCGACCTTGACCTCCTCGACGGGGGGCGCGCTCAGCGACACACGGATGGTGTCGCCGATGCCC
>NZ_JBWKIR010000027.1:0-96233 GCF_056432605.1 Streptomyces sp. NPDC045022
TAACCGACGATGACCGCGACCTCGGTCAGACCCACCTCGGCGAAATTGCCCAGCGTCAGATCCAGGACCGTGAGCGAGTCCTCCGCGCCCTCCGGACCCACCGGCACCAGGGCCTTGGGCAGGGTGTCGGTGTAGGGACGCAGACGCCGCCCGGCGCCGGCCGCCAGCACGAGGCCGATCATGCGGTTTCTCCTTCATCGTGTACGGCGGGCGCCCCAGCGGACACCCAGAAGCGGATGCTCTCGACGAGCACCACCACGGCGACGGCCACGGCGAGAACCGTGAGCGCGACCTTGAACTGAGAGGCGGTGAGCACCGCGGCGAGGACGGCGACGAGCAGCGTCCGCCCCTCGTGCCCACCGATGGCGCGCACCAGCCAGGCCGGGGGCGCTCCGGCGTTGCCGCGGATGCGGTACACCGTGTCGTAGTGATGGTAGGCGACGGCGGCCACGAGGCCGAAAGCCGCAGGAAGGGCACCGTTCACCCCCGCTTTGCCCGCGAGGGCGAGGACGGTGCCGTACTCGGCGGCCCGGAAGACCGGCGGTACGAGCCAGTCGAGGGCGCCCTTGAGGGGGCGGGCGACGGCCAGGGCCGAGGTGAGGACGTAGCCGAGGGCGCCGGCGACCGGCAGCACACCGCCGAAGTCGGTGAGGGCCGAGCAGGCCACGACGGCGGCGCCGCCCAGCAGTGCCACGACGGGCACGACGACACCGGGCAGGCCCCTCTTCGCCACACGCCTGACGGCCTCGGCGAGCGGGCCCGAGTCGGCGAGGTCGGCGAGGGCCTGTGCCGCGCGGTCGGTACGCCGGGCCTTGCGGGTCACCGAGCGCAGCACGCGGCCGGCCGTGGTGTAGGTGGCGGCGAAGGCGCAGCCGATGAGCAGCACGTAGAAGGTGATCCTGGGGGTCGTGGCCGCGGTCAGGATCGCGATCAGCGCCCAGCGCTCACCGATCGGCAGCACGATCATGCGGCGCACCCAGACCGTCCAGCCGACGCTGTCGAGCTTGTCGGAGAGGGCGGCGGTGGGGCTGGTGTTGGCGGTGGCGTCGTGGTTGGCCTCGGTGAAGGAGAAGTCGACCACGTGCCGGCAGGTCTGCAGGATCATCGCGCCGAGGGCGAGGGCCCATACATCGTCACCGCCGCGGGCCGCGCCGAGGGCGAGGCCCGCGTAGTAGGCGTACTCCTTGGCCCGGTCGAAGGTGGCGTCGAGCCAGGCGCCGAGCGTGGAGTACTTCAGGGCGTAGCGGGCGAGCTGGCCGTCGGTGCAGTCCAGCACGAACGAGGCGATCAGCAGCACACCGGCGGCGACGAACCCGCCGCGGGTGCCGGTGGCCGCGCAGCCGGCCGCTATGAGCGCGGTGAGCAGCGAGGCGGTGGTGACCTGGTTCGGGGTGAGGCCCCGGCGGGCGCACCAGCGGGCGATGTAGCGCGAGTACGGGCTGATGAAGAACGTGGTGAAGAACCCGTCGCGGGACTTCACGGCCGACTTCAGGCGGACGGCCTCGTCGTCCACGGCGGCGACGGACTGCCGGGCCTCGTTGCGGGCCTGCGGGTCGGCGGGGACGGCGGCGACGAGGCTGCCCAGCTCGGGATGGTGCACCTCGCTGCCGTCGGCGTCGAGGGCGGTGACGACGCGGTCGGCGAGGCCGTCCACGGCCGGCGCGGTGCCGCCGCGGGCGGAGGTCTCGCGGGCCACGGCCCGGGTCAGTGCCTGCCGGGCGGCCGGCTGGGCGGTGACGGCGCCGGGGACGGCGGCGAGCGGAAAGCGCGGGTCGGTCAGGCCGAGGCGGAGGGCGTGCGGGTGGCCGACGAAGCGGGCGTCGACCAGGGCCACGCGGTCCGTGGCGGGAGCGGCGGCGAGCAGGGTCTCGGCCTCGGTGGCGTCCGCGGCGACCCGGATGTCGAAGCCGAGCGACCGCAGATCGTTCTCGAGCGACGATCCGGGGACCGGCGGACCGGTGACGATGGCGGTCGACAACCGAACTCACTCCCTGGGTGCCGGGCGCGCGGGCGCCGGTCTTCTGCATGGTGGGGCGCCCCGGCCTGCGGCACCCGGGCGGCATGTCGGCAGAGGCTATCGGATGGGTCGAAGCCCGTGTTCACCGGCCGTTCACGGGGTGGTCCACGGGGCCTGCCCCGGCCTTTGCCGCGATCATCATCGGGGATCCGGGGCCCGGCCCACAAACCCATGGGGGCAGACCCGGGCATCCAGGACACCCGTCGGCCTCGGCATAGGGTGGACGACCATGACGTGGCTGATCACCGGCGGAGCCGGATACATCGGGGCGCATGTGGCACGCGCCATGGCCGCCGACGGGGAGAGCGTCGTGGCGCTGGACGACCTGTCGGCCGCCGTCCCCGCGCGGCTGCCCGCCGAGGTCCCGCTCGTCGAGGGCTCGACGCTGGACGGGGACCGGCTGAGGCGGGTGTTCGCCGAGTACGGCGTGACGGGTGTGGTCCATCTCGCGGCACGCAAGCAGGTCGCCGAGTCCGTGGCCGAGCCCACCCGTTACTACCGGGAGAACGTCGGCGGTCTGGCCACGCTCCTGGACGCGGTCGCCGAGGCGGGCATCCGCCGGCTGCTGTTCTCCTCGTCGGCGGCCGTGTACGGCAACCCGGACGTGGACCTGATCACCGAGGACACCCCCTGTGCCCCGGTGAACCCCTACGGCGAGACCAAGCTGGCCGGGGAGTGGCTGGTGCGGGCGGCGGGGCAGGCGCACGGAATCTCCACCGTGTGCCTGCGCTACTTCAACGTGGCGGGCGCGGCCGCGCCCGAGCTTGCGGACACCGGCGTGTTCAACATCGTGCCGATGGTCTTCGACCGGCTCACCCGCGACGAGGCCCCGCGGATCTTCGGCGACGACTACCCGACGCCGGACGGCACCTGTGTCCGGGACTACATCCACGTGGCCGATCTCGCCGAGGCCCACCTCGCGGCGGCCCGGCGGCTCGCCGGCGGGGACCTGTCCGGCGATCTGACGCTGAACATCGGCCGGGGCGAAGGTGTCTCGGTGCGGGAGCTGATCGAGGTCGTCGGCGAGGTCACCGGGGACCGCCGGCCGCCCCTGGTGGAGGGGCGCCGCCCGGGGGACGCGCCGCGCGCGGTCGCCTCGGCCGAGCGGGCCGCCGAGGAACTGGGCTGGCGCGCCCGGCGGGGCGTGCGGGAGATGGTCGACTCGGCCTGGCGGGGCTGGCGGCGGCATCACGGCAGGTGAGCCGGGACCGCCCTGACCTGCGGAACGTTTCCGCAGGTCAGGGCAGATGACAACGGTGTTCAGTGCCGCGTTGCCCGATACCCCCCACCCGTAGTTCACTGGCTTTCCGAGTACAGGAAGGGCGGTAGTCATGGGGGCAGGGCACGACCACGGGCACGCGCACTCCCATGCGCCGGCCACGGGTACGGCCGCGGCCGCGTACCAGGGGCGGCTGCGCATCGCGCTGGGCATCACGCTCGCGGTCATGGTGGTCGAGGTGGTCGGCGGCCTGGTCGCGGACTCGCTCGCGCTGATCGCGGACGCGGCGCACATGGCGACCGACGCGGTGGGCCTCGGCATGTCCCTGCTCGCGATCCACTTCGCGAACCGCCCGGCGAGCACCAACCGCACCTTCGGCTACGCCCGCGCCGAGATCCTGGCCGCGCTGGCCAACTGCGTGCTGCTGCTCGGTGTCGGCGGATACGTCCTCTACGAGGCGGTCGAGCGGTTCGTCACGCCCGCGGACACCCGGGGCGGCCAGATGATCGTGTTCGGTCTGTTCGGCCTGGTCGCCAACATGGTCTCGCTGACGCTGCTGATGCGCGGGCAGAAGGAGAGCCTGAATGTGCGCGGCGCCTTCCTGGAGGTGGCCGCGGACGCGCTCGGCTCGGTGGCCGTGCTGATCTCGGCGGGCGTGATCCTGGCCACCGGCTGGCAGCCGGCCGACCCCATCGCCTCGTTGGTGATCGGGCTGATGATCGTGCCGAGGACGCTGAAGCTGCTGCGCGAGACGCTGGACGTGCTGCTGGAGGCGGCCCCCAGGGACGTCGACATGATGGAGGTCCGCGCGCACATCCTGGCGCTGGACGGCGTGGAGGACGTCCACGATCTGCACGCCTGGACCATCACCTCCGGCATGCCCGTGCTGTCGGCGCACGTGGTGGTCAGCTCCGAGGTGCTGAACGCCATCGGCAACGAGAAGATGCTGCACGAACTGCAGGGCTGCCTCGGTGACCACTTCGACGTGGAGCACTGCACCTTCCAGCTGGAGCCGGGCGGGCACGCGGCGCACGAGGCACGGCTGTGCCACTGACCGCGCGCACCGCCGTACGGCGCCGCCGGTCGGTTCCCGGCGGCGGTTGCCGGGCACGATGATCCACCGGGTCCCGCTTCCGGTGCCGCGCCGCGCGCGGACGTGCCGGGAAGTGCCGGGAGTGCCGGATTCGTACGGCAGACTTGGAGTGCGAAGACCGAGGCGAAGGATGGGTATGCCGATCACACCTGCCACCGCGACGCACAGCTCGTCGAACGGCACCGCAGAGGCGATTTTGCTGGAACTGGTCGACGAGAAGGGTGTGACGACCGGTACGGCGGAGAAGCTCGCCGCCCACCAGCCACCGGGGCAGCTGCATCGCGCGTTCTCGGTGTTCCTCTTCGACGAGCACGGCCGGCTGCTGCTCCAGCAGCGGGCCCTCGGCAAGTACCACTCGCCCGGTGTGTGGTCCAACACCTGCTGCGGCCATCCCAGTCCCGGTGAGGCGCCGTTCGCGGCGGCGGCCCGGCGCACGTACGAGGAGCTGGGCGTGTCCCCGTCGCTGCTGGCGGAGGCGGGCACGGTCCGTTACAACCACCCGGACCCGGCCTCGGGACTGGTGGAGCAGGAGTACAACCACCTGTTCGTCGGCCTGGTGCAGGCGCCGCTCGCGCCGGACGAGGAGGAGGTCGCCTCGACCGCCTTCGTCACGGCGGCCGAGCTGGCGGAGCGGCATGCCCGGGATCCGTTCTCGGCCTGGTTCATGACCGTGCTGGACGCGGCCCGTCCGGCGGTCAGGGAGCTGACGGGCCCGTCCGCCGGCTGGTAGGCCCGCGCACGTCCCTACGTGAGGATCGCGGGCTTGAGCGGCAGGGCGGCCCAGATCACCTTGCCGCCGCTCGCCGTGTGCTCCACGTCGACCACCCCGCCCGCCTCCCGGGCCACCTCGCGGACCAGGAGCAGCCCCCGGCCGCCCGTCTGTCCGTGGTCGGCCTCCAGGGCGGTCGGGCGGTAGGGGTGGTTGTCCTCCACGGACACCCGCACCCACTCGGCTCCGACGGCCACCTCCACGGCCAGCATCGGCGACAGCAGCGCCGCGTGCTTGACCGCGTTGGTGACCAGTTCGGAGACGATCAGCAGCAGGCCGTAGGCCAGGTCGTCGGAGACCGGTACGCCCTGGCGCAGCAGCAGGTCCCGTACCGCGCGTCGCGCCTGCGGGACGGAGGCGTCCACCGCGGAGGCGGTGAACCGCCAGACCCCTTCGTACGGCAGTGGATCGGGCGGCCGTTCGGCGCCCCCCGCTGGGCGCGGGCCGTCCCCGCGCCCGTGGTTGTCCATCGTCCGGTCGCCACCCTCGCGCTCGATTGTCACCACACGTCGAGTGTTGGTAACAATCCGCTCCGGCCAACCGGACTGAACACAAGTCAGCTGGTATCGAACGGTTTCTGACCGCCTGCGTATGACATGGCCCCGGGTGGGACTGTTCCTGTCCCCCGGCCGCCTGGTTCGCGAACTATTCGGGTTGTACGGGTTTGGCTTGCCGGTGCTCTGCCAGGTCCCGAGGGCCGGCCATGATCACCGGGGCGGCCGGGGGCGCCGACCGGGCTGCCGCTACCATCCGGCCCATGGAGCCCCAGCTGACGCACCAGGTCGCCGACTGTGTCGCCACCGTGGTCATCCGCCACCCGGCCAAGCGCAACGCCATGACGGCCGCGATGTGGCGGGCGCTGCCGCCGCTGCTGGACCGGTTCGCGCGCGACCCGGGTGTCCGGGCGCTGGTGCTGACCGGGGAGGGCGGGACCTTCTGCGCGGGCGCCGACATCTCGACGCTCCGGGGATCGCCCCAGGAGGCGCAGGAACTCGCGGTGGCGGCCGAGGAGGCGCTGGCCGCGTTCCCGAAGCCGACCCTCGCCGCGGTGCGCGGGCACTGTGTGGGCGGCGGGGCGCAGCTCGCGGCGGCCTGCGATCTGCGGCTGGCGCAGGAGGGCGCGCTGTTCGGGGTGACACCGGCGCGGCTGGGCATCGTCTACCCCGCGTCCTCGACCCGGCGGCTGGTGTCGCTGGTGGGACCGGCCACCGCCAAGTACCTCCTGTTCACGGCCGAGTTGATCGACACTCGGCGCGCACTGCGCACCGGACTCGTGGACGAGGTGCTGCCCGAGGGGGAGCTGGACGAGCGGGTCGCCGAGCTGACCCGCACCCTGGCGTCCCGCTCGCAGCTCACCCAGGCCGCCGCGAAGGAGTTCGCGAACGGCCGCACCGACCGGGACGCCCACTGGGCGGAGCAGGCGCGCGGCGGCGGCGACACCGCGGAAGGGGTCGCCGCGTTCCTGGAGCGCAGGCAGCCACGCTTCACCTGGAGCGTGTCCGCGGCAGGCTGAACCGGGTGTGGAACCCCTCCACGAGGTGCGCGGGCGCCTTCTGCGGCGAACCGGCGTCGTAGGGCGGCTGCGGGTCGTACTCGATCAACAGCTGGACCGCCTGGGCGTGTTCGTCGCCCGCGAGGGTGCCGACCAGCATGAGGCCCATGTCGATGCCGGCGGAGACGCCGGCCGCGGTGACGTACTTGCCGTCGGTGACGACCCGCTCGCCCGTCGGTTCGGCACCGAACGTCGTCAGCAGGTCCAGGGCGTCCCAATGGCTGGTGGTGCGCCGGCCCCTCAGCAGGCCCGCGGCCGCGAGCAGGAGTGAGCCCGAGCAGACCGAGGTGGTCCAGGTGCTCGCCGCGTCGGCGACGCGCAGCCACTCCAGCAAGGCCGGGTTCTCCATCTGGCCGGCGGTGCCGGGGCCTCCGGCGACCACGACGATGTCGGGACGCGTCACCTCGTCCAGCGCCCTGTCCGCGGTGAGGGCGAGAAAGCCCGTGTCGGTGCGCACGGGGCCGGGCCGTTCGGCGACGAAGTCGACCTGTGCGCCGGGCAGACGGCTGAGGACCTCGTAGGGTCCCACGACGTCCAGGGCGGTGAAGCGGTCGTAGACGACCATGGCGATCTGCATGGGGATTCCCTTCCAGCCGGCGGACGCCGGTCTCAGTGAGCGGACGCCGGGTGGAAACGTCTGCGGTATTCCGTGGGCGGTGTACCGAGCGATCCGACGAACGCGCGGCGCATGGCCTCGGGGGTGCCGTAGCCGCTGGCGCGGGAGATCTCCTCGATGCCGCCGACGGTGTCCTCCAGGAGCCGCCGGGCGTGTTCGAGGCGGACCCGGTCGACGTAGCGGCCGGGTGTCATGCCGGTCTCCTCCCGGAAGGCGCGGGCGAAGTGACGCGGCGAGAGCCGGGCGCGGGCGGCCAGCGCCTCGATCGTCAGGTCGTCGGCGGGGTGTTCGGTGATCCACCGCTGGACCTCTCGCAGGGGTGCGCGCTGCGCGGTCTGGGCGGCGAGCTGGACGCTGAACTGCGCCTGATTGCCGTGCCTGCGCAGGAAGACGACCAGGTGCCGGGCGACGGCGAGCGCGACGTCCCGGTCCAGGTCCTCCTCGACGAGGGCGAGGGCGAGGTCGATCCCGGAGGTCACGCCCGCCGAGGTGGACACGTGCCCGTCGCGGACGTAGATCGGCTCGGGGTCCACCCGCACGGCCGGATGGTCGCGGGCGAGCTTGTCGCAGTAGGCCCAGTGGGTGGTCGCCCGGCGGCCGTCGAGCAGTCCCGCGGCGGCGAGCAGGATCGACCCGGTGCAGACGGACACCAGGCGCCGCGCGCGCGGGCCGTGCGTGCGCAGCCACTCGGTCAGCCGCGGATCGGGGCTGCGCGTGCCGTGACCGCCGGGGACCAGCAGGGTGTCCGGGTCGGGCGCCTCGGTGAGCGCCTCGTCCGGTACGAGGGTCAGACCGCTGGAGGCGCGCACGGGACCGCCGTCCAGGGATGCCGTGCGGATGCGGTACGTCCCCGGCTTGTGGTTCTCGGCACCCGTGAAGACTTCCAGGGGGCCGGTGACGTCGAGGCTCTGCACGCCGTCGAAGAGGACGAGGAGGAGGGTGCGCTGCGGCATGCCTCCGATTCTTCGAGGACGTGCGCGTGGCCGCAATGACGTGTTCCCCACCTTTCCTGCCATGCGGGGCTCCAGGGCGCTTCGCGCAGGTACCCGATCTCCGCCTGGTCACCGGGACCGGGCGGGAAGGAGACGGTTTCGTGTTCCGTGCCATCGCAGACGTGTTGCGGCAGATCGGCGGGGCCATCGCCACGGTGGTCACGCTGCCGTTCCGGGCGCTCGCCCGGCTGTTCGGCGGGGCGTCGTCCTCGGCGCGCGGGAGCCGGGCCTGAGGCAGGGCTCGGCGCCCCGCCGGGCGCCGCCCTGATCCCCGGTTGTCGGTGTCACCTGCCACAATTGCCGCGCAACCTCAGTGGAGAAGGCGGTACGGGATCGTGACGACACCCCTCGTAGGGTCCATCGAAGGCAGGATCGCCGGGGAACTCGGCGTGCGGGAGCGGCAGGTGAAGGCCGCGGTGGAGCTGCTCGACGGCGGTTCGACGGTGCCCTTCATCGCCCGCTACCGCAAGGAAGCGACCGAGATGCTCGACGACGCGCAGCTGCGCACGCTCGAGGAGCGGCTGCGTTATCTGCGGGAGCTGGAGGAGCGGCGGACCGCCATCCTGGAGTCGGTGCGCGAGCAGGGCAAGCTCACCGAGGAGCTCGAGGCGCGGATCCGGAGCGCCGAGACCAAGGCGCGCCTGGAGGACATCTACCTGCCCTACAAGCCCAAGCGGCGCACCAAGGCGCAGATCGCGCGCGAGGCGGGCCTGGAGCCCCTCGCGGAGGGGCTGCTGGGCGATCCGACGGTCGATCCGGCGGCGGCCGCAGCCGCGTTCGTGGACGCGGACAAGGGCGTCGCCGATCCGCAGGCCGCGCTGGAGGGCGCCAGGGCGATCCTGGCCGAGCGGTTCTCGGAGGACGCCGACCTGATCGGCGAGCTGCGCGAGCGCATGTGGGTGCGCGGGCGGCTGGCCGCGAAGGTGCGGGAGGGCAAGGAGGAGGCGGGCGCCAAGTTCGCCGACTACTTCGACTTCGCCGAGCCGTTCACCGAGCTGCCCTCGCACCGGATCCTGGCGCTGCTGCGCGGCGAGAAGGAGGAGGTCCTGGACCTCGTCCTGGAGCCGGAGGAGGCGACGGAGGGCCCGTCCTCGTACGAGGGGATCGTCGCTTCCAGGTTCGGGATCGCCGACCGGGGCCGTGCCGCCGACAAGTGGCTGACGGACACGGTCCGCTGGGCCTGGCGCACCCGTATCCTCGTCCACCTGGGCATCGACCTGCGGCTGCGGCTGCGGACGGCCGCCGAGGACGAGGCGGTGAACGTGTTCGCCGCGAACCTGCGCGACCTGCTGCTGGCCGCACCGGCCGGCACGCGCACGACGCTGGGCCTGGACCCCGGTTTCCGTACCGGTGTGAAGGTCGCCGTGGTCGACGCGACCGGCAAGGCCGTCGCCACGGACGTGATCTATCCGCACGTCCCGGCCAACAAGTGGGACGAGGCGATCGCCAAGCTGGCGCGGCTCGCCGAGGAGCACGCGGTCGAGCTGGTCGCGATCGGCAACGGCACGGCGTCCCGGGAGACCGACAAGCTCGCCGGTGAACTCATCGCCCGGCACCCGGAGCTGAACCTCACCAAGGTGATGGTGTCCGAGGCGGGGGCGTCCGTGTACTCCGCGTCGCAGTACGCCTCGCAGGAACTGCCCGGCATGGACGTCTCGCTGCGCGGCGCCGTCTCCATCGCCCGGCGTCTGCAGGACCCGCTGGCCGAGCTGGTGAAGATCGACCCGAAGTCGATCGGTGTCGGCCAGTACCAGCACGACCTGTCCGAGGTGAAGCTGTCCCGCTCGCTGGACGCGGTCGTCGAGGACTGTGTGAACGGCGTCGGCGTGGACGTCAACACCGCGTCCGTGCCACTGCTGTCGCGGGTGTCGGGCATCTCCACCGGGCTCGCCGAGAACATCGTCGCGCACCGCGACCAGAACGGCCCGTTCATGTCCCGTTCCGCGCTGAAGAAGGTGGCGCGGCTCGGTCCGAAGGCGTACGAGCAGTGCGCGGGCTTCCTGCGGATCCGCGGCGGCGACGACCCGCTGGACGCCTCCAGCGTGCACCCGGAGGCCTACCCGGTGGTGCGCCGGATGGTGAAGACGACAGGCCAGGAGGTGGCCTCCCTCGTCGGCAACACGGGCGTGCTGCGCTCGCTGCGGCCCGCCGACTTCGTGGACGACACCTTCGGTCTGCCGACCGTCACCGACATCCTCAAGGAGCTGGAGAAGCCGGGCCGCGATCCGCGCCCCGCCTTCAAGACGGCCACCTTCAAGGAGGGCGTGGAGAAGATCTCCGACCTGTCCGCGGGGATGGTGCTGGAGGGCGTGGTCACGAACGTGGCCGCCTTCGGCGCGTTCGTGGACATCGGCGTCCACCAGGACGGTCTGGTGCACGTCTCGGCGATGTCGAAGACGTTCGTCAAGGACCCGCGTGATGTCGTGAAGCCGGGTGACATCGTCAAGGTGAAGGTCCTCGACGTGGACATCCCGCGCAAGCGGATCGCGCTGACCCTGCGGCTGGACGACGAGGCCGCCCCGCAGGGGCAGGGCGGCGGCCGGCAGCAGCGCGGTGGCGGCGCCCGGCCGCCCCAGCAGCGGCAGGGTGGCCAGGGGCAGCGGCAGGGTGGCCAGGGGCAGAGTGGCCAGGGGCAGCGGCAGGGCCGTGGTGGCGGCGACCGGGGCGGACGGCAGGCGCCGGCCCCGGCCAACGGCGCGATGGCCGACGCGTTGCGCCGGGCGGGCCTGCTGGACCCGAAGAAGCGCTGACCGGGACAGGGGCCGGAGCCGCACGGCTTCCGGCCCCTGTGCCGTCCCCGCTCGAAAACCACTGGACCGAGATCATCCGCTCGGCAGACTTGCCCCATGACCGATCCGAAAGAAGACCTGCGGGTGTACCTCCAGGACGCGCGCGACGTCCTGCTGTGGAAGCTGGAGGGGCTGTCGTAGTACGACGTGCGCCGCCCCCTGACCCCGACGGGGACCAATCTGCTGGGCCTGGTCAAGCATCTGACCGGCGCCGAGGCGCTGTACTTCGGGGCGACCTTCGGGCGGCCCTTCGACGGCACGCCGCTGTGGATCACCGGGGAAGCGGAGCCGGACGCGGATCTGTGGGCGCGTGCCGACGAATCCCGGCAGGAGATCGTCGACCGGTACCGGACGGCCTGGACACACGCCGACGAGACCATCGCCGTGCTGCCACTGGACGCGGTGGGCCGGATCCCGGGCAGCCAGGGGAACGAGGTGACCCTGCACCGGGCCCTCACCCACATGGTCGCCGAGACCCAGCGGCACGCCGGACACGCCGACATCGTGCGGGAACTGGCCGACGGGGCGGTGGGGCAGCGGCCGGGCGGGCTGAATGTGGCGCCCCATGATCCCGGACACCTCGAACGGGTCGAGCGGGCCGCGCAGGAAGCCGCCGCCCGCTGGGCCCGGAGCCCGGCCGGGAACCCGCTCTAACGCTCGGTCACCTTGCCGTCCGCCACCTCCAGGCGCCGGGTCACCCGGACCGCGTCCAGCATGCGCCGGTCGTGGGTGACCAGGAGCAGCGTGCCTTCGTAGGCGTCGAGGGCCGACTCCAGCTGTTCGATTGCCGGAAGGTCCAGGTGGTTCGTCGGCTCGTCCAGGACGAGGAGGTTGACGCCCCGGCCCTGGAGCAGCGCGAGGGCGGCACGGGTGCGCTCGCCCGGGGAGAGGGTGGCGGCCGGGCGCAGTACGTGGCCGGACTTCAGGCCGAACTTGGCGAGCAGGGTGCGGACCTCGACGGGATCGGTGTTGGGGACGGCCGCCCGGAAGGCGTCGAACAGCGTCTCGGGGCCGTGGAAGAACCCCCGGGCCTGGTCGACCTCGCCGACCAGGACGCCCGAGCCGAGGGCCGCGTGTCCGGAGTCGAGCGGGACGCGGCCCAGCAACGCGCCGAGCAGGGTGGACTTGCCGGCGCCGTTGGCTCCGGTGACCGCGACCCGGTCCGCCCAGTCGATCTGCAAGGACACGGGACCGAAGGTGAAGTCGCCGCGCCGGACCTCGGCGTCCCGGAGCGTCGCCACGACCGCGCCCGAGCGCGGGGCGGACGCGATCTCCATGCGCAGTTCCCACTCCTTGCGCGGCTCCTCCACCACGTCCAGGCGCTCGATCATGCGCTGGGTCTGCCGGGCCTTGGCGGCCTGCTTCTCGCTGGCCTCGCTGCGGAACTTGCGGCCGATCTTGTCGTTGTCGTTGCCGGCCTTGCGCCGAGCGTTCTTCACGCCCTTGTCCATCCAGCCCCGCTGCATCTGGGCGCGGTCCTGGAGGGCGGACCTCTTGTCGGCGTACTCCTCGTAGTCCTCGCGGGCGTGCCGGCGGGCCGTCTCGCGTTCCTCCAGGTAGGCCGCGTAGCCGCCGCCGTAGAGGTTGATCTGCTGCTGGGCGAGGTCGAGTTCGAGGACCTTGGTGACGGTGCGGGTGAGGAACTCGCGGTCGTGGCTGACGACGACCGTACCCGCGCGCAGGCCGGTGACGAAGCGTTCCAGGCGCTCCAGGCCGTCGAGGTCCAGGTCGTTGGTGGGCTCGTCGAGCAGGAAGACGTCGTAGCGGGACAGCAGGAGGGAGGCGAGGCCGGCGCGGGCCGCCTGGCCACCGGACAGGGAGGTCATCGGCTGGTCCAGGTCCACGGCGAGACCGAGGGAGTCGGCGACCTCCTCCGCGCGCTCCTCCAGGTCGGCGCCGCCCAGACCGAGCCAGCGTTCCAGCGCGGTCGCGTAGGCGTCGTCGGCGCCGGGCGCGCCGTCGACCAGGGCCTGCGTGGCCTCGTCCATCACGCGCTGCGCCGCGGTGACGCCGGTGCGGCGGGCCAGGAACGCCCGGACGGTCTCCCCCGGCCTGCGCTCGGGCTCCTGCGGCAGGTGGCCGACGGTCGCGGTCGGCGGGGACAGCCGCAGCTCGCCCTGCTCGGGTGCGGTCAGCCCGGCGAGCAGGCGCAGCAGGGTGGACTTGCCCGCACCGTTGGCGCCGACCAGCCCGATCACGTCACCGGGCGCGACGACGAGGTCGAGACCGGAGAAGAGGGAGCGGTCGCCGTGCCCGGCGGCGAGGTTCTTGGCGACGAGGGTGGCAGTCATCAGGACGCCGATCCTAATGGGCCGGACGCCCGGGCCTCAGCCGGGTTTCCCCGAGCCCGGACGGAGACTCCCCGCACCGGACACCCGGGCCCGAACCGCAGACTCCCCGCACCGGACACCCGAGCCCGAACCGCAGACTCCCCGCACCGGACACCCGAGCCCGAACCGCAGACTCCCCGCACCGGCCACCCGAGCCCGAACCGCAGACTCCCCGCACCGGACACCCGAGCCCGAACCGCAGACTCCCCGCACCGGACACCCGAGCCCGAACCGGAGCCCGGCCGGATGGGACACCCGAGCCGCAGACTCCCCGCACCGGCCACCCGAGCCCAAGCCGCAGACTCCCCGCACCGGACACCCGGGCCCGAACCGGAGCCTGGCCGGATGGGACACCCGTGTCTCGGCCCGGAGCCTCCTGAGGCCGAGACACGCACACCTCACCCGAGACCTCCCAGGCCGGGGCGAGCGCGCCTCAGCCGGGAGGCCGCCGGAGGACCGGCGTCGTGAGGACGCCCTGTGTGGTGCGGGCGACGAGGTACGTCTCCCCCTTGAGCGCCTTGGGGTCCAGGGCGAGGCGGTGGCGGCCGGGCTCCAGGGTGCCGTCGAACACGTCCTGGGTGTGGGTGCGGTGGAACCGGTCGAGGCGGTACGCGGTGACGTGCACCCGGCACGGGGAGGCCACCTCGATCTCCGCGGTGCCGTCCGCGGCGGCCAGGCCGGTCAGCCGGCGCTGCGCCGGCACGCTGCGGTCCAGGGCGTGCTCGATCTGCGCGACGAGCAGCGGCACGATCGGGGCCAGGCCGTCCACATGGGCCACCTCGACCCCGGCCCGGTCGAACGCCCGCAGTACGGCCGCCCGTTCCGCCTCGCCGACCGCGCGGCCGAAGGCGACGGCGTGGTAGCCGCGCAGTTCCTCGGCGGGGACCTCCCGGGCGTCCTGGGTGATGTCGGCCCCGATCCCGATGGTGCGCAGGGCGGCGGCCAGCCGGGCGAGGACGGCGACCCGGGCGCCGATCAGCAGGACCCGGCGGCGGGGCGCGGGCGGGCCGTCGGCGCCGTCGATCAGCGCGGACAGGGCCGCGCGGTACTCGGAGCCGTGGAACCGGAACGGCCCCGTGCCGTGGTAGCCGTTGAGCTCCAGGTCGGCGGTGGCGCCCGTCTGCCAGGCGAAGTCCCGCCAGATGTAGTCCTCGCCGTCGCGCTCGATGACGGCGGTGACCGCCCCGCAGGCCAGGTCCTCGCACTCGGGGCAGCCGTAGATGATGAACCGGCCGTCCGGGAGCGGTGGTTCGGCCTCCAGCAGCAGGGCGCGCACCTGCGCGGTGAAGATGGCCGGCGGGACGTCGGAGGCGAGCGGCGAGACGGCGTCCAGGTCGGACAGCCGGAACAGCAGCGGACGGCCGTCCACGACGAAGTCCACGAAGTCGCGGTGGATCCGGTAGCCGCCGTCGGCCAGGACACCACCGGCGCGCATCGCCGGTGCCAGGCCGAAGGTCGCGTATGCGGCAGACATGCTGTGAGTATCCCCACGCCGGGGCGGATGTGAGCGCGGCATGACATTTTCGCCCGGGCAGGGCCTATCGTCCTGGCGTGGACAACGAGCCGAGTGACGAAGTGATCGTGGTCGGGTGCGGGGTCGCCGGGCTGACGACGGCCGTGGTGCTGGCCGAGTCGGGGCGGCGGGTCCGGGTCTGGGCGCGGGAGCCCGCCGGTCGTACGACCTCGGCGGTCGCCGGCGGCCTGTGGTGGCCGTACCGCATCGAACCGGAGCCGCTGGTCGGTGCCTGGGCGCTGACGTCCCTCGCCGTGTACGAGGAGTTGGCGGCGCGTCCGGAGGAGACGGGCGTACGCCTGGTCGACGGCGTACAACACGGGGTCCGGCTGGACGAACTGGGCGCGTGGGCGGGCCGGGTGCCGGGGCTGCGGGCGGTGGCCGGTGGACTGGCGGCCCGGCTGCCCGTGATCGACATGCCCGCGCACCTGGCATGGCTGCGGGAGCGGCTGGTGAAGGCGGGTGGGGCGGTGGAGGAGCGGGAGGTGACCGACCTGACCGCCGTGCCGGCCGCCGTGGTGGTGAACTGCACCGGTCTCGGGGCTCGTTCGCTGGTGCCGGACCCTGGGGTGCGTCCGGTGCGCGGGCAACTGGTCGTCGTGGTGAACCCGGGCGTCACCACCTGGTTCACCTCGGTCGACCACTCGTCGGCGGCCTCCACCTACTTCATCCCGCAGCCCGGCGGACTCCTGCTCGGCGGTACGGCCGAGGAGGGCGACTGGTCCCTGGAACCGGACCCGGACACCGCCGCGGCGATCGTGGCCCGGTGCGCGGCGGTCCGGCCGGAGATCGCCGGTGCGCGGGTGCTCGCCCACCGGGTGGGGCTGCGGCCGGCCCGCGAGGCGGTACGGCTGGAACGGCAGTCCCTGCCGGACGGCCGCACGCTGGTGCACAACTACGGCCATGGCGGCGCCGGGATCACGGTCGCCTGGGGCTGCGCCCGGGAGGCGGCCGGGTTGGCGTTCCCGGCCGCCTGAGGCGTCAGCCCGCCGGGATGTGCGGGGCGGTGCGCGGTGCGCGGACGCCGTCGAGGTCGGCCGGCGCGGGGACCGCGAAGGCGCTGCCGTAGGTGGCGCGGGCGAAGGCCGCCGCGCCACCGGCCAGAGGGAGCCTGGCGCTGGTGCCGGACAGGGCCACGGTGAGCGTCGGCCTGGTGGACCGGGAGGACGCCCTGCTCGAAGAGCTGGGGGGAGGGTCGATGAGGCCCTTGTCCGTGCCGGCGACGATCAGGGCCAGGCGGTGTCCCTTGGGGACGACGTGGTCGGTGGCCGCGAGGTCGAGGGTGATCGTGTACGCCTTGCCCGGGGTGAGCGGGACGCCCTTGCCGAGGGAGGCGTAGTGGCCGAGGTCGGCCCAGCCGCGGCTGAAGACGGTGTAGTCGACGTCGGCTGTCTTCGCCCTGGTCTCCTTGAAGCAGGCGCTGTCCCCGGACGTGCTCGCGCCCCAGCAGGTGCGGTCGGTGAGCGTGGTGATGCCCTCGGCGTCGTCGGCGTAGTCACGGATGGTGTCGGGACCGAGGTCCACCAGGACGGCGGTCAGGTGGGCCGCGGCGGTGGTCGGGGTGGCGGTGACCGTCACCGTGGAGGAGCCGGACAGGCGCAGGTCGCGGGTGAGCGGTGCCGTGAGGAAGCCGGCCTTCTCGGGGGTGGACGTGGTGAGGTGCGCGGCCCAGTCGGTCTCGCTCAGCTTCGGGTCGTCGGTGAAGGTCTCGGAGCCACCGGCCGGGTGCAGGCCGAGCGTGCCGACGCCGGCCCGGGTGCCGGAGGCGGGGTGCAGGGTGGTGGTGCCGGTGCCGTGCGGCGGCCAGGCCTTGGAGGTGACCCACTGGTCCGGGTGGCGTTCGATGTCGGCCGTCGGTGCGCGGTCGATGCCGTTGTCGTAGCCGAGCAGTTCGTGGTCGAACCAGCGGTGCAGGGTGTCGACCCAGGCGCCGCGCCGGTAGTCGAAGGGGTCGACGTGCCCGGTCTGGGACAGCCAGATCTTCCGCTCGGCACCGTGCTTCGCGAGGGCGTCCCACCACTGGCCGAAGTGCTTGGTGCGGACGTTGAGGTCCTGCATGCCGTGTACGACGAACACGCTGGCGCGTACCTTGGCCGCGTCCTTGACGTAGTCCCGCTCGGTCCACAGCGGCGTCCAGTCGCCGCTGCGCGGGCTGCCGTCGGCGAGCTTCTTCCGTACGGCCGCGCAGTGGGCCCGCGCGTCGTCGCTCTCGACAAGGCCGGCCAGTTCGTCGGGGCCGCCGTCGTAGAGCGGGGCGCCCTGCGCGAAGTAGTAGTCGTACCAGGAGGAGATGGCGCTGATCGGGACGATGGTCTTCAGCCCCTTGACGCCGGTGGCGGCGACGCCGTTGGCGATCGTGCCGTCCCAGCTCTTGCCGATCATGCCGGTGCGGCCGTTGGTCCAGCCGGCCTTGACCGGTGTGCCGCCGGTGCGGCTGGTGTAGGCCCTGGCGCGGCCGTTCAGCCAGTCGACGACGGCCTTCGCGGACTGGATGTCGGAGCGGCCGCCGACGTCGACGCAGCCGTCGGAGCGGTTGGTCCCCGTGAGGTCGACGCCGACGAATGCGTAGCCGCGGGGCACGAAGTAGTTGTCGTAGAACAGCGGCATACGGACGACGTTTCCGTTCGCGTCGTACGTCTTCCGCTGGCTCTCGTTGCCGCGCCCGCAGCAGGAGTAGTACGGGCTGGCGTCCATGATGACCGGCACCTTGCGGCCCTGCCGGGCCGGTTCGGCGGGCCGGACGATGTCGGCGGCGACGCGGTCGCTCTTCCCGTCGCGGTCCCCGTCGAGGCCCGTGTCCACCCACACCGACTCGCGGACGGCGTCGGCGTAGGAGTAGACGGGCCGGCTCTCGCGCGGGGGCGCGGCGTGGGCGGCGGCCGGGGTGAGGAAGAGCGCCGTCAGGGTGGCGACGGCTGCTGTCGCGAGCGATCTCCAGATCGTGAAGCGCGTGCGTGTCGGCATGCGCGGACGGTACTCCGGACAACTCACGCGCAAAAGAGGGCATCTGAGGGACGCGGGGCGCTCGTGACGGCTGAATGGCGATCGTGTGACAGGAGAGGCCATGGACAGGTCAGGGGCCGCAGGGACTGAATAGGCTGCGAACAGACTTCTCCGAACGGACTTACGGTCCTGACGACTTGGAGCTGACGTGCACCGCAGAATCATCGCGCCGGGCGCACTCGCGGCGGCCTCCCTCCTGCTGGCGATCCCGGCATCGGCCGCGAGCTACTCCCCCGGCGCGCCGGGCATCGGCGACCCCTACTACCCGTACTACGGCAACGGCGGCTACGACGTCTCGCACTACGACCTGAGGCTGCAGTACCAGCCGAAGACGGACGAGTTGCAGGGCACGGCGACGATCCTGGCGAAGACCACCCAGGACCTTTCCCGCTTCGACCTGGACTTCCTGCTGGACGTCAGCGAGGTGCGGGTCAACGGCGCCAAGGCGGCCTTCGCGTCCTCGGGGCAGCACGAACTGGTCGTCACCCCGAAGACGCCGATCGCGAAGGGCACGCCGATCACGGTGGTCGTCCGCTACGGCGGAGTGCCGTCGGCGAAGAGCGCGTACGGCTTCACCGCCTGGCACCGCACACCCGACGGCGCGGTCGCGGCCGACGAACCCGAGGCCGCCTGGTGGTGGTTCCCGAGCAACGACCACCCGAGCGACAAGGCGACCTACGACGTGTCGGTGGCCGTGCCGGACGGCACCCAGGCCATCTCCAACGGCACGCTGCAGTCCACCAGTTCGAAGCTGGGGTGGACCCGCTACACCTGGCGGCAGAACAAGCCGCAGGCGACCTATCTGGCCACGCTCGCGCTCGGCGGGTTCGACATCACCACGAGCACCTCCGACGGCGGTGTGCCCGTCATCAACGCCTACAGCAAGGACCTCGGCGACAACGACGGGGCCGCGCGGGCGAGCGTGGAGCGCACCGGGGAACTGGTCGACTGGCTGAGCGGCTACTTCGGGCCGTATCCGTTCAGTTCGGCCGGCGGGTATGTGCCGAACACCACCACCGGGTACGCGCTGGAGACGCAGACCCGCGTCTACTACAGCCCGAAGCAGTTCGCGAACGGCTCCAACACCTCTGTGGTCGTGCACGAGCTGGCCCACCAGTGGTACGGCGACGACGTGTCACTGAAGGGCTGGAAGGACATCTGGGTCAACGAGGGCTTCGCGCGGTACGCGCAGTGGCTGTGGTCCGAGCACGAGGGCGAGGGCACCACGCAGGAGCTCGCCGACTACGTGTACGCCTCGCACCCGGCCGGCGACGCGTTCTGGACGGTCAAGCCCGGCGACCCGGGTCCGGACGGCCAGTTCGACATCGCCGTCTACGACCGTGGCGCGCTGGCCATCCAGGCGCTGCGCAACGAGATCGGTGACGACGCGTTCTTCGCGATCCTGAAGGGCTGGCCGAAGGAGCACGCGTACGGCAACGCCTCGGTGGCCGACTTCCAGAAGTACGCCGAGCAGGTGTCCGGCAAGCCCCTGTCCGCGCTGTTCGACACCTGGCTGTTCCAGCCGTCGAAGCCGGCCGCGCCCGCGGCACGGTCCCTGGTGAAGACCGGTACGGCTGCCGCGCAGCCGAAGTCGTGGAAGAGGATCGAGGCCACGAACGACGTCCACGGGCACTGACCCCGGGCGCCCTACCGGCTCGTCTCGGCCGCCCCTTCGAGGAGCGCGTCCCGGCCTATCGCGTCCGCGCGGGAGGCCGGGACGGTGCACGCGTAGGCCCCCGCGATCGCCCCGTACCGGGCGCATCGCTCGGGCGGCTCGCCACTGAGCCGGCCGTAGAGGAACGCGGCGGCGAAGGCGTCCCCCGCGCCGTTGGAGTCGACCACCGGCGTGGGCGGCGCCACCGCCGGTACCCGGGTCAGCTCGCCGTCGGCCAGCAGATACGCGCCCTCCGCTCCCGCGGTGGCGACGACGGTCTCGGCCCGGCCGCGTTCGGCGATGTGCCGCATGGTCCGCTCGGGGTCGGCCAGTGTGGCGGCGGACAGGAAGACGACGTCCGCCGCGTACGCGAACGGCTCGTGGTACGTGTTCTCGCCGTCCCAGTCGTGCAGGTCCGTGGAGAGCGGCACGCCCGTGTCGCGGAGGACCGGAAGGGCGTGGGCGCACGGCTGGGTGATGGTCACGTGAACGTGCCGGCCGGCGGTGGCCAGCGCGCGCAAGGTGTCCTCGGGGAAGCGGTCGTCGGGGTGGGCGCGGCTGGTGTCGTACAAGGACATGCGGCGTCCGTCCGGGCCGACGAGGTTGACCGCGCGCTTTGTCCCGGCGGGCTGCGGGAGGGCGGTGAGGGGGATGCCGTGCTCGTGGTGCAGGGCCCGGACGAGGTCCCCCTCCGGGTCGTCGCCGAGCAGATCGAGGTGGTGGGTGTCCAGGCCGAGCGCGGCCAGGCCCAGGGCGACGAAGTCGCCGGTCTGCCCTGCGCGGGTGCGGATCCCGGAGTCGATCATGTAGCTGTCGGCGTACGGCAGGGGCAGTTCGGGGACGTGGATGATCGTGTCCACGCCCGCCCCGCCCACCACCAGGACATCCGTTCGCCCGGTCATCCGCCGCCCTCCCCGTGGTCGTACACCGTGACTGCGATCCCCCGCCGCACCAGCCGTTCGGTGATCAGGGTTCGGTGCGGGACCATCTGCCGCCCGCCAGGCCGCAGCCTATGCGGGGCACGTGCACGGACGCGCCCCGTTCGATCACTTCGCCGGCGAGGCGGGCCAGGGCGGCGTCGATCGCCTCATAGCGAACGGGCACGCCCTTGCTGCCGGTCCTGATGCCGCGCTGGCCGATCATGTTGGCCACCCACACCTGCCGGTCGACCTGGACGAGCTGGACCGCGCCGAGCCCGAAATCGTTGTGCGCGCGGTCGCGATGCCAGGCCCGGTAGGCCGCCTCCGGCTGCGGCCAGCGCCGTGAGAGCGCCAGGACGAAGCCCTTCCCCCAGCCCCCGATGTCGTTGCAGACATGGGCGATCACCGTGGCGCCGTTGACCGACGGCACGGTGGCGTCACCCCGGACATACGTGATCTCCGACATGCCGCCACCGTGGGCGATGGCACTGACAGTGGCGCTGAGCCGCTACTTCGTCAGCTGCGAGAGCTCCCGGTCGGTGTTCTGCGACACCCGGCGGCGGACGGCGAACCAGCCGGCGACCAGCATGACGGCGATCACCGGGAGGAGGAACAGGGTCTTGCGGCCGACGTCGGGGTCGTTCCACATCATGCCGAGGCAGACCAGCAGGAAGGCGATCGTGGCGATCTCGGTGACCGGGCTGAACTTCAGCTGGAAGTGCGGCCGGTCCACGAGGCCCGCGCGGGCACGGCGGACGAACACCAGGTGACAGATCATGATGATCACCCAGGTGCTGATGATGCCGAGGGAGGCGACGTTCAGCACGATCTCGAAGGCCTGGCTGGGCACCATGTAGTTCAGGCCGACACCGAGCACGCAGACCGCGCAGGTCAGCAGGATGCCGCCGTAGGGGACCTGGCTGCTGTTCATGCGGGCGGTGAACTTCGGTGCCGAGCCGGCCATGGCCATCGAGCGCAGGATGCGGCCGGTGGAGTACAGGCCCGAGTTCAGCGAGGACATGGCGGCGGTCAGCACGACCAGGTTCATCACGTCGCCGGCCGCCGGGATGCCGATCTTGGACAGCACGGTCACGAACGGGCTCTGGTCGGCGGAGTACACCGAGCCGGGCAGCAGCAGGGCGAGGAGCACGACGGAGCCGACGTAGAACAGGCCGACGCGCCACATGATCGAGTTGACCGCGCGCGGGACGACCTTCTCCGGCTCGGCGGTCTCACCGGCGGCGACGCCGACCAGCTCGAGGGCGGCGTAGGCGAAGATCACGCCCTGCATGACGAGGACTACCGGCATCATGCCGTGCGGGAAGACGCCGCCGTGGTCGGTGATGACGCTCAGGCCCGGCTGGGTGCCGTCGACGTCGTGCTGGGTGGCGAGCAGGAAGATGCCGACCAGCATGAAGCTCACCAGGGTGGCGACCTTGATGATCGCGAACCAGAACTCCATCTCGCCGAAGATCTTCACCGAGATCAGGTTCACGGCGAGGACCACCGCGAGGGCGATCAGCGCCAGCACCCACTGGGGGATGGAGGTGAACATGCTCCAGTAGTGCGTGTAGAGCGCGATCGCGGTGATGTCGGCGATGCCGGTGGTCGACCAGTTGAGGAAGTACATCCAGCCGGCGACGTAGGCGCCCTTCTCGCCGAGGAACTCGCGCGCGTAGCTCACGAAGGACCCGGAGGACGGGCGGTACAGGACCAGTTCGCCGAGGGCGCGGACCACGAAGAAGGCGAAGACTCCGCAGACCAGGTAGGCCAGGGCGAGTGCCGGGCCCGCGTTGTGCAGGCGGCCGCCGGCGCCCAGGAAGAGGCCGGTGCCGATGGCGCCGCCGATGGCGATCATGTTGACGTGGCGCGCCTTGAGGTCCTTGCTGTAACCGGCGTCGCCCGCGTCCGCGGGCGTCCGGGCCACCTGGGGGTGGGTGGTGGCCTGTGCCGATTCCACGGCTTCCTTGCTCACGGGTGGTTCCATTCCTGGTGCGCCCGGACCTCATGGGCCCGGGGTTCGTGCAGGTCCTGGCCCGCACCACCCTTGTGTCGCGGCACAGACCAAGGCAGCAGCTTCCCAAAGGTTCACCGGGTATGCGATGGTCCACGTCACACAGCGGTACTTCTCACATGGCCTCCGCGGGTTTCACACGATCGGTGAGACAGCGATACTGCTGTACATGACGACCGATGCCGAGGAGACGCCCCTCACCATCGACGAGCTGGCCGCCCGGGCGGGCGTCACCGTCCGCACCGTCCGTTTCTACGGCAGCAAGGGGCTGCTCCCGCCGCCGGAGATCGGTCCGCGCCGGGTGGGGCACTACGGGCCCGGTCATGTGGCGCGGCTGGCTCTCGTCGAGGAGTTGCGCCAGCAGGGCATGACGCTGGCGGCGATCGAACGGTATCTGCGGCAGCTGCCGCCGGACCTGACCCCGCACGATCTGGCCATTCACCGCGCGGTGGTCGCGTCCTGGGCGCCGGACGCGGTGGAGACGGTGTCGCGCCGGGAACTCGAGCGGCGGGCGGGACGGCCGCTGGGCGAGGAGGACGTGGAGCGGCTGGCGGCGATGAACGTCGTCATGCCGGAGGACGAGGACGGGTTCCGGGTGGACGCCGGGCTGCTCCGGCTCGGCGTCCAGCTCCTCGACGTGCCTCTGTCGCAGGAGGCGATCCTCGCGGCGCGCAAGGTGCTCGTGGAGCACTCGCGCGCCGCGGCTCACGAACTCTCCCAGCTCTTCCGAGGCGAGGTGGCGGAGCGTGCCGCCCGGGATGTGAAGTCCCTGTCGGCGCACATGCACCCCTTGGTGGTGCAGGCGCTGCTGACCACCTTCCAGCGATCGCTGCGGGAAGAGCTGAGCGAGTGGCTCACCGGATCAGGAACGGGCTGAGTCGCCGAACCGCTCCCCCTTCTCCGCCTTCGCCACGAGCAGCGCGGGCGGGGTGAAGCGCTCCCCGTAGCGCTCGGCGAGTTCACGCGCGCGTGCCACGAATCCGGGCAGGCCGCCTTCGTAGCCGTTGATGTACTGGAGGACGCCGCCGGTCCAGCCGGGGAAACCGATGCCGAGGATCGAGCCGATGTTGGCGTCGGCGACGGAGGTGAGGACGCCCTCTTCGAGGAGACGCACGGTGTCGAGGGCCTCGGAGAAGAGCATGCGCTCCTGCATGTCCCGGAACGGGATCTCGTGTCCGGGCTTGGTGAAGTGCTCGCGCAGTCCCGGCCAGAGCCCGGCGCGCTTGCCGTCCTCCGTGTAGTCGTAGAAGCCGGCGCCGCCGCTGCGGCCGGTGCGGCCGAACTCGTCCACCATGCGGTCGATGACCGCTTCCGCCGGGTGCGCGGTCCAGGTGCCGCCCGCCTCCTCCACGGCCCGCCTGGTCTCCCGGCGGATCTTGCGCGGGAGGGTCAGGGTCAGCTCGTCCATGAGGGAGAGCACCTTGGCGGGGTAGCCGGCCTGGGCCGCGGCCTGCTCCACGGAGGCGGGTTCGACACCCTCACCGACCATGGCGACGCCCTCGTTGATGAAGTGGCCGATCACCCGGGAGGTGAAGAAGCCGCGCGAGTCGTTGACGACGATCGGCGTCTTGTTGATCTGCCGGACCAGGTCGAAGGCCCGGGCGAGGGCCTCGTCACCGGTGCGCTCGCCCTTGATGATCTCGACCAGCGGCATCTTGTCGACGGGCGAGAAGAAGTGCAGCCCGATGAAGTCGGCCTGCCGCTCCACGCCCTCGGCGAGCGTGGTGATGGGCAGCGTGGAGGTGTTGGAGCACAGCAGCGCGTCCGGGGCGACGACCGACTCGATCTCCTGGAACACCTTGTGCTTGAGCGTCGTGTCCTCGAAGACGGCCTCGATGACCGCGTCGCAGCCCGCGAGGTCGGCCGCCTCGGCGGTGGGCGTGATCCGGGCGAGCAGCGCGTCGGCCTTCTCCTGGCTGGTACGGCCCTTGGCGACGGCCTTGGCGCACAGCTTCTCGGAGTAGCCCTTGCCCTTGACGGCCGACTCCAGGGAGACGTCCTTCAGGACCACGTCGATGCCGGCGCGGGCGCACGAGTAGGCGATGCCGGCGCCCATCATGCCGGCGCCGAGGACGGCGACCTTGCGGACCTGGCGGGGCTCGATGCCCTTCGGCCGGTTGGCGCCGGAGTTGACGGCCTGGAGGTCGAAGAAGAAGGCCTGGATCATGTTCTTCGAGGTCTGCCCGGCGGCCAGCTCCACGAAGTAGCGGGCCTCGATGACCTGGGCGGTCTCGAAGTCGACCTGCGAGCCCTCGACGGCCGCGGCGAGGATGTTGCGCGGGGCCGGGTACGGCGCACCGTTGGTCTGCTTGCGCAGGGTCGCCGGGAAGGCGGGCAGGTTGGCGGCGAACTTGGGGTTGGCCGGGGTGCCGCCGGGGATCTTGTAGCCGGGCCGGTCCCAGGGCTGCTGCGACTCGGGGTTGGCGTCGATGAACGCGCGGGCCTTGGCGAGCAGTTCCTCCGGCGTGGCGGCGACCTCGTGGACGAGACCGTTCTCCTGGGCGCGCCGCGCGTTGTACTGCGTGCCCTGAAGGAGCACCTTCAGCAGCGCGTCGGCGATGCCCAGCAGCCGCACGGTGCGGACGACACCGCCGCCGCCGGGGAGAAGGCCGAGGGTGACCTCGGGGCAGCCGATCTTCGTGCCGGAGGTGTCGAGGGCCACCCGGTGGTGGCAGGCGAGGGCCAGTTCGAAACCGCCGCCGAGGGCCGCGCCGTTGATCGCCGCGACGACCGGCTTGCCGAGGGTCTCGATGCGGCGCAGGTTTCGCTTGATGGCGAGGCCGCCGTCGAACAGCTCCTGTGCGGTCCCGGGTGTGACCCGGATCAGGTCGCGCAGGTCGCCGCCCGCGAAGAAGGTCTTCTTCGCCGAGGTGAGGATGATGCCGCGGACGGAATCCTTCTCGGCCTCGAGCCGGTCGGTGATCGCGGCGAGGGAGTCGCGGAACGCCTGGTTCATGGTGTTCGCGGACTGGTCGGGGTCGTCCAGGACGAGGGTGACGACACCGGTGTCGTCCTGCTCCCAGCGGATGGTGGTGCTCTCGGTCATGACAGTCGTCTCCGTTGAAGTCGCTTGTTTCCGCGGGGAGTTCAGATGCGCTCGAGGATCGTGGCGATGCCCATGCCGCCGCCCACGCACAGCGTGGCGAGGCCGTACCGCTTGTCCTGGCGCTCGAGTTCGTCGAGGAGCGAGCCGAGGATCATGGCTCCGGTCGCGCCGAGCGGGTGGCCGAGGGCGATGGCGCCGCCGTTGACGTTGACCTTGTCCAGCGACAGCCCCATGTCCTTGACGAAGCGCAGCACGACCGCGGCGAACGCCTCGTTGATCTCGACCAGGTCGATGTCGTCGATGGTGAGGCCGGCCTTGGCGAGGGCCTTTCGGGTGGCGGGGGCGGGACCGGTGAGCATGATCGTCGGCTCGGAACCGGAGACGGCCGCGGAGACGATCCGCGCGCGCGGGACGAGGCCGTAGCGCTCACCGACCTCCTTGGATCCGATCGCGACGAGCGAGGCGCCGTCCACGATGCCGGACGAGTTGCCCGCGTGGTGGACGTGGTCGATCTTCTCCACCCAGTGGTACTTCTGCAGTGCCACGGCGTCGAAGCCGCCCAGCTCGCCGATGTCCGCGAAGGACGGCTTGAGCTTCCCGAGCGAGTCGGCGGTGGTGCCGGGGCGCGGGTGCTCGTCGTGGTCCAGGACGACCAGGCCGCTGCGGTCCTTGACGGGCACGACGGAGCGGTCGAAGCGGCCCTCCTTCCAGGCGGTGGCGGCGCGCTCCTGCGACTGGGCCGCGTACTCGTCGACGTCGCGGCGGGAGAAGCCCTCGATGGTGGCGATGAGGTCGGCACCGATGCCCTGCGGCACGAAGTTGACGGCGAGGTTGGTCATCGGGTCGTTGAACCAGGCGCCGCCGTCGGAGGCCATCGGGACGCGGGACATGGACTCGACACCGCCCGCGAGGACCAGGTCCTCCCAGCCCGCGCGGACCTTGGCCGCGGCCAGGTTGACGGCCTCCAGACCGGAGGCACAGAAGCGGTTCTCCTGCACGCCCGCGACCGTGTCCGGCAGTCCGGCGGCGATCGCGGCGATCCGGGCGATGTCGGAGCCCTGGTCGCCGACCGGTCCGACGACACCGAGCACGATGTCGTCGATCGCGGCCGGGTCGAGGCCGGGGAAGCGGTCGCGGATCTCGTGGATGAGGCCGACGACCAGGTCGATGGGCTTCGTGCCGTGCAGGGCGCCGTTCGCCTTGCCGCGGCCGCGCGGGGTGCGGATCGCGTCGTACACGTACGCTTCGGTGCTCACTGGTGTGCCTTTCGGGAGGGCGGGCCGGCGGGAGCCGGTCGCCGAGGGCGGGGTCGCCGGATGGCCGGGTCAGTCGCCGTCCGCGACGAGGTCGTCGTTCACGAGGTCGGGTATGCCCCAGTCCCGTGCCACCGTCTCCGTGTCGGCGCCCGGCAGCGCCGGGCCGGTGCGGACGGCGGTCGGGGTCGCGGAGAAGCGGGGGGCCGGTGCGGGCTGGGTGATACCGCCGTGGTCGGTGAAGGTGCCGCGGGCGGCCAGATGCGGGTGGTCCGGGGCCTCGCGCAGGGACAGCACGGGGGCCACACAGGCGTCGGAGCCCGCGAAGACGGCCGTCCACTCGTCCCGGGTACGGGATCTGAAGCGGGCGGCGACGCGTTCCCGCAGCTCGCCCCAGCGGGTCCAGTCCCGGTGGGCCGGCGCCAGGTCGTCCAGGCCGAGCAGGCGCAGGAACTCCTCGTAGAACCGGCCTTCCAGGGCACCGACCGCCATGTACGCGCCGTCGGCGGTCTCGTAGGTGCCGTAGTAGGGGCAGCCGCCGTCGAGGAGGTTGGCGGCGCGCCGGTCCTGCCAGCCGCCGGCGGCCAGCATGCCGTGGATCATCGCGGACAGGTGGGCCGTGCCGTCGACGATGGCGGCGTCGACGACCTGTCCGGTGCCGGTCGCGCGCGCGTGGTGCAGGGCGGCCAGGACGCCGACGACCAGGTAGAGGGAGCCGCCCGCGTAGTCGCCGAGCAGATTGGCGGGGACGGCCGGGGGCTGGTCCGGACGGCCGATCATGCCGAGCGTGCCGGTGAGCGCGATGTAAGCCACGTCGTGGCCGGCGCGGGGGGCGAGCGGGCCGTCCTGGCCCCAGCCGGTCATGCGGCCGTAGACCAGGTGGGGGTTGCGGGCGTGGCACTCCTCGGGGCCGACGCCGAGCCGCTCGGCGACGCCCGGGCGGTAGCCCTCGATGAGGATGTCGGCCCGTTCGGCGAGGTCCAGGACGCGGGCGGGGCCATCCGGCGCCTTCAGGTCGACCACGACCGAGCGCTTGTTGCGGTTGGTGACGTCGTACGCGGGGTCTGTCGCGAGTCCCGGGCCGCCCGGCCGGTCCACCCGGACCACGTCCGCGCCCAGGTCGGCCAGGAGCATGGCGGCGAACGGGCCCGGCCCGATGCCGGCCAGCTCCACCACGCGCACGCCGGAGAGCGGGCCGGTGCCCGGCGTGGTCGGCGTCCTTGCCGTCGTCATGGGTGCAGCCCCCAAGGCCGTGTAACACAACTGATGTAACACCGGTGATGCTAAGAACACGTTCCACCGGGCACAAGACCTCAACGAGCAAGCGCTTAGCCAAGTGCCCGGTAGTGCGGACCATCACCCGGGCGAGTGAGGGACCCCGGCCGTGCGGCCCGAGGGGCGGACCACGCTGCACCCGCGCACCTTCTCCCCTTTCTCCACAGTGTTCCCCGGTATGGCCACCACCACTGCCTCCGGCCCGGCCGTCGGAGTGCGCACCCCTTCACGCTAGCCTCAGCCACCGACAGCGGCGCGGGCTGCACGACCAAGGGGTGTCATGAGCAGGCTAAACAGGACGGACCGTCCCTACGACCTCGTGCTCTTCGGAGCGACGGGCTTCGTCGGCACGCTCACCGCGGAGTACCTCGCCGAGCACGCGCCGAAGGAGCTGCGCTGGGCGGTCGCGGGCCGCGACGAACACAAGCTGGAGCGGCTGCGTGAGCGCCTGCCCGGCGGCGCGGACGTCGGCGTCCTGCGGGCCGATGTGGACGAACCGGCGACGCTGCGCGCCCTCGCCGAGCACGCGCGCGTGGTGGCCACGACCGTGGGGCCGTACGTGCTGTACGGGGAGGAACTGGTCGCCGCCTGCGCGGACACCGGTGCCGACTACCTGGACCTCACCGGTGAACCGGAGTTCGTGGACCTGATGTACGTCCGGCACGACGCACGCGCGCGTGAGACGGGCGCCCGCCTGGTGCACGCCTGCGGCTTCGACTCCGTGCCGCACGACCTGGGCGTGTACTTCACGGTGCGGCAGTTGCCGGAGGGCGTGCCGCTGACCGTGGACGGATACGTGACCGCCGACGCGGCCTTCTCCGGCGGCACCCTCGCCTCGGCGCTGAACCAGGCCGCCCGCGGCCGGCGGATGTTCGCCGCCGCGCGGGAGCGGGGCCGGCACGAGCCCCGGCTGATGGGGCGCCGGGTCGCCGCGCCGACGGGCGCGCCGAGGTTCGCCCGCGAGGTCGGCGCGTGGGCGCTGCCGCTGCCGACCATCGACCCGCAGATCGTGCGCCGTTCGGCACGGGCGCTGGAGCGGTACGGCCCCGACTTCCGCTACCGCCACTACGCCGCGGTACGGCGTCTGCCGGTCGCCCTCGGCGGGGTCGCCGCCGTCGGCACGGTGGTGGCCGCCGCCCAGCTGCCGCCCGCGCGACGCTGGTTGTCGGACCGGCTCAAGCCGGGGGACGGGCCGAGCGCGCGGAAGCGGGCGGACAGCTGGTTCGCGGTGCGCTTCGTCGGCGAGGGCGGCGGCCGGCGTGTGTTCACGGAGGTCGCGGGCGGCGATCCCGGTTACGACGAGACGGCGAAGATGTTCGCCGAGGCGGCCCTCAGCCTGGCCTTCGACGACCTCCCGCCGACGGCCGGACAGGTCACCACGGCACAGGCGATGGGCGACGCCCTGACCGAGCGGCTGCGCGCCGCCGGGATCACCTTCCGGGTGGCGGCGGTCCGTTAGCCGGCGGCCGTCGGTACCGCGGCCCCGCGCGCTCGGGGCCGCTCCGCCGCTCCGGGCGTTTCCCGCCGCTCCACCCGCGCGTCCCCGGCGATTTGAGACCTCGTGCCCGGTGAACCCCCAGCCGGCCGCGGTCATCGGCCGCGAAGTGCCAACAAGCACTTGAATGAGACGATGGAAGCCCAGGTGGCAGCAGCCCAAGGAGGCGGAGGAGACGTGAAGTTCGTGCTCGAAGTGACCGTGGACGAGGGTGCGGTGGAGCAGGACCGGGCGGGTGAGCTGGGGCGCATCCTGCGCTACTGGGGCGGCAACCTGCGCCATTACGCCCTCGAGCCGGGCGACGGTTCGGCCGTCTACGACTCGGCGTATCAGGAGGTCGGTGCCTGGCGCGTCGTCGCGTCCTGAACCTGGCCGCCGGTCCGGCCCCGGGTCGCCTCCCGAAGCGCGCGGCGGCACAGGGCGTCCGCCCTTCGCGTGGTCTCCGGCAGCCGGTAGCGCGGGGTCAGCGCCAGGGTGTGCGCCAGGGCGTTGTCCAGGCTCACCCGGTGGCCGACGGAGACGAAGACCGGCTTGACACCCTCCCGGGTGCGCAGCGCGCGCCCGACCTCCTCGCTCCCCGCGAGCAGTGGCGCGCAGCCGCCCCGCGCGGGCGCCGGGTCCTCGTAGGTGAAGGTGAACGGGTTCTTGGCGACACCGATGGTCGGCAGGTCCGTGAGGACGCCCAGGTGGCTCGCGAGACCGAAGCGGCGCGGATGGGCGAGGCCGTAGCCGTCGCACACCACCAGACCCGGCGGACACGGCAGGGCGCCCAGGGCGGCCCGGACGGTGGGGATCTCCCGGAAGGCGAGAAGTCCGGGCACGTACGGGAAGGAGACCCGGCCGACCGCCGTCGCCTCCGCCACGACGTCCAGGGTGGCGGCGTCGAGCACGACGGCCGCCGCGGCGACCAGGTCGAGGTCGTCGTCATAGGCGACGTCGACGCCGGTGACACGGCCCGTCCCGGGCGGTGGTCCGGGCTCGCCGAGCACCACCCGCCCGCGCAGTTCGTCCTGTACGGCGCGAGCCTCTTCCTCGGTCGCGGGCCAGCCCGCCGGTACGCCTACGGTCGTCATGGTGGCCACGACTGTACGGGCCCACGGACGGTTGTCAGGGCCGGGGGGTAGGCTGACGATCATGTTCGTGCTGGAGCTGACCTACACCGCGTCGCTCGACGCCGTGGACGCCCTGCTGCCGGACCACGTGGCGTGGCTGGAGGAGCAGTACGAGAGGGGCTTTTTCCTGGCGTCCGGGCGCAAGAGCCCCCGCGACGGCGGAGTGATTCTCGCCGTCGCGGAGGACCGCGCCCGCATCGAGGAGATCGTCGCGGGCGACCCGTTCGCCGTCGCCGGCGTGTGCGCGTACCGCGTCACGGAGTTCGTCGCCACGAAGACGGCCCCGGAACTGGCGCACCACCGGCAGACACTGGGCTGAGCCTCCCGGCTCAGCTCTTCTTGGCGTTCAGCGCACGCTGCAACTGGCTCTTGTTCATGTTCGAGCGGCCCTCGACGCCGCGCTGCTTCGCCTCGTTGTACAGCTGGTCGTAGGTCGGGCCCTGGGAGCCGGCCCGGTTGCCCGATCGCTGGCCGCCGCGCTTGCCGGACGACATGTCCTGCGTCGAGCTGCGGCTTGCGGTCTTGGACTCGCCGGAGCGGGCGCGTTCCTTGTTCACCGTCCGCGCGGCGATCTCCTTGGCGCGTCCGGCGCTCTCGCCCCGGTCCTGCGCGCTCTCCTTGATGTGCTCGTACTGACGCTCGCGCTTGGGGCTGGAACCGGCTGGCATGATCGCTCCTTTCCTTTGGGCAGGAGACGAGTACCCGGCTTGCGGCCACTTACCTCGGCTCCTCCGCCGGACGGGTGGCTCAGCGCTCCAGGCGGCCCACCCTCCCCTGTTCGCCGGCCGCCCAGCAGCTCAGGTCGGGCGTGCAGCTGACGGTGTCGTAGGAGCCGGTGTCGATCGTCCGCCAGGTACGGCCGCCGTCGGTGGTGAGGTCGGTGCCGGTGGGACCGACGGCGAGCGCGGCGGTGCGGCTGTGCGGGAGCCAGGCGGCGCCGGAACGGTAGGCGGCCGGGGGCGTGGTGGCGGACCGCCAGCCGCGGCCCCCGTCTGCGGTCACGGCGGCGGCCTGCGGGGAGAGCCGGCCGGGGCGGTAGTCGCCGCCGACCGCGATGCCGTGGGTGCGGTCGCGGAAGGCGAGCGCGAAGACGCCCTTCGCCGGATCGCCCGCCGGGACGGGTGCGTCGGCGGCCGTCCAGGTCAGTCCGCGGTCGGTGGAGTGCAGCACGCGCGCGTGGTCCCCGCCGCCGGTGGCCAGCCAGACATCCTCCGAGCCGGCGGTGACCAGGCACTGGCCGCTCGCGGCGAACCCCGCCTCGCCGTCCAGGGCGGACGGCATACCGTCCGAGGGCAGCACCCGCCAGGAGCGGCCGCCGTCGCCGGTGGACAGGATGCGGAACTTCCCGTCGACGGGGTCGCTCAGGGCGAGGCCGTGGCGGCGGTCGAAGAAGGCGAGGCAGTCGTAGAAGGCCTTCGGGTCCGGGTTGCGGAAGGACTCCGCCCAGGTCGCCCCGCCGTCGTCGGTGCGGTACACCCGGGAGGCCTCGCCCTCGCCGATGGCCAGCACCACCGCGCGCCGTGCGTCGAAGGCCTGCACGTCCCGGAACTCCAGCTCCGCCGCCCCCGGAGGAGAGACGTTCCGCCAGGTCGAGCCGCCGTTCGTGGTGCGCAGTACCGTGCCACCGGTGCCGGCGAGCCAGGCGGTGTGCCGGTCGACGGCCGCGAGACCCCGGAAGCGGACCTGCGCGGTGCCGGGGTCCTTGGCCTCCCAGTGCGCGCTCGCCGCTCGCGCGCCCTCCTGCCCGAGCGGCCCGGCATGGGCCGCCGGGACGGTCAGCGCGGCCAGCGCCGTCCCGCACGCCACCCCCGCCGCCACGAGATTGCCGGTCCGTCCCCTGCGTCGCGTGCTCCCCGAGCGCCTCATGGCGGGCGAAGCTAGTGCATGCCCCCGGCGCCGTCCAGAGGACGTACTGCCGGCCCGCCAGGCGGGGGCGGCCGGCCGGTCCTTGAAGGCGACAACATCCGGCTCTGCGCCATGCATGAAGGCGGTGACCGAGGTCACTCGTTCTCCGTGTGCACGCTTCGGCCGAATCCGTCGTCTCTTCCTGTGCCGGGTGCCGCACATCCGGGCGTAGTCCAGCCGTCACGAGGGAGCAAGGCGTTGTCCACCGTCATCGAGCAGCCCGTCGAGGCCCGTCTCGTCGCCGCCGCACCGCGTATGCCGAGCATTCCCGCCACGCTGCGCTACGACCGGCACGACCCCTTCGCCGTCCGCATGACCTTCCCGGCGCCGGCCACCCTGGAGGGTGTCGAGGTGTGCTGGACCTTCTCCCGGGACCTTCTGACGGACGGGCTGCAGGGCCCCGAGGGGCACGGCGACGTCCGCGTGCGGCCGTACGGGTACGACCGCACGGTGCTGGAGTTCCACGCACCCGAAGGCACCGCGATCGTGCATGTGCGCTCGGGCGAGATACGGCGTTTCCTGGAGGCGACCAACGAACTGGTGCCCGTCGGCCTCGAACACCTCCAGCTCGACCTGGACCACGGCCTGGCCGAGCTGATGCGGGACACCTGCTGAGCGCTGCGCGCGCGTGAGCGGCGCAGGCGGCTTCCCGTCGCCCGAGCGGTCAGCCTGCCGCACGGGTGACCAGTGCGTTCAGGCCCCCGTGACCCCCGCACGCGCGAACAGCGCGTTCAGCTCGCCGTAGTCGTAACCACCGGTCAGAGCCCCGTACGTGCCCGCTTCGAGCAGCTCCCGCGTGGCGCGGCGGACCAGGGCGTGGGCGGCCTGGGCGAGGCCCGCGCCCGCGCTGATCCGGGCGACGCCGAGCGCGGCGAACTCGGCGACCGACGGCGCGCCGGGGAACACCATCACGTTGACCGGGCCGTCGATGCCCGCGACGAGCGCCTTGACCGTCTCCGCGTCGACGGCTCCGGGGACGAAGATCCCGTCGGCGCCCGCGGCGAGGAAGGCCGCCGCCCGCTCCAGGGTGACGTCCACTCCCCCGGCACCGCGCAGGAACGTGTCGATCCGGGCGTTGACGAACAGCGGCACGCCCGCCTCGTCGGCGGCCTCGCGGGCCGCGGCCACCCTCTCCGCCTGCTCGGCGACGGGCCTGAGCGGCTCACCGCCCGCCTCGTACCGTGCGTCCTCGATGTTGACTCCGACGGCGCCCGCGTCGAGGGCGGCCCGGACGGTGCCGGCGACGCCTGCCGGGTCCTCGGCGTAGCCGCCCTCGATGTCGGCGCTGACCGGGACGCGCACGGCGGCGCAGATCCGGGCGACCGCGTCCAGCGCGCGGTCCCTGTCCAGTCGGTCGCCGTCGGCAGCACCGAGCGCCCAGGCGAGCCCGGCGCTCGTGGTCGCGACGGCCGGGGCGCCGGCCTGCGCCACGACGGCGGCGCTGACCGCGTCCCAGGCGTTCGGCAGGACGAGCGGGCGGCCGGGCACGTGCAGGGCGCGGAAGGCGAGAGCGGTTTCGTGCAGTGGGTGCTGAAGTGTCATGGGCCGACCCAAGCACCCACGACTGGCCGGGCGCTGGCAGGAATCCGACATGTGCGTCCGCCCGCCGGGCGCACGGTGCGGCCCCAGGAACGCGGGCGGGAGCCGGACCGTAATGGCGTTGACAGCTCCGGGGACCCCTCGTACGGTGTACAGCGGTTCTGTTGCCGTCGATTGGAGAAGGACGTTGCTCGTCTGAGGTCCTGAGGCATCGCGTCGCACCGGTGAGGTGTGCGCGGCGTACGACCTCGGCGTCCGAGCCGTCCTTCGGCACCGGCCTTCTTTCGTGGCCTTCTGAGTGCCCAGGCCCTTCGGTTTCCGCCTCGCGGTGTCTCGACACGCGTCCACCGAACCGCACACTTCCCTCGCGAGGCCCTCATGTCTGCTTCCCTCACCTGCACGTCCCTGTCCTTCGCCTGGCCCGACGGCACCGCCGTCCTCGACGGCCTCGACATCGCCTTCGGCCCCGGCCGGACCGGGCTCGTCGGCGTCAACGGAGCAGGGAAATCAACCCTGTTGAAGCTGCTGGCCGGTGAGCTCCTCCCGGCCGACGGCACGGTCAAGGTGGCCGGCGAGGTCGGCTACCTCCCGCAGAACGTCACCCTCGACACCACGCTCCGCGTCGATCGGGCCCTCGGCATCGCCGAGCGGCGGGCCGCGCTGCACGCCATCGAGGCGGGTGACGTGGCCGAGGAACACTTCGAGACGGTCGGCGACGACTGGGACGTCGAGGAGCGCGCCCTGGTCACCCTCGGGGAACTCGGTCTCGGCCACATCGGCCTGGACCGGACCGTCGGCGAGGTGTCCGGCGGCGAGTCGGTGCTGCTGCGGCTCGCCGCGCTGCTGCTGCGCCGCCCGGACGTCCTGCTGCTGGACGAACCGACCAACAACCTCGACCTGTACGCGCGCCGGCGGCTGTACCAGGCCGTCTCCGCCTGGCCGGGCGTACTGGTCGTGGTCAGCCACGACCGGGAACTGCTCGACCTGGTCGACCAGATCGCGGAGCTGCGCTCCGGAGAGGTCACCTGGTACGGCGGCAACTTGTCGGCCTACGAGGAGGCCCTCGCCGTGGAACAGGACGCCGCCGAGCGGATGCTGCGCGTCGCCGAGGCCGATGTGCGCAAGCAGAAGCGCGAACTGGCCGACGCACAGGTGAAACTGGCCCGCCGCAAGCGTTACGGCCAGAAGATGTACGAGCAGAAACGCGAGCCCAAGATCGTCATGGGGGCCCGCAAGCGCGCCGCCCAGGAGTCCGCGGGCAAGCACCGCATCATGCACGAGGAGCGGCTCGCCGAGGCCAGGGAGCGCCTGGACGACGCGGTGGACGCCGTACGGGACGACGACGAGATCCGCGTCGACCTGCCGTACACAGCCGTACCGCCCGGCCGGCAGGTGCTCACCCTGGAGAACCTGGCGCCGGCCTACGGTGCGCGTGTCGAGGGCTTGGTCGATCTGCGCGGTCCGGAGCGGATCGCGCTCGTCGGCCGCAACGGCGCCGGCAAGACGACGCTGCTGCGGACCGTCGCCGGGGAGCTGGCGCCCGTGGCGGGCGAGGCGAAAGTCCATGTCCCGCTGCGGTTCCTGCCCCAGCGGCTGGACGTGCTCGACGACGAGCTGACGGTCGCCGGGAACGTGGCCCGGTTCGCGCCGGGCGCGACCAACAACCGGATCCGGGCCCGCCTGGCCCGCTTCCTGTTCCGGGGCGCCCGGGCCGACCAGAAGGCCGCCACGCTGTCCGGCGGCGAGCGCTTCCGGGCGACCCTGGCCGCGCTGATGCTCGCCGAACCCGCACCCCAGCTGCTGCTGCTCGACGAGCCGACCAACAACCTCGACATGGCCAGCGTCCGGCAGCTGACCTCGGCCCTGGAGTCGTACGAGGGCGCGCTGCTCGTGGCCAGCCACGACCTGCCGTTCCTCGAGTCGATCGGCATCACCCGCTGGCTGCTGATGGAGGAGGGAGAACTGAAGGAGATCTCGGCCGAGGACGTGGGCGCTTCGGACTAGGACCCGACGTCTCAGGAGAGCCACAGCCTGACAACGAGGGTTTTGTCCTGGCCGGAGCGCCCTGCATGATGGCGGACCGGTGCCGCATCACCGGCACCGGACGCCGCACCGTCGACCCGACCGATTCGAAAGGCCCCTCGTGCCCAGCAAGAAGGCCCTCGTCCGCCGCCCCAGCCCGCGCCTCGCCGAAGGCCTGGTGACGCACATCGAGCGGGAGAAGGCCGACGTCGGGCTCGCCGTCGAGCAGTGGGAGGCCTACGTCGAAGCGCTGCGCACGCACGGCTGGGAGACCATCGAGGTCGAACCGGCCGACGACTGCCCGGACTCGGTGTTCGTCGAGGACGCCGTCGTCATGTACAAGAACGTGGCGTTGATCACCCGGCCGGGCGCCGAGTCGCGGCGGGAGGAGACCGCCGGCGTCGAGGAGGCGGTGGCCCGCCTCGGCTGCTCGGTGAACTGGATATGGGAGCCGGGCACGCTGGACGGCGGTGACGTCCTGAAGGTCGGCGACACGGTCTACGTCGGCCGGGGCGGGCGGACCAACGCGGCCGGCGTGCAGCAGTTGCGGGCCGCGTTCGAGCCGCTGGGCGCCCGTGTGGTGGCGGTACCGGTGAGCAAGGTGCTGCACCTGAAGTCGGCGGTGACCGCGCTGCCGGACGGCACGGTGATCGGGCACATCCCGAAGGTCGACCGGCCCTCGTTGTTCCCCGGCTTCCTGTCGGTGCCGGAGGAGTCCGGCTCGCACGTGGTGCTGCTCGGCGGCAGCAAGCTGCTGATGGCCGCGAGCGCCCCGAAGACCGCCGAGCTGCTGACCGACCTCGGCCATGACGTGGTCACGGTGGACATCAGCGAGTTCGAGAAGCTCGAAGGCTGTGTGACCTGCCTCTCGGTTCGCCTGCGCGAGCTGTACGCCTGACCGGGTGATCCCGTCACCCCAGCAGCCCCGGGACCTGCGGTGCCGGGGCTGCTCGGCATGCCGTCGAAGCGCCGGACCATGCGTTCTGATCAGCACTCTTTACAGTGGCCTTAGCCTACGGCTTCGTAACCTACGGTTTCGTAGCCTACGATCTCGTAGGTTCCGGCACCGCTCGCCGGAGCGTCCCCTTCCCTCCCCCTGTTCGGCGTCCCCCTGGAGTTTCCGTGACGATCACTTCCCCTCACCTTGGCAGCCCGTCCGTCTGGACCGACGCGCGACTGCTGTACGCGCTGGAGGAAGTGGTCGAGAAGGAGCTGAACCGGCATCTGAAGATCGCCAAGGACTGGATGCCGCACGAGTACGTGCCCTGGAGCGACGGCCGCAACTTCCCCGGCCTGTTCGAGGACGGTCAGGCCTGGGACAAGGAGCAGTCCAAGGTCACGGAGGTCGGCCGCATCGCCCTCGTGGTCAACCTGCTGACCGAGGACAACCTGCCCAGCTACCACCACGAGATCGCCTCGCTGTTCGGCCGCGACGGCGCCTGGGGCACGTGGGTGCACCGCTGGACGGCCGAGGAGGGCCGCCACGGCATCGTGATGCGCGACTACCTGCTCACCTCGCGCGCGGTCGACCCGGACAAGCTGGAACAGTTCCGCATGTCCCACATGAGCGAGGGCTTCGAGTCCGACAACCGGCACTCGATGCTGCACTCGATCGCCTACGTCGCCTTCCAGGAGCTGGCCACCCGGATCTCGCACCGCAACACCGGCCACCAGTCCGGTGACCCGGTCTGCGACCGCATGCTGGCCCGCATCGCGACCGACGAGAACCTGCACATGGTCTTCTACCGCAATCTGCTGAAGGCCGCTTTCGAACTCGCCCCCGACCTGACCATGCAGGCGGTCCGGGACGTCGTCGTGAACTTCCGGATGCCCGGCCACGGCATCCCCGGCTTCGAACGGGCCGCCGCGCAGATGGCGATCGGCGAGGTCTACAACCTGCGCATCCATCACGACGACGTGCTGCAGCCGGTGCTGCGCTTCCTGAAGATCATGGAGATCGACGGCCTCGGCCCCGAGGGGCGTCAGGCGCAGGAGGAACTCGGCCTGTTCCTGGGCGGCCTGGACGCGGAGGCCGCCAAGTTCGACGAGAAGCTGGCCGCCCGCAAGGCCCGCATGGCGGCGCGCGCCGGCGGCTGACGCCTGTCGGCGCCGGTGGGGGCGGTCAGGGGGAGGTGCGCCTGAGAGCGAGGCGCTCCTTCTCGGACAGTCCGCCCCAGACGCCGAAGCGCTCGTCATGGGCGAGCGCGTACTCCAGGCAGGCCGGGCGCAGCTCGCACATGGCGCAGATGCGCTTCGCCTCGCGCACCGAGCTGCCGGGCTCGGGGAAGAAGAAGTCCGGCCCGGTCTGCGCGCACAGGGCCTGCGCCTGCCAGGTGTCGTCGGCCGGGGTGATGGTTTCGAAGTGCATGGGCCAGATCGTGCCGTGCGGCGAAAAACGTTCGATCAACGCGGGGTCAACGGCACCCTCAGGGCCTCCGGCCGCCCCGATGATGCTCCCCGCCCGCAGGCGCGTGCACGGCGGCGCGCGGGACAAGCCGGAAAACCGGGAGACCGCACCCCGCCACACAGGGTGCGGACGGATGCCCGTCCGGCGCGTCGTGGGACTCCGGCGGCGATTGTCAGTGGGCGGTGCCAGACTCGGCAGTGCACAGGACGGGACCCCATCCGAGGAGGGCGAAGATGCTCACCACCCGTTTCGTCAACGGCGCCCCGAACTGGATCGACATCGGCACCCCCGACCTCGACGGCGCCCTCTCCTTCTACGGCGGTCTCCTCGGCTGGCAGTTCCGGTCCGCGGGGCCGGACGCCGGTGGCTACGGCTTCTTCCAGCTGGACGGCAGGACCGTCGCGGGCGGTATGCGGACCGGCCCCGGGCAGGGGCCGCCGGCCTGGACGGTGTACTTCCAGAGCGAGGACGCGCAGGCCACCGCCACGGCGGCCGAACAGGCCCACGGCAGGGTGCTGTTTCCGCCCAGGGATGTGATGGGCGAGGGCCACATGGCGGTCCTCGCCGACCAGGCGGGCGTGCCGTTCGGGATCTGGCAGCCCGGCCGGACCAAGGGTGTGGACGTGGCGAACGAACCGGGCGCGCTGTGCTGGGTCGAGCTGTACACGCCGGACATCGCGGCGGCCGCCGCCTTCTACCACCGGGTGCTCGGCCTGGAGACGTCGGGCGTGCCCTTCCCGGGCGGGACGTACACCTGCGTCAACCCGGGCGGTGCCGGGGAGGACGCGATGTTCGGCGGCATGGTGCCGCTGGCCGACGCCCCCGCCGAGGCGGAGGCCGGTCCGCACTGGCTGCCGTACTTCGAGGTCGAGGACACCGACGCCGTGGTCGAGAAGGCCCGGCAGCTCGGCGGGGCGGTGCGCATGCCCGCGACGACCGTCGAGGGCGTGGGCCGCATGGCCAAGCTCGCGGACCCGCACGGGGTGCGTTTCGCGGTGATCAGAAGCGAGACGCCCCAGGGCTGACCGTCCGGGCCTCGCGGGGCGAACTCCTGGCCGGCCCCACCCCGCGCGGGGCGGACTCCGGCTGGACCCCCCTGGACCGCTCCGGGCTGGTACCACCCGTGCTGGGCTGACCGGGGCCGCGCCGGGCCTGCCGCCCGTCCCGGCGAGTCGTCGTCGGCCCCCTCGGGGCTATGCGGACGCGCGGCGTACCAGCGTCGTCGGCAGGATCACTCCGGCGTCCGATGCCGCGCGCACGTCCCATGCCGCCGACACGTCCGATGCGTCCGGCGCGTTCGGCGCGTTCGATGCGTTCGGCGCGTTCGATGCGTTCGGCGCGTCCGTTGCGTTCGGCGCGAGCGCCCCCGTCCCGTCCCGGCCGTGTCCGCCGGGCAGGCCCCGCAGCAGCAGGCGGGCCATCAGCCGGCCCATCCCCTCGATGTCCTGACGGACCGTCGTCAGCGGCGGGTCGGTCTGCTCGGCGACGGGCACCATGTCGTCGAAGCCGATCACGGCCACGTCCTCGGGTACGCGCCGGCCGCGCTCACGCAGCACGCGCAGGGCACCGAGCGCGGTCAGGTCGTTGGCGGCGAACACGGCGTCCAGGTCCGGGCAGCGGTCGAGCAGTGCGCGCATGGCGCGCTCGCCGCCGGCCGGGGTGAAGTCGCTCTCCACGACCAGCCGGGGGTCGCTCCCGCCCGGGACGGCGTCCATGACGTCCCGGTAACCGTCGAGCCGGTCCACCGCCGAGGTCTGGTCCAGGGCGCCGGTGATGTGCGCGACGCGTCTGCGGCCGAGGTCCACGAGATGCCGTACGGCCGCGCGGGCCCCGCCCCGGTTGTCGCAGTCGACGTACACCACCTCCGCGTTCCTGCCCGGGGAGCCGGCGGTGCCCTCGCCCCAGCCGGGCCGTCCACCGAACACGGTGGGCACACCGGCGTCCTGGATGAGCCCGGGCAGCGGGTCGTCCAGGTGCAGGGAGAAGACGAGCGCGCCGTCGACGTGGCCTCCGGCGAGATACCGGGCCACGCGCGCGTGGTCGTCCCGGCCCTCGGTGAGCAGCAGCACCAACTGGTTGTCGTGGGCGGTCAGCTCCTTGCTGATGCCCCGCAGTTGGAGGGCGAAGAAAGGGTCGGCGAAGACCCGGGTCTCCGGTTCGGCGATGACGACCGCGACGGCGTCGTGCCGCTTGGTGACGAGGCTGCGCGCCGCCTGGTTGGGGACGTATCCCAGCTCCGCCACGGCCTGCCGGACCCGCTCGGCCAAGGGCTCCCGTACCCCGTCCCCGCCGTTGACCACCCGTGACGCGGTGGCCCGGGACACACCGGCCCGCGCGGCCACGGCCTCCAGCGTGGGACGCGACACTGCCTCGGTCACTTCGGAACTCCTCATCGGCGGCTGCCGGTCAGAATATCCGGGCGCCCATCGCCCCCAGCGGCACAACCGCGGCCCACGGCCCCGGAAAACGGCTAGGACGTCGCCTCGCGCCGCGCACGGCTCGGCTGGACCCTCTTCGGTTCGCCCGGCATCTTCGGGTACTCCGGCGGGTACGGCAGGTCGCCCAGGCCGTGGTCGTGTTCGTCACGGCGGGCCAGCTCCAGCAGCGCGTCCAGGGAGTAGGCGTGCTCGTCCATGTCGGCGTGGACGTCGCCGAGTTCGGCGAAGCGGGCCGGCATGGTGGCGAGGTCGAAGTCGGCCGGGTGGGCCACGCCGACCTCGTCCCAGCGCAGGGGCGCCGAGACGGGGGCGTGGGGGCGGGGCCGTACGGAGTAGGCGGAGGCGATGGTGCGGTCGCGAGCCGTCTGGTTGTAGTCGAGGAAGATACGGCGCCCGCGTTCCTCCTTCCACCACTTGATGGTCACGTGCTCGGGCATCCGGCGTTCCATCTCCCGGCCGACCGCGATCGCGGCGCGCCGCACCTGGGTGAAGGTCCAGTGCGGTTCGATGGGGACGAAGACGTGCAGGCCACGGCCGCCGGAGGTCTTGGGCCAGCCGCGCAGCCCGCCGAACTCGTCGAGAACGGCGCGCAGCTCGTGGGCGGCGCGGACGGCGTCGTCGTAGTCGGTGCCGGGCTGCGGGTCGAGGTCGATGCGGAGTTCGTCGGGGTGGTCGACGTCGGTGGCGCGCACCGGCCAGGGATGGAAGGTGAGGGTGCCGTACTGGGCGGCCCACACCACGGCGGCCTCCTCGGTGGGGCACATCTCGTCGGCGCTGCGCCCGCTGGGGAAGGTGATGTGGGCGGTCGGGATCCAGTCGGGCATGCCCTTGGGGGCCCGCTTCTGGTAGAACCACTCGCCGCCGACGCCGTCCGGGTAGCGCTCGAGGGTGGTGGGGCGGTTGCGCAGGGCGCGCAGGATGCCGGGGGCGACGGCGGCGTAGTACCGGGCCAGGTCCAGCTTGGTGAAGCCCCGCTCGGGGAAGAAGACCTTGTCCGGGCTGGACAGCCGTACTGTCCGGCCGGCCACCTCCAGTTCCACCGCATCACCCATGCGGCCACGGTAGGCGCACCCCGCACGGCTCGCACACCGGGCGGCGGCGGACGTGTGCGAGCAGAATCGGACCATGGACCTGCCGGTGATGCCGCCCGTGAAGCCCATGCTCGCCAAGTCGGTGGCGAGGATCCCGCCGGGCATGCACTACGAGGCGAAGTGGGACGGGTTCCGTTCGATCGTGTTCCGGGACGGGGCCGAGGTCGAGCTGGGCAGCCGTACCGGCAAGCCACTGACCAGGTATTTTCCCGAGCTGGTCGGGGCGTTGCGGGAGCGGGTGCCCGAGCGGTGCGTGCTCGACGGGGAGATCGTGATCGCGCAAAACGGCCGGCTGGACTTCGACGCGCTGACCGAGCGCATCCACCCGGCGGACTCCCGGGTGCGGATGCTGGCCGAGAAGACGCCGGCGTCGTTCGTCGCCTTCGACCTGCTGGCGCTGGACGACCATTCCCTGGTCGATGTTCCGCTGGCCGACCGCCGGTCCCTGCTGGAGCGGGCCCTCGCCCGGGCGACCCCGCCGGTGCATGTGGCGCCAGCGACGACCGACATCGAGGTGGCGCGGCAGTGGTTCGAGCAATTCGAGGGCGCCGGGCTCGACGGGGTCGTCGCCAAGCCGCTCGCCTTGCGCTATCTGCAGGACGAGCGGGCCATGTTCAAGATCAAGCACGAGCGGACGGCGGACGTCGTCGTGGCCGGGTACCGCTTCCACAAGAGTGGCCCGGTGGTCGGGTCGCTGCTGCTCGGGCTGTACGACGACCACGGCAGGCTCCAGCACGTGGGCGTGTCGGCCGCCTTCTCGATGCAGCGCCGGGCCGAGCTGATCGAGGAGCTGGAGCCGCTGCGGATGGACGACGTGGCCGGGCACCCGTGGGCCGCCTGGTCGGACGAGGCGGCCCACGAGACGGCCCGGCTGCCGGGGGCGCCGAGCCGCTGGTCGGGCAAGAAGGACCTCTCCTGGGTGCCGCTCAGGCCCGAGCGGGTCGCCGAGGTGGCCTACGACCACATGGAGAACGGCCAGCGTTTCCGGCACACGGCCCGCTTCCGCCGCTGGCGCCCGGACCGCACACCGGACAGCTGCACCTACGCGCAGCTCGAGGAGCCGGTGCGCTACGACCTGGCGGAGATCCTGGGCGAGAAGAGTCTCGGCGAAGAGGGCTTCCCCGGCTGACCGTGTGAACCTTCACGGCCGCATGAGCACCTTCACGGCCCCGTCCTGCTTGCGCTGGAACATCTCGTAGGCGTGCGGTGCGTCGGCGAGCGGCAGCCGGTGCGTGGCGAAGTCCTCCACACCGAGCGGGTCCTCGTCCGTGAGGTAGGCCAGGACCTGGTCGGTCCAGCGGCGGACGTTGGCCTGCCCCATGCGCAGCTGGATCTGCTTGTCGAACAGGGTGAGCATCGGCATCGGGTCGGCCATGCCTCCGTACACACCGCTCAGCGAGATCGTGCCGCCGCGCCGGACCAGGTCGATGGCCATGTACAGGGCGCCGAGCCGGTCGACGCTGAAGCGTTCCGCGAAGGGCGCGCTGAGCTTTCGCGGCATGAGCGCGGTGGCCTGCTGGGCGAGCCTGGCGGCGGCGCTGCCGTGTGCCTCGGTGCCGACGGCGTCGATCACGGCGTCCGGGCCCCGGCCTCCGGTCTCGTCGCGGATCGCGTGGACCAGCGCCTTCTCGTCGTCGAAGGCCCTGAGGTCGTACGTCTCCACACCCCGCCGGTTCGCCCGGGCGAGCCGCTCGGGCACCAGGTCCACGCCGAACACCCGCTCGGCGCCGCGTGCCTTGGCGATCCGGCAGGCCATGTCGCCGATCGGGCCGAGACCGAGGACGGCGACGGTGCCGCCGGGCGGGACGGCGGCGTACTCGACGGCCTGCCAGGCGGTGGGCAGCACGTCGGAGAGGTAGACGAAACGGTCGTCCGGCGGCCCCTCGGGCACCTTGATGGGGCCGAACTGCGCCTGCGGAACCCGCAGGTACTCGGCCTGACCGCCGGGGACGGCGCCGTACAGGCGGGTGTAGCCGAACAGGGCGGCGCCCATGCCCTCGCCGGTGACCTGGGTGGTCTCGCACTGGGTGGGCAGCCCGGTGTCGCACATGAAACAGTGCCCGCAGGCGATCTGGAACGGCACCACGACCCGGTCGCCGGGCCGCAGGTTCGTCACCTCGGAGCCGACCTCCTCGACGATGCCCATGGGTTCGTGGCCGAGGATGTCGCCCGGGGTCATGAACGGTGTGAGCACCTCGTACAGGTGCAGGTCGGAGCCGCACAGTCCGGTGGACGTGATGCGGATGACGGCGTCCGTGGGCTCCTCGATCTGCGGATCGGGCACGTCTTCCACGCGGACGTCCCGCTTGCCGTGCCAGGTGACTGCCTTCATGGGGTCGCGCTCCCTTGCCTCGCCTGCGCGCCGGTTCGCCCTGGCGCACCCGGTGCGCAGTGTCTGCGTCCTGTGTGCGATGGCGGCCGGGTACCCGTGCGTCTCGGCGCGAACCCCCTGTCCGGACCGTCCAGGCAGGTCCGGACGCCGCCCGCGTCGTGTCGGGGCCCGGGCGCGCGGTCATCGGCGGTCAGATGTGGTCAGCAACGACCCGATGAGCGCACAATCGGACAACACGGACGGGGTGGCAACGGTGGGCATGGGACACAGAGCGCGCACACGACGCGCCGCACTGACGGCGGCTCTACTGACGGCCACGCTGACGGCGTCCCTCACGGCGGGCTGCACCGGCCACGGCCGGGACGACAGCCGCGCCCCGCACCACACCCCGCCCCCGAGCCCCTCGCTCGCGGCGGCCGGCTCACCGCTCGCCGTGAAGATCGACAACGTCCCCGCGGCCCGCCCGCAGACCGGCCTCGACGCGGCCGACGTGGTGTACGCCGAGCAGGTGGAGGGCGGCCTGAGCCGGCTGATGGCGGTGTACGCGACCAGGCTCCCCAAGACCGTCGGACCGGTGCGCAGCGCCCGCGAGTCCGACCTGGAGCTGCTGCGCCAGTTCGACCGGCCGACCCTCGCCTTCTCCGGCGCCCAGCGCAAGCTGCTGCCGCTGATCGACAACGCGCCTGTGCGCGCGGAATCACCGGACCAGGCACCGGACGCCTACTACCGGGGAACCGGCGCGGCCGCACCGCACAACCTCTATCTGCACCCCGCCAGACTGCTGTCCGCCGCCCCCGGCGAGACCGCGCTGACGACCGGCTTCCGCTACGGCCCGGCCCCGTCCGGCGGCAGGCCCGCGACGTCACGCACCGTGCGCTACCCGGCCGCCCGCTTCACCTTCACCTGGTCCCGCGAGCGGAACGGCTGGCTCGTGGCGATGGACGGCACTGCCGCGGTGACGACGGACGGCGCGCGGATGGCGCCCGCGACGGTCGTCGTGCAGCGCGTGAAGCTCCGCACCTCCCGGTATCACGACAGACTCGGCAACCGCACCCCGTACACCGAGACGGTCGGCTCCGGGAAGGCGGAGGTGCTGCGCGACGGACGGTCCTTCCCCGTCACCTGGTCGCGGCCGGCCGCGACGGGCGGTACGACGTTCACGGCGGCGGACGGCAGCCGGATGGCCTTCGCCGCCGGTCAGGTGTGGGTGGTGTTCGCACCGGCGCCGTAGAGGCGCGGCCGGCTTCCCGCGCCGGCGACTCGGCCGGGGCCGGCGACTCGGCTCCGGGCCACCGGTCAGCTCCGGGCCACCCGCCTGGGGGGAGATCTGGGCCGACCCGACGCTGTCCCGGCGCGAGCGCAGCCTGGTCACCCTGACCGTACTGGTCGCTCACGGCCACTACGACGAACTGGCCAGCCACGTACGGGCGGCCCGGCGCAACGGGCTGGCACCGGAGGAGGTCGGCGCGGTACTGCTGCAGACCGTCGTGTACTACGGGGTGCCCGCCGCCAACTCGGCCTTCGCGGTGGCCCAGCGGGTGCCGGCCGAGGAGGAGCCGCCCGAGGGCTGAGGGTGACCCCCGCGGTCGCCCCACGGCCGGCCGGCCTACCGCGCCCGCCCCGTCCGCAGCGCCTCCCTCGCCCGCGCCACCAGCCCGTCCGCTTCGCACGCCCGGGCGAGAGCCAGGCCCCGTTTGAGTTCCGCGACCGAGCCGGCGGCGATGCCGTACTCGACCCGGGCCGCCGCGTGTTCGTACTGGCAGGGTGAGGCCTCCAGATAGGTGACGGCCTGACCGGCGAGCCGGACCGCGCGTTGCCCGGTCTCCAGGGCGGCGGCACAGCGCAGGGCCTCGCCGATGGCGGTGTCCGTGCCGAAGCGCTCGGCCTGCCTGCGGGCGTCGGCGGCGATTCGGGCGGCGCGGACCGGGTCCTGGTCGGCGAGGGCCTTGGCGAGGTCGATGGACCAGGGTGCGAGGACGGGGTTGTGACCGCCGCGGGAGACGGCGGTCTTCTCGGCCGCCTCGAGTTCGTTGATGCCCTCTTCGACGCGGCCGACGGCGAGCAGCAGCCGGCCGCGTACGGAGCGGATGTCGGGCAGCACGATCGTGGAGGGGTAGGGCGGGGCGAAGCCGTACTGTTCGGCGATCGACCAGGCCTCATCGACGCGGCCGCGGGCCAGCAGGGTGTCGACGAGTCCGCAGGTGGAGGACCAGTACAGCGGCAGTCCGCGGCCGACGCGCTCGGCGAGGGCCAGTGCCTCGCGCAGGGTGGTCTCGGCGTCCTTCAACCGGCCCTGTCTGCGGTAGGCGAGGCCCAGGAAGGCGTTGGCCAGCGAGAGATGGCCGCCGCGCCAGCCGGAGCCGGTGTAGACGCGGCGGGCCTCGGCGAAGAGGCTTTCGGCGCGGTCGAGCCGGTCGGTGTAGGCGTATGCGCTGCCCAGCATCATCAGCAGCTCCATGCCCCACTCTGGGTCGGTCCAGCCGAGGCCGGGCGCGAGGCGGCCGTTGACGAGCGCCCGGTCGCACAGTTCGAGCACCTCGGTGGCGCTCTCGCCGTGGGTCATCGCGTCGAAGCCGCGCAGGATCAGCAGGGCGCGTTCGGCGTTGTCGCGGCCGGCGCAGGTGCCGGCGAGTTCGGCGAGGCTCTGGGAGCGGGCCGGGGAGACGGTTTCGCCGTGGATGCCCTCCCACATGTACTGGAAGGCCTGCAGCCGCATCCGGACCGGGCCGGCGTCGTGCCGGGCGGCCTCGGCCTCGACCGTGCGGACGGCCTCCTCCAGCTGGTCGTTGTGGAGCAGCGCCTGGGAGAGACGGACGACGGCGCCGACGCGGTCGTCACCGCCGAGGCCGGGCATGCCGAGCGCGCTCTGCAGGTGGTCGATGGTGACGGCGGGCGCGGTCAGCAGGGTGGCGCAGCCGAGTTCGTAGAGGACGTGTGCGTGGACGTCGGGGCGGGGCGGCTCTTCGAGGGCGCGTTCCAGGCAGCGGCGGGCGGCGTCGGGTGCGCCGACGGCGAGGTGCTCGCGGGCGGCCTCGCGCAGCTGTTCGACGAGTTCCTCGTCGTCGTCCGGGTGGACCTTGAGCAGGTGCCGGGCGGCCTCGGCGGCGCCGCGGCCCAGCTCGGTGATGATCTGGGCGGCGACGCCGTGCATGGCGGTGCACACGCCGGGCGGGATGGAGTTGTAGACGGCGGTGGCGATCAGCGGGTGGACGAACTCCAGCTCACGGTCCGCGAAGTCGGTGCCGGTCGCGGGGTCCGGTTCGGTGAGGATGCGGGCGTTGCAGAGGAGTTCGGCGCAGTGGCGGGCGATGTCGTCGTTCATGGTGGCGAGGCGGGCGACCATGTCGACGGTGATGTGGGTGCCGAGGATGGCGGCGGCCCAGGCGAACTGGGTGGCCTCCAGGCCGAGGCCCTTGAGCCGTTCGACCAGTCCGCCGCCGCGCGCGGCGCGGTTGAGGGCGCGGAGTTCCCCGGCCTGGGCCTCGACCGGGTGGAGGTCGCTGTCGTGCACCTTGGCGAGGAGTTCGACGGTGTCGTAGGGGTTGCCGGCGGTGACGGCCCAGACCTCACGGCAGAAGGCGTCGTCGGCGTGCCGGCCGACGGCGGCGCGGGTGAGCCCGGCGGTGGCGTCGGGGGTGAGCGCGCTGAGGGTGCTGACCGGGCGGCCGGCGGCGGCCACCGCCTCGAGGTGGCGGGCGCTGTCCCCGCTGACCTCGCCGGGCCGGCGGGCGACCACGACGAGGACGGACAGGTCCTCCAGGCGTTCGGCGAAAGCGGCGAGCCAGCGCAGGGTCTCCTGGTCGGCCCGGTGCGCGTCGTCGACCAGCAGCACGAGCGGCCATTCGCGGCGGGCGAGCCGGCGCACGGCCGCGACGAGTCCGTCACAGACGTACTGCGGGTCGGGGCTGCCTTCCTGGGGGTCGGCTATGCCGAGGGCGGGGCCCGCGATGTCGTACCAGTCGCCGAGGTACTCGCGGGCCTCCTCGGGCAGTAAGGACAGCAGCGCGGGCTGGAGCAGCTGCCGCACCACGTTGAACGGTACGGATCTCAGGGTCTCGGCGCCGCGGGCGGACCAGACCGTGCAGCCGCGGCGTTCGGCGATGCGGCGTGTCTCGGCCAGCAGCGCCGTCTTGCCGAGCCCGGCCTCGCCGCGGAAGACGAGCAGGCTGCCCGCGGACGACTGGTCGGCGCACAGGACGTCGAGTGCCTGTGCGACGGTGGCGATCTCCGCGTCCCGCTCCCACAGGGCAGCCGAGGCGGCAGCCTGCGGCCGTCCCTCCGTCATCCCGTTACCTCCCCAGGTCGCCCGAATGACGTACAGACCACGAGCCTAGCCGTCCGGTGGGATGTGTGGTGGCCGGTCGGGGCACCCGTTGCCCCGCCGGGTGAAGGTGGGTGCGGGCAGGCGACGCGCACCCGGTCCGACCAGCGGGTCAGCAGCGGACGGAGCGTCAACAGTGGCTGAGACGAAGCCGGTCTCCGGCAGCCGCGCGGTACCGCGCGGGCCGACGGTGCGGGCGGTGGCGGCGGGGTCGGTGGGGAACCTCGTCGAGTGGTACGAGTTCGGTGTCTACGGTTTTCTGGCCACGGTGCTGGCGGAGCGGTTCTTCGCCCCGGCGGGCGGTGGCGCGGCCGGGGCGCTGGTGCGGACGTACGCCTCGTTCGCCCTGGCGTTCTTCTTCCGGCCGCTCGGCGCGGTGCTGTTCGGCAGGCTGGGTGACCGGTGGGGGCGGCGGCCGGTGCTGATCGGGGTGGTCGCGCTGATGTCGGGCGCGACCGCGCTGATCGGTGTGCTGCCCACGTACGACACCGCGGGTGCCCTCGCGCCGTGGCTGCTGACCTTGCTGCGGGTGGTGCAGGGGCTGGCGGCGGGCGGTGAGTTCGGCGGTGCGGTGGCGTTGCTGACGGAGTTCGCGCCGCCGGGCCGGCGCGGGTCGTACGGGGCGTGGCAGTCGTTCACGGTGGCGCTGGGGCTGCTCGGCGGGGCGGGGGTGACGGCGGTGACGGCGACGGCGCTCACCGACGCCCAGCTGTCCGCGTGGGGCTGGCGGTTGCCGTTCCTGCTGGCGCTGCCGCTGGGGCTGGTGGCGCTGTGGCTGCGGGCGGGGCTGGCGGAGACGCCGGCGTTCCTGGAGCGCGGTGCGGGGCCGCGGGAGGCTGCCGGGCGGCTCGGGTGGGGGGTGCTCGTGCTCGCGGCGGCGCGGGTGGTGGGCTGGGCGGCGGCCGGGTACACCTTCCTGGTGGTGCTGCCGTCGTATCTGCAGGTCACCTTGCACGCGGATGTCCGGCACGCGCTGCTCGCCGCGGTGCCGGCCAACGCGGGGTTCGCGGCGGTGATCCTTCCGGCGGGGCTGCTCAGCGACCGGGTCGGGCGGCGGCCGGTGCTGCTCACGGGGGCCGTGCTGGTGACGGTGACATCGTTGCCGCTGCTCAACCTGCTGCAGGATCCCGCCACGTCGAGCGCGGCGAAGGGCGGGGCCCTGTGCGCGGCGGGTGCGATCGTGGGGCTGATGGCGGGGCCGGGGCCCGCGCTGCTCGCCGAGATGTTCCCGACCCGGGTGCGCTGGACGGGACTCGGGCTCGCCTACGCCCTGTCGAACGCGCTGTTCTCCGGCTGCGCGGGCCTGATCATCACGGAGGCGGTACGGCGCACCGGGAACCCCGACGTGCCCGCCTACTACGCGGCGGCGGCCTGCGCGGTGAGCGCCGTGGCTCTCCTGAAAAGGTCTCACGGAGAAGGGAGTTGACCCGTGCTGGTGATCGGGCTGATGTCGGGGACGTCGTACGACGCGGTCGACGCCGCGGCGGCCGAACTGCGCCTCGACTGCGACACGTTGACGCTGCGGCCACTGGGGATGGTGAGCACCCCGTACGACGGCGGGCTGCGCGCGGCCCTCGCGGCGGCGCTGCCGCCGGCCGCCGTGCCCCTCGCGGAGGTGTGCCGGCTCGACACCGGCATCGGGCGGGCGTTCGCGGCGGCGGCCGTCCGGGCGGACCGTGAACTGTGCGCGGGACGAGCGGAGTTGGTGGCCTCTCACGGGCAGACGGTGTTCCACTGGGTGGCGGACGGCCGGGTGCACGGCACGCTGCAGCTCGGACAGCCGGCCTGGATCGCGGAGGCGACCGGGCTGCCGGTGGTCGCCGACTTCCGGGCCCGGGACGTGGCGGCGGGCGGGCAGGGCGCGCCGCTGGTGAGCCTGGTCGACCTGCTGTGGCTGCGGGGCAGGCCGGGCAGGCCGGTGGCCCTGAACATCGGCGGCATCGCCAATCTGACCGCGCCCGACGGGACGGCCTTCGACACCGGGCCGGGCTGTGCGCTGCTGGACGCGGCGGTCCGGGAGTTCAGCGGCGGGCGCCTGGTGTACGACGCGGACGGCGCGCTGGCCGCGCGCGGCAGGGCGGAGCGGCGGCTGCTGGAGCGGCTGCTCGCGGAGCCGTACTACGCGCTGCCGGCGCCGAAGACGACCGGCAAGGAGCTGTTCCACACCGGCTACCTGCGGGCGGCCGGACTGCTCGACGGTGCCCGCCCCGAGGACGTGCTGGCGACGCTCACCGTGCTGACGGCCCGGACGGTCGCGGACGCGGTGCGGTCCGTCGGCGCGACCGAGGTGATCGCGTCCGGCGGGGGCATGCGCAACCCGGTGCTGGCCGGGACGCTCCGGCGGCTGCTCGCCGGGATCCCGGTGCGTGCCTCGGACGAGCTGGGGCTGCCCGCGACCGCGAAGGAGGCGTACGCCTTCGCGGTCCTCGGCTTCCTGACCGCCCACGGTCTGCCGGGCACCGATCCGCGCGGCACGGGCGCCCGGCATGCCGTCGTACTGGGGTCGCTGACCCCGGGCAGGGACGGGTTCCGGTTGCCTCCGGCCGCGGCGCGCGGGCCCGAGCGGCTGGTGGTGGAGGCGGCGTAGCACCGTGGCAGGGGCGCCTAGGGCACCGTGGAGCGGTGCCGGCGGACGAGTGACGGAGAAAACCCGCGGCGAAATGTTCCGGTCCGCGGGATTGGCGACGGATCCTCTCATCCCGCTTTCACCGTCGCCTCATACGGTGGGGACATGACGCAGGTGACTCCTCCCGGGTGGTACCCCGACCCCGGGCAGACGAATGACGGTCCGCCCACCGAGCGCTGGTGGGACGGCAAGGCCTGGACGGACCAGACCCGCCCCGCCGGGACGGCCGCCGCATGGGGTCCCCCGACGCAGCTGCCGGCGCCCGGCGGCCCGCAACCGGGCTATCCGGCGCAGCCCGCCGGCCCGGCTCCCTCGGCTCCCGCCGGCTACGGCTCCTATCCGGGGTATCCGGCCTGTCCCGACCAGCCCGTGGCCGGGCAGCCACGGCGCCGGCTGCACACCGGGATAGCCGTCGCGGTGGCGGTCGCGGTCCTGGCGAGCATCGGAGTCGGCGTGTGGGCCCTCGCCAAGGACGGCGGCGGCAGCGGCAACCGCGCCGGATCGCAGCAGGGGCGGGAGGGCGGGCCCGGCGGCTCGGGTGGCTCCGGTGGGCCGGGCGGGTCCGGTGGGCCGGGCGAGTCCGGTGGCCCGGGTGGCTCGGGCGGCCCGGGCGGCGCCTCGCCCTCGCCGAAGCGGTCCCAGGCGCCCAAGGTCGAGGGCGGCGGCACGGTGCCGGACCCGGTCAACGGCATCAGCCTGCCGGTGCCCGAGGGCTGGACCGGTCAGACGATCAGCGTCGGCGCGCAGGTGACCTCCGACAACTCCTACAAGTGCCCGGGCAACAGCACCCAGACATGCACCGCGGGCGGCGCCTACACGGCCCCGGCGGTAACACTGGGGATCAACGGCGACACGGCCGAGAAGGTCGCCAAGGCGGACATCGCGGCCAACGCCAAGCAGTCGTACGGCGGGACCACCTACGGCAGCATCACCTCGCACGAGGTGCTGGCGTCCAAGGCGGTGACGGTGGCCGGGCAGAAGGGGTACCTGGTGCGCTGGAAGGCGGTCACCAGCAAGGGCGCCGACGGCTATGTGGAGTCGGTCGCCTTCCCCTCCCCCAACGACGCCCAGCAGATCGTGGTGGTCCGCTTCGGCGTGGACGTCGGCCAGAAGGTGTCCGTCGTCGACGAGATCCTCAAGGGGATCAAGGTCTCGTCCGGCGGCGGGAACGGCCAGGACGTCTGACGGTTTCCTCCCGGAGACGTCCGACGGCCTCCGTGGCACGAGATCGGCCGGGTGGGGCGTCCCTCCGCTCAAGGGGAGCCCCACCCGGCCGGGGGGTGCGCGCCGCCCCCGTCCCCACGGTGCGGCGCGAGCAGGTCACCGTTCAGTCATCCCGTGAACGGCGGCCTGGTCCTAGGTCAGTCCGAGCGCGGGCAGCACAGCGGCCTCCACGAACCGGACGAGGTAGTCGGCGTCGGCGTACTGGCCGCTGAGCACGGGCCGGACGCGCAGGACGCCGAACATCATGGCGGGGATGTACTCCAGCGCGGGGTGGCCCGCTCGGACCTCGCGCCTGGCCACACCGCGGTCGAGAATCTCCCGCAGCGCGGCGATCTCCGGGTACACCAGCGCCTCGCGCAGCGCCTCGGCCAGCTCCCGGTCCGCGGTCACCGCGTGCCCCAGCGCCTGCAGCAGCTTGGTGTCCTTGTCGGACCAGTCGCCCGCGGCCCGTGCCGCCTGGCGCAGGTCCTCGGCGAGCGATCCGGTGTCGATGCCGGCGAAGCGCACCCGGCGGTTGGCGCGCAGCGCGGCCGCGACGAACTGCGGCTTGGTCTTCCACTGCCGGTAGAGCGTGGACTTGCTGCACCGGGTGCTGGCGGCGACGCCCTCCATGGTCACGGACTCGTAGCCGCACTCGCGGATCTGTTCCAGCACGGCGTCGAAGAACTCCCGCTCACGCTCGGGCGTGAGCTTGGAGCGGCGCGAGGCGGCGACCGTCTCCGGTCCGTCCGCGGCCTGCGACGTCATGCGGTACTTCCCCTCGCTCGGGTGCGGCCGGTCTTCGCTGTGCGGCGCGCTGGAGCAGGGCTCGAGCCAGGCCCCAGGCCGTGTCTCCAGTGTGGCGCACATCAATCGATACGTCAGTGTACCGGTACCCGAGCGTATCGGTACACTGGCGTATCGGTACGCTGTCGTATCGATGAGTTCCGGGTACGGCCCCGGGCTCGTCCGCATCACACACGCACCACCGTCAGCACCGTCAGCACCGTCAGCACCGTCAGCGAAGGGGCCGGGGATGACTGCCCGAACCGAGCCTGCAGAGGCAGAAGCGGAGCCGGACGCAACCGCGCGCCCGGCTCTGATACGTGAGTTTCTGCTGGTCGCGGGGCTCTTCCTCGTCTACAAGCTCGGCCGGCAGCTGGCCACCGGCCACACCGGCGACGCCTTCCGCAACGCCCACCACGTGTGGCACCTCGAACGAGCGGTGCACCTCCCCGACGAGATCTCCGTGCAGTCCGCATTGCTGCACGGCGACACCCTGGTCCACCTGGCGAACACCTACTACGCGACCGTCCACTTCCCGGCCACGCTGGCCTTCCTGGTCTGGATGTACCTCCGGCGGCCCGCGCACTACGTGTGGGCCCGCCGGGTGCTGGCGGCGGTCACCACGGCCGCCCTGGTGCTGCCGTTCACCTTCCCGCTGGCTCCGCCCCGGATGCTGACCGGGACGGGCCTCGTCGACACGGCCCGGGTCTACGGCCCGTCCGTGTACGGTCCGCCGTCCAGCGACCACCTGTCCAACCAGTTCGCGGCGATGCCGTCGCTGCACTTCGGCTGGGCACTGATGGTGGCGGTCGGCCTGATCGCGGCCACCCGGTCCCAGTGGCGCTGGCTGTGGCTGGCGCACCCGCTGATCACCCTGCTGGTGATCGTGGGTACGGCGAACCACTACTGGCTCGACTCGATCGTCGCGACGGCCATGCTCGGCCTCGCCCTCGCGGTCGTTCCTCCGCCCCGGCGGACGGCCACCACGGCGGGGCGCGGCACGGAGCGGCTCGCCCCCGGCACCCCCGCCCTGGCGGGAGCGGGCCGATGAGCGCCGCCGCCCTGGCCGCGCTGAGCCTGTCGCTGGTCTCGGCCGTCGCCTACGCGCTGGCCGCCGTCGCCCAGGAACGCCTCGCCGCCCGCGAAACCGGCGCCGGCCTGCTGCGGCTGCTGGGCACCGGTGCCTGGTGGTCGGCGGTCGGCCTGAACGCGGCCGCGGCCCTGCTGCACGTCGTCGCCCTCAAGTACGGTCCGCTGACCCTCGTCCAGCCGCTGGGCGCGCTCACCCTGGTCGCGGCCGTGCCGCTCGGGGCGCGGGCGGCCGGGCGGCGGGTCAGCGCGGTGGAGTGGCGCGGTACGGCGCTGACGCTGCTCGGGCTCGCGGCACTGCTGGTCACCGCCTCCGGTCCGGCGCCCACGCGGGTGCTGTCGGTGACCGAGGCGCTGGCGGTCTCCGGTACGACCGCCGCCGCGATCGGTGTGCTGTCCCGCCCCGGCGCCCGGCCGGGCCTGCGGCATGCGACGGCCGCCGGGTTCGCCTCCGGTGTCGCCTCGGCGCTGACCCAGACGGTGACCGTGGCGGCCACGGACCGCTCCGGCCCGGCGCTCGGCGCCGAGGTGATCGTGGTCGCGGCGCTCGTCGCCGCGTTCGCCGTGGGCGGGCTGCTGTTGTCGCAGACGGCCTATCGCGACGGCCTGGGCGGACCACTGGCCGTGGTCACCCTGGCGAACCCGGTGGCCGCCGCGGTGATCGGTCTCACCCTGCTGGGGCAGGGACTGCAGGGCGGCGCAGCCGGCCTGCTGCTCGCCCTGGCCGGGGCGGGTCTGGCCGCCTCGGGCGTGATCCTGCTGACCCGCGCGGCCCCCGGGCCCGGTGCCACCGGGCAGCCCGAGGAGCACGCCGAGCACATCGAGCAGCACGGACACGGCGGGCAGCACGGACACGGCGAGCACCACGGGCACGACGAGCACCCGGTCGCGGCGGTGCTCGCGTTGGAGCCGGGGACGGCGGCGGCGGAACCGGCGCTGGTGCCACGGCAGCCGGAGCAGCCGGGGCAGCTCACCGCCCGGTGATCGCATACGGCGGCGGCCGGTGCGCGGAGGTCTCCACCCGCACCGGCCGCCGTGGCCATGCCGCTCGGCCCGGCCCGCTCAGCCCCAGCCGCGCGCGTCCTGCTTGAGTGCGGTGTCGACGGTCAGGGCCGTCGCCACCACGAGGCTCAGGAGCGGCTCGGGCAGCTGGTAGTGGATCTGCAGGACGTAGTTGTCCGCGGTCGTGAACAGGGTCTTGGCGAGACCCTCCCAGGTCTTGGTGATCCGGGCGACCTCGTTGTCCGCGTGGTCGACGATCGCGAAGTTCCAGGCCCGCCAGTTCTCCGCCTTGATCGCGCCGACCTGCTGGCCGTTCGCGTTCATCGCGAAGTTGATCTTCCCGATCATGTTCTTCTGGACGATCTCACCGACCGGCGAACCGTCCGGACGGGTCACGATCACCCGGGACTTGAAGATCTTCGCGGGCCGGGTCAGCAGCAGCTGCGGCTGGCCGTAGGCGTCGCGGATCTCCAGCTTGTGCGTGAGGAACTGGTCCCAGCTGGAGACGAAGCGCAGGATCTTCTTCAGCACGCCCTGCCCGACCTGGATGACCGAGCCGATCTCCCGGCCGCTCTGATCCATGACCTTGTACTCGTTGGTCAGCTCGATCAGCTTGGCCTTCTGGTTCACGACCAGGACGGGCTCGGTGAAGAGGGTGCCGCCACCGGGGCCGCCGGCCGCGACGCCGGCCTGCTGCTGCACCTGGCGCTGCACCTTGGCGTCGGGACCCTGCTGCTGCTGCGGCATGTGCGCGGGCTGCTGAGGGACCTGCCCGGCAGGCTGCTGCGCCGGGTTGGTGTGGTCTGTCCACTGCGTGCCGTCCCAGTAACGGAGCGTCTGAGTCGCCCCGTGCGGATCCGGGTACCAGCCTGCAGGCGTGTTCGATTGCGTGGTCACCGGGGCACACTACCCTGATGTGACCCGTACCTGACCAGCCCGCACGGAGCGGTGTTCATCGCCCGTTCACCCCGTGACGATCGCCGGGTCGCTGACGCCGGGCAGCCCGTTCTCGACGTGACCGGCGAAGCCGCGCAGGAACGCCGGGTCGGCCGCGGAGGTGACGGTCAGGTCGTACCAGCGCTTGCTCGCCGTGAGGTCGACGGTCTGCTTCACGGTGGCGCCGGACCGTACACTCACCACGACGGGGCTGCCGCCGTAGCCGCTCGTCACCTTCAAGCTCACCGTGCCGGAACCCCTGTTGGTGAAGGTCAGCTCCAGGCGGTCGCCGGCGTGCCGGGCGGTGACCTCGGGCCCCGCGGCCTTGTTGCGGCCCTTGAAGACGCGCAGGAAGCCGTTCGGGCCGTGCACGGCGAGGTCGTAGGAGCCACCGGAGTAGGCCGAGTTCCAGGTGTCGGAGAGGGCCTTCCCGGCCTCGGTGGTGTAGCTCCAGGGGCCGTCGGTGCGGTTGTTCGAGGTGACGAGGAAGGCAGCGCCCGCCTGCGCCCCCGAGGCGAAGGTGAGCGTGAACTTCCCGGCCGCGGTGTCCACCGAACCGTCCACCGCCGGGGCGTACTTCAGCGGGCGGGTGGGCCGGCTGCCGCGCTCCTGCCTGGGCAGGGAGGGGTTGGCCGGAGGGGTGGGCACGTAGTCGGGGTGGCGGACCCGGTCCGGCGGCCGATAGCCGGTCGTCGACGGCAGCGCCGCCGGCGCGCTGTCCTTGCGGGAGAAGTCGAACGCGCTGGTCAGATCGCCGCAGATGGCTCGCCGCCAGGGCGAGACATTCGGCTCGTGCACACCGAAGCGGCGCTCGATGAACCGGATGATCGAGGTGTGGTCGAGGGTCTCGGAGCAGACGTAACCGCCCTTGCTCCAGGGGGAGACGACCAGCATCGGCACCCGCTGGCCGAGCCCGTAGGGGCCGGCGGTGTGGCTGCCGTCGCCCTTGAACAGGTCCAGCGACGGGTCCACCGTCGACTTGCCCTGGGCGGCGGAGCCCGGCGGGAAGGGCGGGATGACGTGGTCGAAGAAACCGTCGTTCTCGTCGTAGGTGATGAACAGCGCGGTCCGGCCCCACACCTCGGGGTCGGAGGTCAGCGCGTCCAGGACCTGCGAGACGTACCAGGCGCCGTAGTTGGCGGGCCAGTTGGGGTGCTCGGTGAAGGCCTCGGGCGCGACGATCCAGGAAACCTGCGGCAGTTTCCCGGACGTCACGTCGGCCTTCAGCTGGTCGAAGAAGCCCTCGCCCTTCTTCGCGTCGGTGCCGGTGCGGGCCTTGTCGTACAGCGGGTCGCCGGGCTTGGCATTGCGGTACTGGTTGAAGTAGAGCAGGGAGTTGTCGCCGTAGTTGCCGCGGTAGGCGTCGTTGATCCAGCCCCAGGAGCCGTTCGCGTCGAGGCCGTCGCCGACGTCCTGGTAGATCTTCCAGGAGACCCCGGCCTGCTCCAGGCGCTCGGGGTACGTCGTCCAGCCGTAGCCCGCCTCCTCGTTGCCGAGGACCGGGCCGCCTCCCTTGCCGTCGTTTCCGGTGAAGCCCGTCCACATGTAGTAGCGGTTGGGGTCGGTGGAGCCTATGAGGGAGCAGTGGTAGGCGTCACAGATGGTGAAGGCGTCGGCGAGCGCGTAGTGGAACGGGATGTCGTTGCGGGTCAGGTACGCCATCGTCGTCGAGGACTTGGCGGGCACCCACTTGTCGTACTTGCCGCCGTTGAAGGCGGTGTGCCCGTCGTTCCAGCCGTGCGGCAGGTCCTGGATGAAGGCCAGGCCCAGGTCGTCGGCGTCCGGGTGGAAGGGCAGGATGTCCTTGGTGCCGTCGGACTGCTTCCAGACGGACTTGCCGTTCTGCGTGACGGGACGCGGGTCGCCGAAGCCCCGGACTCCGCTGAGCGAGCCGAAGTAATGGTCGAAGGAACGGTTCTCCTGCATCAGGACGACGATGTGCTCGACGTCGTCCACCGAACCCGTGCGGTGGCGGGCCGGCAGGGCGGCCGCGCGCTGAATGCTGCTGGACAGCGCCGTGAACGCCGAAGTGGCGCCCGCGAGTTGAAGGAATCGCCGCCGATTGACTTCTGGCATGAGTGAGGATCCTCTCATCCTGACGTACGCGACGCCGCCAGATGACGGAATCTGCGCGGAGCGAGTGTTCCAAGAGCAGCAAACGTCAGGGAAGGGTCTGGTGGCGCCTGTGTGAAACTCGGCGGTACGGGCGGGATCGGTGCGAGACGGCGACGGGGTGACAGACCCGTACCCCGATGCCCCGTGCGCATGGCCGACGTTTGCGGTTTTCGCTGACTTTCGGCTGACGACACGTCACAACCACTGATCCAGGGAGGAACGGGCAGCCTCGTGTTGTCCCGGGGCAGGGGCATGGGGGCCGGGGGCATGGGTTCTCGGTCCGGCGCAGGGCGCCCCGGTCACCGGCGCTCGGTCCTCGTCGAGGAGGAGCCCCGGCGGGCGGCACGATGGTGCCGCGGGTGGCGCGGTGCCGGGGCGCCCGGCTGCTCATGGATCGGTGAGGCGGACCGGGTCAGGACGTCAGATAGGCCTCCACCTCACTGAGCTGCCCGGCCGGCCAGCCCGTGTTGGCGCTGACGCTCAGGCGGAGGTAGCGCAGGTTGGTGCCGCCGGGCAGGGAGACGGTGGCCGTGTTGCCGGTGGCGGGGTCGAAGCGGTAGCCCTGGGAGCCGAGGACGGTGGCGTAGTTCGAGCCGTCGGTGCTGCCGAGCACGGTGAGGGTCTGGGTGCGGGCGCCCCAGGCCGAGGACGGGGGCAGCTTCAGCACCAGGCGGCGTACGGCGTAGGAGGAGCCGAGGTCGGCCGTCCAGGACTGCGGGAAGGCGTTGTTGGCCGACTCCCAGTAGGAGTTGGCGTCACCGTCGACCGCCTTGCCGGGGGTGTAGACGTCCTGGGATCCGGTCGCGGTGGCCGGGCGGCCCTTGGCGAGGTTCCGGCCGGGGTCGGGGTCGGGGTTGCCCTGGCCGGGCTGGGGCCAGGCGGAGCAGTCCGTCCAGGTGCTGGACCAGCCGGAGTTGCCGCCGCCGTCGGTGAGGGTGAAGGAGCCGGAGTTCGCCGGGTAGGGGCAGTTGTAGACGCCTGCCGCCCCGACCTGCGTGGCGGTGACGTTCTTGAAGGTGGCCGCGCCCTGTGCCTCGGCCTGGACCACGACCGTGCCGGTGTTCTTCACCGTCGCGCCGGTGACGTTGACGTTGCGGACGGGATACCCCTGGCCGCCGCCGGAGACGAACTCGAAGGCACTGTACGGGCTGTCGGTGATCGTCGTGTTGGTGATGTTCACGGTCGCGTTGATCGCGCTGTCGTAGGAGTCGACGCGCAACGCGCCCATCGGGTGGTTCCAGTTGGGGTTGGTGGCGCCGGTGCGTACGAGCGTGTTGCCGTCGACCGTGATGGTGCCGGACAGGGGGCTGAAGGGGTCGAGGAACTTCTGGTTGGAGATCGCGATACCGCTGCCGAGGGCGTTGGTGTCGGAGATCAGGTTGTTCCGCACGGCGATGTCCGTGCCGCCGTAGACGGCGATGCCGTTGGCGAGGTTGGGCTGGGAGATCGTGTTGTTCTCGAAGCTGGAGTCGGTGTCCGGGGAGTACAGCGACCACATGGCGAGGGAGTCGTCGCCCTGGTTGCGCAGGAAGTTGTTGCGGACGCGGACCCCCTTGGCCGAGCCGTTGAGGTTGAGGCCGTCGGCCGTGGTGTCGAGGATGCGGCTGTTCTCCACCACCAGGTTGTCGTTGTTGCCCGTCAGCCACAGGCCGACCTTCAGGTGCTGGATCCACATACCGGACACCGACGAGTTCGGGCCGAGGGAACCGTTGACGAAGTTGTCCGGGCTGGAGTCGACGCGCTCGGTGACCTCGCCCATGACCGCGAAGTCCTTGATGTGGACGTTCCCGGAGGAGCTGGACTGGTCGATGAAGCGGGACGTGTGTACGACCGAGTACCAGCTGCCGGCGCCCTGGAGGGTCACGTTCTGCACGCCGCCCAGGGAGGACGTGATGCGGTAGTCACCGGGCGGGATCCAGACCGTTCCGCCCTGGGCGGCGGCGATGGCGTCCCGGAAGGCCTGGGTGGAGTCGCCGTTGCCGCCGGGGTCGGCACCCTTGGAGACGACGGACACCGAGCCGGCGGGCTGGGTGGCGGCCGCGGCGACCTGTTCGAAGTCGGCGACGTCGACGGTCACCTGGGCGCCGGTCGACTCGACGGCGATTCTGTCGCCGGCCTGGACGTTCTGCCCCAGCAGCAGCCGGGCGTTGTCGAAGAAGTGGTGCGTCTTGGCGCCGGCGATCCAGCCGGTGTCGACGTACGAGTACTTGGAGGTCACCGGGAGGGTCCTGGTGAGCCTGGTGCCGTTGACGTACACGTTCAGCGTCCCGGACTGGCCGTCCGGGACGTTGTAGGCGAGGTTCACGGCATTGGCCGCACGCGGCACGGTGAACTCCACGCGCTGCCCGGACGTCAGCCGCACGGCCTGCCGGCCGGAGGCCTCCGAGGCGAGCGTGCCCTGGGTGTGGTCGGGGCCGATCTTCGTGCCGTTCGTCGCCGCCGACTCGGCCTCCACGGAGGTGAAGGGGAGCGTGGCACCCGGGGCCGCGTGCGCGGCGGGGGCGACGGTGACGAGCATGCCGGCGGCGAGGGCGACGACCGCCCCGATGGCCGGCATGCGCCTGACATGTCTGGCGGTGCTGCTGGGCATGTGCTGATCCCTTCGTGGTGGGGGTGCGGGGACAGCTGTGCGCGGCCGGCTCAGGCGCGCAGCCAGGCCGCCGTGTCCTGCGGCAGCCGGCCCGCGTCGTCCAGCGGGCCGCTGCTCAGCAGGAGTCGGGAGGGCGCGGGGAGGTCGGCGGGCGTGGCCGCGAGGTTGACCACGCACAGTGCTCCCTGGGCGCGGGAGAAGGCGAGCACGCCTTCGGGGGCGGGCAGCCAGGTCAGGGGGCCGTCGCCGAACACCGGGCGGGTGGCGATGGCCTCGCGGTAGAGGGAGAGCATGGAGTGCGGATCGTCCTGCTGGCGGTCGACCGCATACGACGGCCAGTCGACCGGCTGCGGCAGCCACGGCTCCGCGCGCGAACCGAAGCCTGCGTACGGCATACCGGCAGCCCACGGCAGCGGCACCCGGCAGCCGTCGCGGCCGGGGTCGACCCCCTGCGATCTGAAGTACATGGGGTCCTGTACGCGGTCGACCGGGATCTCGGCCTCCGGCAACCCCAGCTCCTCCCCCTGGTAGACGTACACCGAGCCGGGCAGCGCCAGCGACAGCAAGGCGGCGGCGCGGGCCCTGCGGGTGCCGAGCGCCAGGTCCGTCGGGGTGCCGAAGGCCTTGGTGGCGAAGTCGAAGGCGGTGTCCTCGCGGCCGTACCGGGTGACCGTGCGGGTGACGTCGTGGTTGCACAGCACCCAGGTGGCCGGGGCCCCGACGGGGGCGTGCTCGGCGAGGGTGGTGTCGATCGAGGCACGCAGCCGCTCGGCGTCCCAGGGGCAGGAGAGGAAGGAGAAGTTGAAGGCGGTGTGGAGTTCGTCGGGGCGCAGGTAGCGGGCGAAACGCTCGGCATCGGGGAGCCAGACCTCGCCGACGAACACGCCGTCGTAGGCATCGGCGACGGTGCGCCAGGAGCGGTAGATGTCGTGGAGTTCGTCGCGGTCGACGAACGGGTGCGGCTGCGGGCGCGAGGCGAGGTCGGGCAGGTCCGGGTCCTTGGCGAGCAGGGCCGCCGAGTCGATGCGGACGCCGGCGACGCCCCGCTCGAACCAGAACCGCAGGACGTCCTCGTGCTCCTGGCGGACCGCCGGGTGCGCCCAGTTGAGGTCCGGCTGCTCGGGGGTGAACAGGTGCAGGTACCAGTCCCCGTCGGGCAGCCGTGTCCATACCGGTTCGGTGGAGCCGGCGAACTGCGACGGCCAGTCGCTGGGCGGGAGTTCACCGTCGGCGCCGCGCCCCGGCCGGAAGTGGAACAGCTCGCGCTCCGGGCTGCCGGGTCCGGCGGCGAGCGCGGCCCGGAACCAGGGGTGCCGGTCGGAGACGTGGTTGGGCACGATGTCGACGATGGTCCGGATGCCCATCTCGCCCGCCTCGGCGACGAGCTTCTCCGCCTCGGCCAGGGTGCCGAAGGCCGGGTCGATGGCCCGGTAGTCGGCGACGTCGTACCCGCCGTCCTTCAGGGGTGACAGGTACCAGGGGGTGAACCACAGGGCGTCGACGCCGAGTCGGGCGAGGTACGGCAGCCGTGCGCGGACGCCCGCGAGGTCGCCGGTGCCGTCGCCGTCGCCGTCCGCGAAGCTGCGGACGTACACCTGGTAGATGACGGCCGAGCGCCACCAGTCGGAGTCGCGGGCATCGGAGTAGCGGGCAGGGGTGGGCTGTCCCACGGTGCGTGCCTTTCTGTCTCGGGGTTCCAGGGCGGTTCAGCCCTTGGTGCTGCCCGCGCTGATCCCGGCGATGATGTGCCGCTCGAAGAGGAGGAACAGCGCCACCATCGGGATGCTGGCGATCACCATCGCGGCGACGAGCACGGTGAGCTGGATGTTCTGTGACAGCTGGACCAGAGCCACACTGATCGGCTGTTCACCGGTGTCGGAGAAGACCATCAGCGGCCACAGGAAGTCCTGCCAGACGGCGACCAGCGCGAAGATGGACACCACGCCGAGGACCGGCCGGGACATGGGCAGGACGACCGACCACAGGATGCGCAGCTTGCCGGCGCCGTCGATCTCGGCGGCCTCCAGCACATCGCGCGGCAGCTGGTCGAAGAACCGCTTGAGCAGATACAGGTTGAAGGCGTTGGCGACGGCCGGCAGCCAGATGGCGAGCGGGTCGTTGAGCAGGCTGGTGTGGAGGAACGGCAGGTCGGCGACGGTGAGGTACTTGGGCACGACGAGCGCCTGCGCCGGGACCATGAGGGTGGCGAGGATGCCGCCGAGGACCACCTTCCCGAAGGCCGGTCGCAGCTTGGACAGGGCGTAGGCGGCGGCCGTGCAGAACACCAGCTGGAAGGCCCAGGCGCCGGCCGCCTGGACGAGCGTGTTCGCCAGGTGCTGCGGGAGCTGCATCAGGTCCCAGGCGTCGGTGTAGCCGCTGAGCCGCCAGTGCTCCGGCAGCAGGGCCGGCGGGGTCCGGGCCACTTCGTCGGGCGACTTCAGCGCTCCGGTCACCATCCAGTAGACCGGGAAGAGGAAGGCCAGCGCGAAGAGGATCACGACGGCGGTGAACACCGCCCAGTAGGCGGCCTTCCCGCGCGGGCGGGCGAGGGTGGCCGGTGAGATGAGGGTGCGGGTGCCGCTCAAGCGTCCCCCTCGGATCGGGTGAGCCGCAGATAGAGCGCGGAGAAGGTGCCGAGCAGGAGCAGCAGCATCACGCTGAGGGCGCAGGCGCCGCCGAAGTCGTTGTAGAGGAAGGCGTATTTGTAGATCAGGTACAGGACGGTGACCGTGGCGTTCTCCGGGCCGCCGCCGGTGATGACGAAGGGTTCGGTGAACACCTGCATGGTGGCGATGATCTGAAGAAGCATCAGCATCAGGATCACGAACCGGGTCTGCGGGATCGTGACGTGCCGGACGCGCTGGAGCAGGTTCGCGCCGTCCAGTTCGGCGGCCTCGTACAGCTCGCCCGGGATGGACTGCAGGGCGGCCAGGTAGATCAGGACGGTGCCGCCCATGTTGGCCCACGTCGCCACGATGACGAGGGAGACGAGCGCGGTGTCGGTGCCGTTGGACCAGTTGGAGGTCGGCAGGTGCAGGAAGCGGAGCGTCTCGTTGGCGAGGCCGGCTCCGGGGTCGTAGAACCACTTCCACAGCAGGGCGCTGACCACCGGCGGGATCATCACGGGCAGGTAGACCACGACCCGGAAGAAGGCCTTGGCGTGCCGCAACTCGTTGAGGACGAGGGCGAGTACGAAGGGGACGGCGAAGCCGATGAGCAGGGCGAGCAGGGTGAAGGTGAGGGTGTTGCGCCAGGCGGCGGTGAATTCGGGGTCGTGCAGGACGCGGGTGAAGTTGGCGGTGCCGACCCACTCGGGCGGCGAGCCCGGCGTGTATTTCTGGAAGGCGATCACGACCGCGCGGATCGCCGGGTACCAGGAGAACAGGGCGAAGCAGATGAGGCCGCCGAGGAGGAAGGCGTAGGCGCGGGCCTGGTCGATGAGGCGGCGCCGCCTCCGGTCCCCTGCCGGGGGCGGCGCCGGGACCGGGTGGGCGGCTGCCGGTGCCGGGGGCCGCCGTTCGGCCGTCTTCGTCATGGCGGTCAGCTCCGGGCCAGGATGCCGTCGATCTTGCCGGACGCCTCCTTGAGGAGCTGGTCGATGTCGGCGTCCTTCTTGGTGAGGACGGCGGAGACGGTGCCGTCGAGGACGGAGTAGATCTGCTGGGCGTTCGGCGGCTCGATCTTCATCCGGAGCTGCTGGTTGCCGTCGAGGAAGGCCTGGTAGTTCTCCACCGGGACATTGGCGTCGGCCTTCTTGAGCCGCTGGTCCTCGGCGTCGGCGGCGCCGGTGAACAGGCGCGGCTCGGGCAGGCCGACGGGGGCGTTGTTCTTCTTGGCGCGGGCGTAGTCGCCGAGGAAGCCCTGGCCCGGGGTGAGGAACATGTGGTCCAGCCACTTCAGACCGGCCCGGATCTGGGCGGGTGTGTCGTGCTTGTTGAACATGTAGCCGTCGCCGCCGATGAGGGTGCCCTTGCCGCCGGGCATGGGGGCGATGGCGATGTCGTCGTAGTTCGCGCCCTTCTCCTTGACCAGGATCGGGATGTTGTCGGGGGCGGCGAGGTACATTCCGAGCTTGCCCGAACCCATCATCTGCTGGGCGTCGTTGATGACGAGGAGCTGCTTGCTGCCCATCGAGTCGTCGGTCCACCGCATGTCGTGGAGGTTCCGCAGGACGGCATGGCCCTCGGGGGTGTCGATCGTGGCCTTCTTGCCGTCGGCGCCGACGACGTCACCGCCCTGCGAGTACAGCTCGGCGGTGAAGTGCCAGCCGCCCTGGTTCTGGGCGCTGTAGTCGGCGTATCCGACGGTGCCGCCGCCGAGTGCGGCGATCTTCCGGGCATCGGCGCGGACCTCGTCCCAGGTCGTCGGGGGCTTGTCGGGGTCGAGGCCGGCCCGCTGGAAGACCTCGCGGTTGTAGATCAGGCCCATCGAGTAGCCGGTGCGCGGGATGCCGTAGACCTTGCCGTCCACGGTGTAGATGTCCCGCAGCTGCTTCTGGATGGTGTCGTAGCTCTTCAGTTCCTTGAGGTACGGGGTGAGATCGGCGGCCTGGTGGATGTCGACGACATGCCGGGCGTCGGTGAAGTACGTGTAGAAGACGTCCTCCATCTGGCCGCCGGCCAGCTTGGCGTCGAAGGTCTTCGGGTCCTGGCAGGGGAAGGCGTCGTGCGCGACGACGTCGATGTCCGGGTTCTGCTTCTCGAAGGTGGCGATGTCCGCGTCGAAGAACGTCCGGTCGACCCTGGCGCTCCTGGGCGGCTCGCAGTTGACGGTGATGCGGGTCTTGCCGCTCGCCGAGCTGTCGTCGCCCGATCCGCAGGCGGTGGCGGCGAGGGCGAGGGAGGAACAGACGCCGATCGCGACGAAGGTACGGCGGAACCCGGTGCTTGTCATCGGTGGACCCCTCATGGCAGGAGCGGTGGGCGCCGCACACTCAAGCACCGTCGACATCGCACCGCAAGATATCGCACAGACTCTGTAATTATTCGACAGTGAGCTGGAAGCATCCGCCGGACTCCTGGAGGTCAGTCGCGCGGGGCCTGCGCGGTGGACCCGCGCACCACCAGCTCGGGCTCGAACAGCAACTCCTCCGCGGGTACGGCGGTGCCGCCGATCTGCGCGTTCAGCAGCTCGACGGCCGCGCGGCCCATGGCCTCGATGGGCTGGCGGACGGTGGTGAGCGGGGGTTCGGTGCAGTTCATGAAGGCCGAGTCGTCGTAGCCGACGACGGAGATCCGGCCGGGGACGTCGTAGCCCTTGCGGCGGGCCGCCCGGACGGCGCCGAGCGCGAGGGGGTCGCTGGCGCAGATGATGCCGGTGACGCCGCGGTCGAGGAGCCGGGAGGCGGCGGCGTGACCGCCCTCGAGGGAGAAGATGGCGCGGGCCACGAACTCCTCCGGCAGATCGCCGGCGAACGCCCGCGCGGCGGCCAGTTTACGCGCCGAGGGCACGTGGTCGCCGGGACCGAGGACCAGGCCGATGCGCTCGTGACCGAGGGAGGCCAGATGCCGCCAGGCCTGCTCCACGGCGACGGCGTCGTCGCAGGACACGCCCGGGAAACCGAGGTGCTCGATGGCCGCGTTGACCAGTACGACGGGGATGTTGCGGTCGGCGAGCAGCCGGTAGTGGTCGTGCGGCGCGTCGGCCTGGGCGTACAGGCCCCCGGCGAAGACGACGCCGGAGACCTGCTGTTGCAGCAGCAGCTCGACGTAGTCCGCCTCCGAAACGCCGCCCTTGGTCTGCGTGCACAGCACCGGGGTCAGTCCGAGCTGGGCGAGCGCGCCGCCGATGACCTCGGCGAACGCCGGGAAGATGGGGTTCTGCAGCTCTGGCAGGACCAGGCCGACGAGCCGGGCGCGTTCGCCGCGCAGCTGGGTCGGGCGCTCGTAGCCGAGGACGTCGAGGGCGGACAGCACCGCCTGCCGGGTGACTTCGGAGACTCCGGGCTTGCCGTTGAGCACCCGGCTGACCGTGGCCTCGCTGACCCCGACCTTCTTCGCCACTTCCGCAAGTCGTCGCGTCATGAACGCAAGCGTAGCGCAAGTCATGCAAGTCGCTTGCGTAGGCCGCGTGCACGGATGACCGCGAGAAGGGTGCGGGGGTGCGGTGCTTCCGACCCGGCGCCGCCGGTGACCTGAACACCGGCGGTGCCGGGTCAGTCCTCGGCTGCCGGGACGACCGTCAGATGCGTGGCCGTGCCGCGGGGCCGGCGTCGGCGGCGCACCGGCGAGGCCGCCCGGCGGGGGTCGCGCAGGACCATCGTCAGGCGCCGGTGGCCGAGGTCCCGCAGGGTCTGCGTGGTCTCCTCGACGATGCGGCACTCGACGGAACCCCGGCGCGGGTCGGGGTGGAGCAGCAGCCGGACGGCCCCGTCGAGCCGCGTCGCGGCCTCGCCGACGGCCCGGATCCAGTGCGGCAGACCCTGCCGGTAGGCGGCCTCCATCAGCGGGTCCTGGGCGATGTCCCGGCGGACCGCCTGGAGTTCGTGATCGTGACCGCACGTCTCCAGGGCGGTACGCAGGTGGGCCAGCATCGGCAGGCACCAGCCCGGCTCGTGCTCGCCGAGGACGTCACCCGCGTCGGGATGGAAGAGAACGAAGCGGAGGAAGTTGTCGCCGGGCATGGCCGTCGGATGGGGGCGCACGCCACGGAAGAGCGCCCCGAACGCGCCGTTGGCCATGACCACGTTCCAGCGGTGGTCTACGACCAGGGACGGGAAGGGCAGGGACTCCAGCAGCGCGGCGTAGTCCTGGAGGTACGCCTGGGTCTCGCAGGTCTCGGGGACGGGCCGCGGTGCCGGCCGCTGCCCTCCTGCCTGATGTGCCATCGGGAGGTCACCCCTCTTGCCTCTGCGGCCTTCACGCGGCGATGCGATCCTGCTGCCCAGCGACAAGTGATGTCAACTATCGTGGCATTTCATGCCGGTTGACGGCTGAAATTCGCCACAGTTGTGGCGAGACCTGGATGTGAGTTCGAAGCACCCGCTACTCTCCGGGAAGTTCACGGCGACCGCTTGCGAGAAGCACGCACGCGTCTGAGGCCCTCGAGAGACGTAGGAGTTCTGTCGGTGACGGATGGCTACGAGGATCCGGGCGCCGCGGCGACCGCCCAGCTGCCGGCCGTCGTCGCCCGCGTCACCGCGCTCGCCGACCGGCTCGGTGTGCCGCACACCGAGGTCTTCGACGTCGGGCGGCTCTCCGTCGCCTGTGGCGTGCCCGAGCCGGTGGTCAAGGCCCTGCTCAGCGGGCGACCGGCGGGCGAACCGGACGTCCAGGCACGCTTTCTGCAGCGCCTGGACCTGTTGCGCCGCACCCGGCTGAAGCCCAACGGCCGCAAGTACACCCAGCAGGAGATCGCCGACGGGGCGGGCATGTCCCGGCAGCAGGCCGGCGCCCTCATCAACGGCGACCGGCGGCCCACGATGGAGCACTGCGACGCGCTGCAGCGCTTCTTCCGGGTGCACGCCGGCTTCCTCACCGCGGAGGACCCCGAGGCGCTGGCGGGCACGCTGCAGCGGACTGAGCAGGAGCTGCTGCAGAAGCTCGCCGACCGGGAGCGGGCCGCGGCCCAGGCCGCCGAGGACCCGCTGGAGCGGCTGCTGCAGGACCACGGGGTGCGCGGGATCGCCTGGCGGGCCGCCCAGTTGCCCACCGACCAGCACCGGGACAAGGTCGCGGAGTGGCTCGACATGCTTCTGGAGAGCGTCAAACGACCCGAGTCGTGAGCCGGGGTGACCGTGGGCATCGCCACTGAGGGGCGTCGGCTGTGCGACGCTCTGCTGGGCGGGCTGACCCTGCTGTGGCCGGATCTGGCCGACCGGCACCTCGTCGTCGGGAAGGAACGCCCGTCCTGTGGCCACCAGTTGGCGATCGTGGGCCACGAACGCTGACACATGCGGGCCGGCCACCACGGCCGTCGCGGGGACGGGGCCGGTGTCGCCGCGCGGCTGCCGGGCGACGGCGGCCACATCGCCCGGGGTGCGCTGCGGGCGGCCGGTGCACCGCGTCATGGCCCCTCCCCGCTTCGACGTCGCCGAGGCACCGCAGGCCGAGGCCTTCGGCCGCTGTCGGCCGGCAAGTGCCCTCGGCGGGGGGTGTGTTCGGCGCTGCACGCCCGGGTACGGCCTGACGGCGTGGCCGGCCGTATCAAGGCGTGTCTGGTGATATCCCGGTCGGCAGAGCGGACCCGGGCCACCGCATCCGCCCTACGTCAGCTGGCGCGCCTCCCGCGTCCTGCCGGGGTGTGGGCCGCTGTCGAGGCGGGGTGCGTGCCGTCGCTCGGCCGGCGATCGGCCGCAACGGGGGTGCGGGCGCGCCGGCGGCCGTGCATCAGGTGGGGCGCGGGTGGACTTCGCGCCCGCCCGCCGGGGCAGCCGCGTGGTGGGCACCAGGTGCGGCCGCGACGCGTCGGCCGGTTCGGCCGGTCGGCCGGTTCGGCCGGTCGGCCGGTCGCCGCGTGGGGTGGCCTCGTGCCGTCCTTTTCCCGGGCGGGCGGGCCTTCGTCCAGGGCATTTCGGCGCGGTTTCAGCTCCGCTGAGCGGGCGAACCGAGGCGGAGCCGGACGGCGTTGTCAGTGGGGGGCGGCAAGCTGGAAGCGTGCGCCGTACGACGCGGCGCGCGGCGCCGCAGGGCGCGTGACCGTGACGCCTACTCGGGGAGAGCCGACCGATGCCGACCGCCGTACTGACCGACCGTGAGCGCACCGCCGTACAGGCCTACCTGCGGCTGTTGCATACGGTGCGCGCCGCCTTCGACGGGCCGCCGGACGGCGACCGGCCCGCCGTCGTCCCGCCCACCGTGCTCGCCGAGGCGGAATCGGCCCTCGCACGGGCGGGACTCGCGGGCAACGAGGAGCAGTTCTTCCAGCTGCTGCGCGAATGGTGCCCGTCCTCCTGACCGGCCGGGGCGCCGCGCAGCGGCAGCGGTGTCGGTGTCACCGTCAGGAGTGCGGCACGACGACGGTGGTGGCCACCACCCCGTCGCGCACGGCCCAGCGGCCGTCGAAGGAGCGCAGCCGGCGGTCGCCGACCAGGGGACCGGGGACGAGGAGTTCGGCGCGCAGGGTGCCGGTCGGCGCGCCGTCGGGTGCCGGGCGGAGGGTGATGTCGGCCTCGGAGAAGTCCAGCCATTCACGGGTGAGGGGGTACCACGCCTTGTAGACTGACTCCTTGGCGCTGAACAGGATCCGGTCCCAGTGCACCGCGGGCCGCTGCGTGGCGAGCAGGGCCAGCCGGTCGGCCTCGACGGGCAGGAAGACGGAGTCGCCCACGCCGTCCGGGAGCGGCCCGTGCGGTTCGGCGTCGATCCCCAGGGAGGCCAGCTCGGTGGCGCGGACCAGTGCGGCGGCGCAGTAGCCGTCGCAGTGGGTCATGCTGCCCGCCAGGCCGGCCGGCCAGCGCGGGGCGCCCCGCTCACCGCTGACGACGGCCTGCGCCGGCACGCCGAGCTTCTCCATGGCGCGCCGGGCGCAGCCGCGTACCGCCGCGAACTCGCGGCGGCGCTTGGCCACCGCGCGCGCGACGAACACCTCCTCCTCCGGGTGCAGCGGGGCGTCCCACAGCGGGTCGTCACGGTGTGCCTCCACGGCCACGACCGACTCCGGGAGCAGCTCCTCGATCACCGGCGTCCACCTCCATCGGCAGGATGCGGCGCAGCTTTCCCGGGCGCCCGGGGCGCTTGCGCCATTCGCGGGGATATCCCACGGAGACCTCTTCGAAGCGGACTCCGTCGTGCCAGGTGGTGCGCGGGATGTGCAGATGGCCGTACACCATCGTGGCGACGCGGAAGCGGCGGTGCCAGTCCGCGGTCAGCTCGGTGCCGCACCACATGGCGAACTCGGGGTGCCACAGGACCTCGGTGGGATGCCGGTCCAGTGGGTAGTGATTGGCGAGCACGGTCGGCAGGTCCGCGGGCAGCTCGGCGAGTCTGCGCTCCGTCTCGGCGACCCGGGCCCGGCACCAGTCCTCACGGGCCGGATAGGGGTCGGGGTGCAGCAGGTACTCGTCGTTGCAGACGATGCCCGTGCTCTCGGCGTAGGCCAGACCCTGGGCCTTGGTGGCGCAGCCGGCCGGCAGGAACGAGTAGTCGTACAGGAGGAACAGTGGGGCGACGGCGACCGGGCCACCGGCGCCGTGCCACACCGGGTAGGGGTCCTCGGGGGTGACCACGCCCAATTCCCGGCACAGTTCGACGAGATGCTCGTAGCGGGCGACGCCGCGCAGGGTGACGGGGTCGCTCGGGTGGGTCCACAGCTCGTGGTTCCCGGGCGCCCACAGCACCTTTCGGAAGCGGCCCGCGAGCGTGGCGAGGGCCCAGCGGATGTCGGCGACGGTCTCCGCGACATCACCGGCCACGATCAGCCAGTCGTCGTCGCTGCCGGGGTGCATCCGTTCCACCAGGGCGCGGTTCTCGGGATAACTGATGTGCAGGTCGCTGATGGCCAGCAGCTGTCCGGCCCCGGCCGTCGGCTCCACCCCGCACCCCTTTCGATCATCAGGCTCGCGAACACCACCAGAACACATTCCCGGACGGCGGACAAGAGGCCCTGGTCCCGCACCGGCGAGTGGCCCGCGCGGGCCACTCGCCTGACGCACGGCATCGGGGCGGGCACACCCTACGGCGATTTCCTCGTCGTCCTGCTCACCGGGGCGGGACTCCCGCCGTCGGGAAGGACCCCGGTAATCCGTAACATCCGCGTTGCACGCCGGGCCCCTTGAAAGCCGTATGATCGCCCCAACACCAACGCCTCTCACTTCCCCTTGAACAGGGCCGTTTGGTGTCCCTTCCTCCCTTCTGCCCGGGCACGGGCCGCTCAGCCCTGCCCGCACACCCCCCGAAAGGCGGCCTGCATGCTCTCTCGCGTACGCGTCTGGCTCAACCGCACGTACGCGGAGAACGTGTTCTTCATGGATCAGCTGCGGAGAAATCCCAGCGACCGCGCGGTGGAGATCCACGCCACGCACGGGGACCCCGACTCCCCCGTGCTGGCCGCCGCCGACACCGCCGACCTGGAGCCGGAAGGCCTGTCCCCGGCCGCCTATGTCGAGTACGCCCTCGATCAGTGCGCCCGGCGCGGCATCGACGTCTTCGTGCCCCGGCTGCACCAGGCGGCGATCGTGGCGCACCGAGCCGAGTTCGCGGCGGCGGGTACGGCACTGCTGGCGCCGACACCCGAGGCGGTGGCCGTGTTCGAGGACAAGGCCATCGCGTACGAGGCGGTCCGCTCCGTCGGCGTCCCGGTGCCGCCCTGGTGGCGGGTGCGGACGGCAGACGAACTCACCGCTGCGGTACTGGAGTTGGAGGCGGCCGGGCACCGGGCGTGCTTCAAGCCGGCGGTCGGCGCGGGCGGGGTCGGCTTCCGGATGATCACCCGCGCCCCCTTCTCGCTGGACGGCCTCGCCGGCTTCCCCAGCCCGTATGTGCAGCTGGACCCGGTCGTCGAGGCGCTGCAGCGGGCCGAGGAGCCGGTGGACTGGCTGGTGATGCCCCGCCTGGAGCAGCCCGAGGTGTCCGTCGACTGCCTGACCGGACCGGACAACCGGGTGCGGCTCGCGGTGGGCCGCACCAAGAACGGGCGACGCCGGGGCTTCACCCTGGACGAGCGGTGGCTGGGGCCGGCCCGGCTGATCGCGGAGGGCTTCGGTCTGCACCACCTGTCCAACATCCAGTTCCGCATGTTCGGCGACCGCCCGGTGCTGCTCGACGTCAACACGCGTCCCGCCGGCGGCCTGCACCAGCTGTCACTCTGCGGGGTGAACGCGCCCTGGTCGGCCGTGCGGTTGGCGCTGGGTGAGGACCCGGGGTTCATCGAGCCGCCGTTCCTCGGGCAGGACTACACGGTGGTGTCGGGACCGCGCCCGCTGCTGCCTGTGCCGGCGGCGCTTCCACGGCAGCGGGTGGAGTCGGCCGAAGTGTTGTTGCCGGCGGTGCCGACGCCGGTGCCGGCGGCTGACGCGGCTCAGGTACTGCCGCTCTAGGTCGCACGCCCTGCCCACGCCCTGCCCCCTCGGGGGCGCTTTCCCCCACCGGTATGGACCAATTCCGTTCATCTTCTTGACAGCCGGATTGGTCCATACCAAATTCGTTGGCGCACCTCCGCACATCCGTGCACTCCCGAACACCCCCATCCCCACAGGGAGATCGCGTGCGCAACACACTCGGGCGTTCCAGACGCCGGCTTCTCGCTCTCCTCGGTTCCGCGGCCCTCGCGCTCGGCGGGGCCGTCGCCCTCCCCGGTACGGCCCACGCGGCCAACATCCTCACCCACCCCGGCTTCGAGTCCGGCGGCCTCTCCCCCTGGACCTGCACCGGCGACCTCGGCTCGGTGGTCTCCTCCCCCGTGCACGGCGGTTCCAAGGCACTGCAGGGCGCGGTGACCTCCAGCGACAACGCGCAGTGCAGCCAGACGGTCGCGGTGCAGCCCAACACGACATACGCACTGAGCGGCTGGGTGCGCGGCAGTTACGTGTACCTCGGCGTGAACGGCGGCGCCTCCACCTGGACCTCTTCACCGTCCGCGTACAGCCGGCTCAGCGTCTCCTTCACCACGGGCGCCACCCAGACGAGCGCCACCATCTATGTGCACGGCTGGTACGCCCAGGGCACCTACTACGCCGACGACGTCAGCCTGGACGGCCCGGGCGGCGGCGGAGGAGGCGGTGACACCCAGGCGCCGACCGCGCCCAGCGGGCTCGCCGCCACGGGAAAGACCTCCTCGAGCGTGTCGCTGAAGTGGAACGCCTCCTCGGACGACGTGGGCGTGACGGCGTACGACGTCTACAGCGCCGGCAACCGGCTCCTCAGCGTCTCGGGTACCTCCGCCACGGTCAGCGGACTGTCACCGAGCACGAGTTACACCTTCACCGTGAAGGCGCGGGACGCGGCCGGGAACACCTCGCCCGCCTCCGGCTCCGTGACCGTGACGACCGATGCGGGCGGCGGTGGCGGTACCGGGTTCAAGCAGGCGGCGCCGTACCTGTACGAGGGCTGGGGCGATCCGCCGAACCCGACCACGGTGATGAGCGCGACCGGGGTCAAGTGGTTCACGATGGCGTTCGTGCTGGACTCCGGCGGCTGCACGCCGAGTTGGGACGGCAGCCGGGCCCTGACCGGGGGTGTGGACCAGACGGCGATCAACCAGATCCGTTCCGCGGGCGGTGACGTCGTCCCGTCGTTCGGTGGCTGGCAGGGCAGCAAGCTGGGCGCCAACTGCTCCTCCGCGAGCGCGCTGGCCGGGGCCATCCAGAAGGTGATCGACGCCTACGGTCTGAAGGCCGTCGACATGGACATCGAGAACACGGACGAGTTCGAGAACGAGGCCGTGCAGGCGAGGATCCTCACCGCGCTGAAGACGGTCAAGGCCGACAACCCGGGCCTGAAGACCATCGTCACCTTCGGCACGTCCACCACCGGGCCGACGTACTACGGCAACCGGCTCATCGAGCAGGCGCAGTCGCTCGGCGCGAACATCGACGTGTTCACCATCATGCCGTTCGACTTCGGCGGTGGCTCGGACATGTACGGCAACACCGTGAACGCCGCCGAGGGGCTGAAGAACAAGCTGAAGTCCACCTTCGGCTGGGACGACGCGACCGCCTACGCCCACCTCGGCATCTCCGGCATGAACGGCCTGTCCGACCAGCAGGAGACGACCACTCCGGCGATCTGGACCCAGATCCGCGACTGGGCGAACTCCCACCACATCGCGCGGCTCGCCTTCTGGTCGGTCAACCGGGACCGGCCGTGCGCGGGCGGCGGTGTGGTGAGCAATTGCTCCGGCATCGGCCAGAACACCTGGCAGTTCACCTCGATCACGGCCGGTTTCACCGGCTGACGTTCGGGTGTGACAGCGGAGGGCCGCTCGGCGGAGCGACCCTCCGTGCGGTCGGCGGCCCACGAAGCCGGGGCCGGTGACCGACTCGACGCCGGCTCACTCGGCGGGCACGCAAGGAAGCGCCTACTTCAGGTACGCCAGCCCAGGATGGACCTCGGTGTAGCCCTGGACCAGCCTGCGGGCCACGTTGACCGAGTCGACCAGCGGGTGCAGTGCGAAGGCCTTCACGGCCGTCGTACGGGAGCCGGACTCGGCGGCGGCGAGCACTTCCCGCTCGACGGCCTTGACCGAGCAGACCAGTCCGGTGGCATGGCCGGGCAGCGGGCCGGCGGCCAGCGGGTGGGCGCCGCCGGCGTCGACCAGGCACGGGACCTCGATGACCGCGTCGGCGTCGAGGACGGACAGCGTGGAACCGTTGCGGACGTTGAGGATCAGGGTGGTGCGTTCGTCACGGGCGATGGCCCGCATCAGGGCGAGCGCGACCTTCTCGTAGCCGCCGGACAGGTCGTCGGCCTCGCGTTCGCCCGCGCCGGCGCTCTCCCGGTTCTCGGCCATGTAGGTCGCCTCGCGCTCGGCGCGGGTGCGCTCCCAGGCGAGCAGGGCGGAGACGCCCGGGTCGCCCGCCTCCTCGTAGAACCTGGCCTGCTGGTCGCGCAGGAAGGCACCGCGGGTCCTGGCGGCCTCCTGGTAGGCGCGGACGGTCTCCCGGTTGAAGTAGTAGTAGTGCAGGTACTCGTTGGGGATCGCGCCGAGTGACCGCAGCCAGTCGGTGCCGAAGAGCCTGCCCTCCTCGAAGGAGCCGAGCAGCGCGGGGTCGGCGAGCAGGCGGGGCAGCTCGTCGCGTCCGGCGACGCGCAGGCCGCGTACCCAGCCGAGGTGGTTGAGGCCGACGTAGTCGATGAAGGCCCGCTTCGGGTCGGCGCCGAGGACCCGGGCGATGCGGCGGCCGAGGCCGACCGGCGAGTCGCAGATGCCGACGACGCGGTCGCCGAGGTGGTGGGACATGGCCTCGGTGACCAAGCCCGCCGGGTTGGTGAAGTTGATGACCCAGGCGTCGGGGGCGAGGCGGGCCACGCGCCGGGCGATGTCGACGGCGACGGGGACGGTGCGCAGGCCGTACGCGATGCCGCCGGCGCCGACGGTCTCCTGGCCGAGCACGCCCTCGGCGAGGGCCACCCGCTCGTCGTTCGCCCGGCCCTCGAGACCGCCGACGCGGATCGCCGAGAAGACGAAGGCGGCGCCGCGCAGGGCCTCGTCCAGGTCGGTGGTGGCCCGGACCTCGGGTGCGTCGGGGATGCCGGCGGCCTGTTCGGCCAGTACCCGGGTCACGGCGTGCAGCCGGCCGTCGTCCAGATCGTGCAGGACGACCTCGGTGACCCGCCCCTCGGCGTGGTCGGTCAGCAGTGCACCGTACACAAGCGGCACGCGGAACCCGCCGCCGCCCAGAATCGTCAGCTTCACGCCCGCACCCTTCCCGCGATCACCGCCACGACCACCTCGACGCCGGCCTCCCACGGGGTGGACGGGGTCTCCGGGTCCACCGGCTCCGGTTCACACCTTGCCGCCGAAGAAGACCCGCACCTCTCGGATGAGGCCGTCGCGCACGGTGATCGCCTCGACATTGCGGTATCGCTCGCCGGTGGTCAACTCGTACTCGTAGTGGACCAGGACCAGTTCCTCGTCAACGGCGACGATGTGCAGGATCCGCTGCTCGGTGAACCGGTCGGCGGTGGGGAAGCAGCGCTCGAAGAACGCCGCCTTGCCGATGTGATCGTCCTGGGGGCTGGTGAAGAGGAAGTCGTCGGCGTACAGGGGAAGGGCCGCCTCGCGGTCCTGTGACCGGTAGTGGCGGAACGCCGCCTCGACGACGCCGGCCGGAGAACCGTTCATGCGCTGTCCTCGGTCGAAGGGGAACCGTACCCCCGCCACGATAGGGCCGGGGAGGGGCCCCGGCGGCCCGCGCCCCCCGAACGGAGGACATCGTGCCGGCCGCAGGCGCCGGCGGCCGAGTCCAGGCGCAGCGGACGTCCCGGGGCAGCTCGGGCTCAGTAGCCGACGGTGAAGCGTGTGCGGTGGTGCGTGGGGTGTTCCGCCTCGTCCAGCAGGGCCACGGCAAGGTCTTCCATGGAGATGCTGGAGTTGCCGTCGGCGTCCACCAACAGCTCGCCGGTGCCGACCCGGTATGTGCCGGTGCGTTTGCCCGGCTCCAGGACGGCGGCCGGGCTGAGGTAGGCCCAGTCGACGTCCTGGTCGGCCTGACAGACCGCCAGTTGCTCGTTGCAGGCCAGGGCGATCGGCCGCCAGTCCGCTGGGAAGTCCGGGCCTTCCACTACCGTGCCTTCCCGGTCGCCCGGCAGACGCAGGCTCCCGGCACCGCCGAGCAGGAGCAGCCGGACGCCTGTGCGGGAGAGACCGGCCAGCAATGCGCGGGCCGCGTTCGCGAGGTCCTCTTCCTGTCCGGGTGCCGGTCGGGTGGCACTGATCACCAGGTCCTGCCGGCTGCTCAGCGCGGCGACGGTGTCCGGGTCGAGGACGTCCCCGACGGCGTGCCGGGCGCCGGGATGGAGGGTCGTGAAACGGCTCGCGTCGCGGGCGACGGCGGTGACGTCGTGGTTCCGGGCGACGGCTTCGGCGACGATCCGGCTGCCGGCGGCTCCGCCGGCTCCGAAGACGGTGATGCGCATGATGCGGTTCTCCTCAGTGGGTACGGGCCTGGCCGACCGGGACCGGGGGCACTGGGCGTCCGGCCGCCGCACGGGAAGGGGCGGAACGGGAGGGGTGAAGCTGGGCGAGTGTCACTGCGGCCAGGGCGAGTGCGCCGCCCAGCATCTGCGGCAGGGTGAGCCGTTGTCCCAGGACGATCCACCCGAGACTGGCGGCGACCAGGGGGCTGAGCAGGCCGAGGAAAGTGACCTGGGTCGGGGAGAGCGTTCTGATGCCGCGGAACCACAGGGAGTAGGCGAGCGCGGCGCCGATCGCACTCAGGTAGACGTAGCCGATCAGGTTCCCGGTGCTGAGGGTGGCCGGCGGGGGCCCTTCGACGAACAGGGCGGCCGGCAGCAGAAGCAGACCGCCTGCGACCAGTTGCCATCCGGTGGTCGCCAGCAGCGGAGCCGGGGAGGTCCAGCGCTTGCTGAGGACGACTCCGGTCGCCATGACCACCGCACCGCCGAGGGCGGCGGCGATCCCGAGGACGTCCAGCCGGGCGTCGGCGCGGAGCACCAGCATGGCGATGCCCGCGATGCCGGTCACGCAGGCCAGCAGGGTTCGTAGGGTGAGGCGCTGACCGAGCAGGGTGGCGGACAAGCCCGCCACCAGCAGCGGCTGGATGGAGCCGACGGTGGCGGCGACTCCGCCCGGGAGGCGGTAGGCGGCGATGAAGAGCAGGGCGAAGAAGACGCCGATGTTCAACGCGCCGAGGACCGCGGACCTCCACCACCAGCTGCCCGTCGGCAGGCGCCGGGTGAGGAGGAGCAGGAGCAGCCCGGCGGGCAGGGCCCGGAGCACGGCGGCCAGCAGTGGCCGGTCCGGGGGCAGGAGTTCGGTGGTGACGAGGTAGGTGGAGCCCCAGATGGCCGGGGCCAGGGCGGTGAGCACGGTGGCTGTCCGGATGCCCGGCACCGACCGCAAGGCAGGGATGGTCATGGTGTTCTCCTGGTCGTGGGACACAGAGGGGGTCGTGGGGGGGGCAGCCGAGGTGGCAGCTATCGTCCGCGGCCGGGAGACGGCCGCGGAGGGGACCGGGTTCCTGGCCGGCGTGCGGTGCGCGGTGTCCCGGAAGCGAGGGGACAGTGCGGTGAGGAGTAACGGGCAGGAGCCCGGCGGCGGTCAGTCTGCGGCGCGGCTAACCTTTTCCCAGGAGGCCCAGACCGATTTGCGGCTGTCGGCGGCCTGCTGGGCGACGTCGTACATGGCGCTGCCGAGGATCAGCCGCAGCGGTGGATCGTCGCTGTCGGCGAGGGCGAGCAGGGCGTCGGCTGCCCCGGCCGGGTCGGCGTCCTCGGCGTCGCCCCACATCTCGGCGAGCGCGGTGTGCAGTGGTGCGTAGGCCGGGTGGGCGGGCTGGGTGCGCATGGAGCTGTAGAGCCCGGTGGTGTATCCGCCGGGTTCGACGATGCTGACCTTGACGCCGAACGGTGCGACCTCCTGGGCGAGCGCCTCGGACATCCCCTCCAGCGCCCACTTGCTCGCGCTGTACAGCCCGGTGGTTGCGAAACCGATGACGCCCCCGACGCTGCTGATCTGCAGGAGTCGACCTCCGCCCTGGCGGCGCAGGTGGGGGAGGACGGCCTGGGTGACCCAGAGCGCGCCGAAGAAGTTGGTTTCCATCTGGGCGCGGGCGTCGGTCTCGGTGAACTCCTCGACGGTGCCGCCGCACATGATGCCGGCGTTGTTGACGACCACGTCGAGCCGGCCCTGCGCCCCGACGGCCCGGTCCACGGCGGCGAACACCGCGCTGCGGTCGGTGACGTCGAGTTGCAGGGCGACCAGTCGTCCGGGGTGCTCGGCCTGGAGCGCGGCGAGCGGCTCGATCCGGCGGGCCGCTCCGATGACCCGGTCGCCGGCTGCCAGGGCGGCGCGGGTGAGGGCGAGGCCGATGCCGCTGGAGGCGCCGGTGACGAACCAGAGGCGGTCGGACGTGGTGGTGCGGGTCATTGAATCTCCCAAATCGGCCGAGACGGCTCGTCTCGCTCCGTGTGCGTGTGCCAGGGCCTCGGCTTCGCCGGGGCCCTGTGGGTTGCAGCTGCGTTTCGCGTGGTTCCGCCGCGCTCAGCGCGGTGGGTGGGCGCGGACGACGGCGTGGCCGCGGCCACGGACGAGCGTCGGCTTGTCGACCGGGACGGTCATGACGAACGCCACGTGCTGGTGCGCGGCAGGGGAGGGCATGTCGTTGTCCTGGGGCGAAGGCGGCGGAAATGCGTACGCATCCACCCTGCAACGGGGTGGGGACGTCAACAAGGTGCCATAGTGGAACGCTCGTTTAGCCAGGCTCAATGATCAGGGGGAACAGTGCTGGAGCGGCTGGAACTCGAGGCGTTCCTGACGCTGGCCGAGGAACTGCACTTCGGCCGTACCGCCGAACGCCTGCACCTGACGACCGGCCGGATCAGTCAGACCATCAAGAAGCTCGAACGCCACGTGGGGACGCCGCTGTTCGAACGCACCAGCCGCCAGGTCCGCCTCACTCCGGCCGGACAACAGCTCTACAACGACCTTCTTCCGGCCTGCCGGCAGATCGAAGCCGGGCTGGAGAGGGCGATCAACACCGCGCGGGGTATCCGGAGCGTCCTGCGGGTCGGCTTCGTCGGCGCCGCGGCGGGCCAGCTCGTGTTCGAGGCCGCCCAGGTGTTCGCCCAGCGCCACCCCGGCTCCCGGGTCCTGCCCAGGGAACTGCAGATCGTCGACGGATTCCCCCGGCTGCGCGACGGGGACGTGGATCTGCTGATCGTGTCCCTGCCCCACCAGGAGCCGGGGATGGCCAACAGCCCGGTCCTGTTCTCCGAACCCCGGATGCTGGCCGTGTCCTCCCGCCATCCCCTGGCCGGGCGGAACACCGTCTCCCTGGAGGATCTCGCCGCGGTCAGACTTCTCCAGGTGGCCGGGACGGTTCCCGACTACTGGCGCACCGCGCGCACGCCCCTGCTGACCCCCGCCGGCAAGCCCGTCGAACGCGGTCCCGACTTCGAGACCTTCCATGAGGCACTGCTGCTGATCGGTGCCGGCCTGGGCGCCTTCGTGGTGGGCGCCCAAGCCGCCCGCTACTACTCCCGCTCCGACGTCACCTACATCCCCTTCAGCGACGCGCCGCCCCTGGAATGGATTTCCACCTGGCTCGTCTCCCACACCGCGACCACCACGGCCCGCATCCACTCCTTCAACCAGGCGGCCCAGGACGTGGCCACCCACACCCGGCACGCCACCGGAACTGACGCAACCGTGCTCCCCAAGACGGTCTCGTAACGCCGCCGGCAGCCGCTCCGAGCGGATACGGGCGACTTCAGTCCGTGAACTGCCGGGCGGGTGGCGGACTTTCTTTGTTTCAAGTCTTGACGACCGAGGGGCCGGGGAGCACATTGGCGGCACCCCTGAGAGCGCTCTCAAACGGTGGGAGCGCTCTCACGGGATGCCCGCACTCCTCGTACCCGAGAGGCTCCCCCATGAGCGCATCCTCCGGCATACCCAGACCCCGCCCGCTGCGGCGCGCGCTCGTCGCCGCAGCCGCCACCCTCGGCCTGGCCGCGGCCGTCGCCACGGCCGCCACCGCACCCGCCGACGCCTCCGCGCCCACGCCCCCCTCGGGCTGGACACAGGTGTTCGCGGACGACTTCAACGGCGCGGCCGGCTCCGGCGTCAGCACCGCGAACTGGCAGTACGACACCGGGACTTCGTACCCGGGCGCCGCCGCCAACTGGGGCACCGGCGAGGTCGAGACCATGACGTCGAGCACCGGCAACGTCGCGCTGGACGGCAACGGGAACCTGCTCATCACCCCGCGCCGCGACGCCTCCGGCAACTGGACCTCCGGCCGGATCGAGACCACGCGCACCGACTTCCAGCCCCCCGCGGGCGGCAAGCTGCGGGTCCAGGCCCGGATCCAGATGCCCAACGTCACCGGTGCCGCCGCGAAGGGCTACTGGCCGGCGTTCTGGATGCTCGGGGCGCCGTTCCGCGGCAACTACTGGAACTGGCCGAGCATCGGCGAGCTGGACATCATGGAGAACGTCCAGGGTCTGAACACCGACTGGGCCACGATGCACTGCGGCACCAACCCGGGCGGCCCGTGCAACGAGACCTCCGGCATCGGCAACTCCACCTCCTGCACCGGTTCCACCTGTCAGGCCGGCTTCCACACCTACGCGATGGAGTGGGACCGCTCGACCAGCCCCGAGGAGATCCGCTTCTACCTCGACGGCGTCAACTTCCACACCGTGCGGGCGAACCAGGTCGACGCGACGACGTGGGCCAACGCCACCAACCACGGTTACTTCCTCATCCTCAACGTGGCGATGGGCGGCGGTTTCCCGGCCGCGTTCGGCGGCGGCCCGGACAGCGGGACCGAGCCGGGCCATCCGATGGTCGTGGACTATGTGCAGGTCCTGCAGTCCTCGGGTGGCGGGGGTGGTACCACTCCCCCGCCGTCCGGCAACCGGGACGCCTACAGCGCCATCCAGGCCGAGTCCTACGACAGCCAGTCCGGCACCAGCACCGAGACCACCACGGACACGGGTGGCGGCCAGGACATCGGGGCGCTCGCGAACGGTGACTGGGCGTTGTACAAGGGCGTCGACTTCGGCTCGACGGCGGCGAGGCAGTTCTACGCCCGGGTCGCGAGCGGTGCCGCGAGCGGGGTCAGCGGTCTGGTCGAGGTGCGCCTGGACAGTCGCGGCAACGCGCCCATCGGCAGTTTCGCCCTCGCGAACACGGGCGGGTGGCAGTCGTGGCGGTCGGTTCCGGCGAACATCGGCGCGGTGACCGGCACCCACGACGTCTATCTCACCTTCACCAGCGGCCAGCCCGCCGACTTCGTGAACGTGAACTGGTTCGACTTCGGCCACTGACGCGAGGCTCCACCAGGGACGGCCCCGAAGCAGGGGCCGGCCTTCACCGCCCGGCCGGCCCCCGGAGTGGCCGTCGGTACGGCCGCCCCCCGCGCCGGCCGTACCGGCGGGCCGCGCGGGCCGGGGGCATGTCGGAGGCGTTCGCCGCCGCGGCGGCGGCGCTGTGCGTCAGCAGGTGCGGCCCGTGCGGTGCGCGCCCTGACAGGCCCACGATCTACGAAGTCGGTAAGACCCTGAGCCGAAGCCGAAGCGCCGGCGTTGCCCGACGGCGCATCCCACAGCGAAGACTCACCACACGAAGACCGGACCACCCCTCAGCCTGGACAGCCCTGGCACCTGTTCCCGCTCCGTTGTGATGCGCTCTGTCCGCCGTGTTGACGGTCTTGGTGACGGTCTTGGTGAAGCTGCTGTTGGGCGCCTGGGCGATGGTCCGCCTCCGGGCTTAGGACCTGCGCCCCATGCGCACCGTGAACCTGCTGGCTAAGGTCGGCGCCCATGCAAGCTACGGAGATCATTCGCCGCACCACGGCGGAGCGCAGGCGGGACACCCTGGAGCGGCTCAGCTCGGAGCGCGACATACGGGTGTCGACGGCCCACCCCGACCACGGCCCGCATCAGGTGCCACTGTGGTTTCTGTGGGACGGGCAGGCAGTGTGGATGTGTACCGGCGCGAACTCTGCGACCGCGCGCGATGTGCATAAGGAACCGCGCGTACGGCTGGCTCTGCCGGATGCCTTCGACGTGGTGCTGCTGCAAGGGGAGGCGAAGTGCTATCCCGCGCGGGAAGTGCCAAATGATGCCGCCGACGCGTTCGCGGGTAAGTTCGGCTGGGATCCGCGTACGGAAGAGACCCCCTTCCTGTACCTGTGCGTGGCGCCGCAGATAGTGCGCGCCTGGTGCGGAGTACCGGAACTTCGTGGCAGGGTCGTGATGCGCGATGGGGCGTGGCTGGGGTAGCACGGGCGCAGCGTGAATGTGCTGGTTACAGCCACTCGTCGAGGGTTGCGACGAGGACGGTCGCCTCGTAGCGAACCGCGAGTTTGTCGTATCCGACCGAGCCGGGTTCCCCGGAGGAGGTGCCCCCGCCCGGCAGAGCACACAGTTCGGCCACCGTGCCCGTGAAGCGCACTGTCCCGTCCAGCAGCTCGGAGACCCGGTCGCACACGTGCGCCAGGTCCTCGGCCAGATGCGTGCTCATCACGACGGCGCACCGGTCGCCCAGGTCCTTGATAAGGCTCCGGAAGCCGACCCGCTGCGCCGGATCGAGGCCGACCGTCGGCTCGTCGAGGAGTACCAGGGAGGGCTCGTTGACCATGGCCTGGGCGGTACCGACGCGTCGCAGCATGCCACCGGACAGGGCGCCCATCCTGCGGTCGGCGTGTTTCTCCATCTGCACCAGGCGCAGTGCCGCGACGGCCCGTTCGCGCCGCTGGCGGCGGGCACCTTGCGCAGCCAGGCCGCGTACTCGGTGAACTCCAGGACGGTGAAGCGGGGATAGAAGCCGAAGGACTGCCGAAGCACTCCGATCCGCTGCCTCAGACGCTGCACGCGCGCCCGCCCCGACGCATCCTCTCCCAGGAGGGCGACGGAACCGGACTTGGGTCTGCGCGCCGTGCTCAACAGCGACAACAGGGTGCTCTTGCCTGCTCCGTTGGGCCCGAGGAGACCGGTGACCCCGGAGGGGATTTCGAGGGAGACGCCATCGAGGGCGGTCGTCGATCCGTACCGCACGGTGACGCCCGCGACCGCCGCGACCGGCTGGGAGCCGGCCGCCCAGGTGGCTTCGGTGCAGTACTTGCCACTCGTGCTGGTGCCTTGTACCGCACGGCTCGGCGTGACCGCTGCTCCTGCCGTTCCAGCGGTTGCTGACTTGCGCTTCCCCAGCGAGCCCTTGCGCACGAATCCCCCTGAAAACAGCATCACTTGGTCGGCCGTCAGCCTACCGACGAAGCGAGCCGCGCAGGCGCCAGTGCCGCGGCAGGCAACGTTTGCCCGTCAAGGAGCGGCGTCCGGTGCGTGCTCTGGGGGTCCCCCCGGCCGGAGGCTGGGGGAGTGCCGGCCGGAAGTCCTCGTACTGGATGTACTTGGGCTTTCGGCCGGTGCGGCGAGTGGGGGTCCCCCCTGCTCGAAGAGCTTGGGGGAGCGTGCCGGGCGTTGCGACGGGGCGAACGTTGCCTGCCGCGGCGCTAGCGCAGCTCGGCCCGGAACGCCACCGGGGTCTGACCGGTGTGCAGGTGGAAGAACTTGGAGAAGTTCGCCGCGTCGGGGAAGCCCACGGCGACGCCGACGCGGCCGATCGGCAGGTCCGTGTGGGCGAGGAGGCGTCTGGCCTCCAGGACGACGCGTTTGTCGATGAAACCCTTCGGGGTCTCGCCGGTGGCCGCACGGACGGCGCGGACGAGGGTGCGGCGGGAGTAACCGAGGGCGTCGGCGTAGGCGCTGACGCTGTGGTTGGCGGAGAAGCCCTGTTCGACGGCGTCCCGGAAGCGGGTGAACGTCACGCTCAGGGCGGTGTCGGCGCGTTGCCCGGAACCCTCCGCGGAGCCGGCCGCGAGGTGGGCGAGGCGCAGCAGGAACGCGGTCAGGGTGTGCCGGAGGACGGCCGCGTGCAGGCTGAGCGGGAGCGTCGCGGTGTCCTCGTACTCGCGGCGCAGCTGGTCGAGGGCCGCGTGGAGCGCGGCCAGCTGTGCGGGGTCGGGGTGCAGCAGCGGCGGGAGGTCGTAGCGGTACAGGCCGGTGGCCTCGACGGTGACGCGCGGCAGGAAGCCGGGCTGCATGGTGAGCACGGTTCCGCGGTACACGGACTCGCGGGAGAACCGGTGGACCTGTCCGGGGCGGATCCACAGCAGGTCGCCGGCTGTGGCCTCGTACTCGGCGAAGTCGATCATGTGCCGTACGGGGCCGCCGGTGAAGAGCATGACCACGTGGAAGTCGATGCGGTGGACGCGGTGCAGGAGGGCGTCGGCGTGCCAGGTGCGGTCGGTCCCCAGGGGGCCTATCTGCATGCCGACGCCGCCGACAGCCAGGTCGGCCGGAAAGGGGAAGGTTCTGATCCCGTCGTCGTCCGTGCTGCCGTCGCCAACCCTGTCGTCGTCGGCGGCTTGGTGTGTTCTGTCGGCCATGCCCTTTTCGTGCCGTCCCTGTCGCGTGAACACTGTCCCAGATTCACCACAGGCTGACACACCCCGACCTTCCCTCGAAAAAGTCAGACTTTTAAGTTTGAACGCGTCCGGCCCGCCGTCTCGCACTGAACGAGGAATTCTTGAAGATGACCACGCAGACTTCCGACAGCTTCGAGTGGACCGACCTCGACCGGCGTGCCGTGGATACTGCCCGTCTGCTGGCGGCCGATGCGGTGCAGAAGGTCGGCAACGGCCACCCGGGCACGGCGATGAGCCTGGCGCCTGCCGCGTACACGATCTTTCAGAAGGTGATGCGTCATGACCCGGCGGATCCGGAGTGGGCGGGCCGGGACCGCTTCGTGCTGTCGCCGGGCCACACCTCGCTGACCCTCTACACCCAGCTGTTCCTCGCCGGGTACGAGCTGGAGCTGGACGACCTGAAGGCGTTCCGCACGCACGGCTCGAAGACGCCCGGTCACCCCGAGTACGGGCACACCGCGGGGGTGGAGACCACCACCGGCCCGCTCGGTCAGGGTGCCGCGAACGCCGTCGGCATGGCGATGGCCGCCCGCTACGAGCGCGGCCTGTTCGACCCGGAGGCCCCGCGGGGCGAGTCCCCGTTCGACCACACCATCTGGGCGATCGTCTCCGACGGCGACCTGGAGGAGGGCGTCTCCGCCGAGGCCTCCTCGCTCGCCGGCCACCAGAAGCTCGGCAACCTGGTCTTCCTCTACGACGACAACCACATCTCCATCGAGGGCGACACCGCGACCGCCTTCTCCGAGGACGTGCTCATGCGGTACGAGGCCTACGGCTGGCACACCCAGCGCGTCGAGCCCACCGCCGACGGCGACATCGACGCGCCCGCCCTGTACACGGCGCTGAAGGCCGCACAGGCGGAGACCGAGCGGCCCTCGATCATCGCGATGCGCACGGTCATCGCCTGGCCCGCCCCGAACGCCCGGAACACCGAGGCCTCCCACGGCTCGGCGCTCGGCGAGGACGAGATCGCCGCCACCAAGCGCCTCCTCGGCTTCGACCCCGAGCAGGACTTCCAGGTCGGCGACGAGGTCCTGAAGCACACCCAGCGGGCCCTGGACCGGGGTGCCGAGGCGCACGCGGCCTGGGACAAGCTGATCGCCGAGTGGCGTGCCGCCCAGCCCGAGCGGGCCGGGCTGTTCGACCGTGTCAGCAAGGGCGAACTGCCCGAGGGCTGGCAGGACGCCCTGCCGGTGTTCGAGGAGGGCAAGCCGGTCGCGACCCGGGCCGCCTCCGGCAAGGTGCTGCAGGCGCTCGGCCCGGTGCTCCCGGAGCTGTGGGGCGGCTCCGCCGACCTGGCCGGCTCCAACAACACCACGATCGACAAGTCCAGCTCCTTCCTGCCGGAGGGCAACCCGCTGCCCGAGGCCGACCCGTACGGCCGTACCGTGCACTTCGGCATCCGCGAGTTCTCGATGGCCGCGGAGCTGAACGGCATCGCCCTGCACGGCAACACCCGCGTCTACGGCGGCACCTTCCTGGTGTTCTCCGACTACATGCGCAACGCCGTCCGGATGTCGGCGCTGATGCAGCTGCCGGTGACGTACGTGTGGACGCACGACTCCGTCGGCCTCGGCGAGGACGGCCCCACCCACCAGCCGGTCGAGCACCTGGCCTCGCTGCGCGCCATCCCCGGCCTGAACGTCGTCCGCCCGGCGGACGCCAACGAGACCGCGGTCGCCTGGGCCGAGATCCTGAAGAGGCACGCCACGAACCCCGCCCCGCACGGGCTCGCGCTCACCCGCCAGGGCGTGCCGACGTACGCGCCGAACGAGGATGTGGCCAAGGGCGGCTACGTACTGCGCGAGTCCTCGACGGAGGTCCCGGAGGTGATCATCATCGCGACGGGCTCCGAGGTGCAGCTGGCCGTGGCCGCGCGGGAACGGCTGGAGGCCGAGGGGACCGGCACGCGGGTGGTGTCGATGCCGTCCGTGGAGTGGTTCGAGGAGCAGTCGCGCGAGTACCGCGAGCGGGTGCTGCCGCCGGCCGTGAAGGCCCGGGTCGCCGTCGAGGCCGGCATCGCTCTGACCTGGTACCGGTTCGTGGGCGACGCGGGACGCATCGTCTCGCTCGAGCACTTCGGCGCCTCCGCGGACGCCGCGACCCTGTTCGCCGAATTCGGCTTCACCCCTGAGAACGTCGCCGCCGCAGCCCGCGAGTCGCTCGCTGCCGCGCGCGCCTGATACCGACGCGAAAGAAAGATGATCACTGTGACCGAAGCAATAGCGACCCCGGGAGCCCTCAAGCGCCTCGCCGACGAGGGCGTGTCGATCTGGCTGGACGACCTGTCCCGCAAGCGGATCACCTCGGGCAGCCTCGCCGAGCTGGTGGCGAGCGGCAGCGCCGTCGGTGTCACGACGAACCCGTCGATCTTCCAGGCCGCCATCGGCTCCGGGGAGGGCTACGAGCAGCAGCTCACCGATCTTGCCGTACGGGGTGTCACGGTCGACGAGGCCGTGCGGATGATGACGACCGCGGACGTGCGGGCCGCCGCCGACATCCTGGATTCCGTGTACGCCGCCACCGACGGCCGTGACGGCCGCGTCTCCATCGAGGTCGACCCGCGTCTCGCCCACGACACCGAGGCCACCGTCGCCGAGGCCAGGCAGCTGGCCTGGCTGGTCGACCGCCCCAACGTGATGATCAAGATTCCGGCGACCAGGGCGGGCCTGCCCGCGATCACCGAGGTCGTCGGCCTCGGCATCAGCGTCAATGTGACCCTGATCTTCTCCCTGGAGCGCTACCGCGAGGTCATGGCCGCCTACCTGGCCGGCCTGGAGAAGGCCCGCGAGCGCGGCATCGACCTGTCGGCGATCCACTCGGTGGCGTCCTTCTTCGTCTCCCGCGTGGACAGCGAGATCGACAAGCGGCTGACGGCTCTCGGCACCGACGAGGCCCTCGCGCTCAAGGGCCGCGCGGCCCTCGCCAACGCCCGCCTCGCCTACGAGGCGTACGAGGAGGTGTTCGGCTCCGCGCGCTGGCTGGCGCTCGCCGCGGACAAGGCGAACAGGCAGCGCCCGCTGTGGGCGTCCACCGGGGTGAAGGATCCCGCCTACAAGGACACCCTGTACGTGGACGAACTGGTCGCGCCGGGCACCGTCAACACCATGCCGGAGGCCACCCTGAACGCGGTCGCCGACCACGGCGAGATCACCGGCGACACGGTGACCGGCGGTTACGCGCGGGCCCGCGCCGACCTGGCCGCCCTGGAGCGGCTCGGCATCTCCTACGACGAGGTCGTCCAGCAGCTGGAGGACGAGGGCGTCGCCAAGTTCGAGTCGGCCTGGCAGGACCTGCTGGAGGCCGTCTCCACGTCCCTCGACAGCAAGGGAGTTGACGCGTCATGACGAACCAGTCCCCTGAGGCCCCGGCCGGGCAGGCAGAGGTGCGCGTGCCGGTGACCCCGGCCGCCGACTGGGTGAACCCGCTCCGGGACCCCCGCGACCGCCGGCTCCCCCGCGTCGCGGGCCCTTCCGGCCTGGTCATCTTCGGCGTGACCGGCGACCTGTCCCGCAAGAAGCTGATGCCGGCCGTGTACGACCTGGCCAACCGCGGCCTGCTGCCGCCGGGCTTCTCCCTCGTCGGGTTCGCCCGGCGGGACTGGGCGGACCAGGACTTCGCCGAGGTCGTGCACGACGCCGTCCGCGAGCACTCCCGCACGCCCTTCCGCGAGGAGGTGTGGCAGCAGCTCGCCGAGGGCATGCGGTTCATCCCCGGCGACTTCGACGACGACACCGCGTTCAAGCAGCTGAAGGACGCCGTCGACGAGCTGGACGCCTCCCGCGGCACCGGCGGCAACTTCGCCTTCTACCTCTCGGTGCCGCCCAAGTTCTTCCCGAAGGTCGTCCAGCAGCTGAAGAAGGTCGGCCTCGCGACCCCGCCCGCGGGCGCCTGGCGCCGCGCGGTCATCGAGAAGCCGTTCGGCCACGACCTGAAGTCGGCCCAGGAGCTGAACAAGGTCGTGCACGACGTGTTCGATCCGGAGCAGGTGTTCCGGATCGACCACTACCTCGGCAAGGAAACGGTCCAGAACATCCTGGCGCTGCGCTTCGCCAACCAGATGTACGAGCCGATCTGGAACCGCAGTTACGTCGACCACGTGCAGATCACCATGGCCGAGGACATCGGCATCGGCGGCCGGGCCGGCTACTACGACGGCATCGGGTCGGCCCGCGACGTCATCCAGAACCATCTGCTGCAGCTGATGGCGCTGACCGCCATGGAGGAGCCGATCGCGTTCGACGCGGAGGCGCTGCTCACCGAGAAGCTGAAGGTGCTGAAGTCGGTGCGGCTGCCCGAGGAGCTGGGCCTGCACACCGTGCGCGGCCAGTACGCGGCCGGCTGGCAGGGCGGCGAGAAGGTCGTCGGCTATCTCGAGGAGGAGGGTATCGACCCCAAGTCGAAGACCGACACCTTCGCCGCGGTCAAGCTGGGCATCGAGAACCGCCGCTGGGCGGGCGTGCCCTTCTATCTGCGCACCGGCAAGCGGCTGGGCCGCCGGGTCACCGAGATCGCGGTGGTCTTCACACGGGCGCCGCACTCCCCGTTCGACTCCACCGCCACCGAGGAGCTGGGCTCCAACGCGATCGTCATCCGCGTCCAGCCGGACGAGGGCATGACCGTACGGTTCGGATCGAAGGTGCCGGGCACCTCGATGGAGATCCGGGACGTGTCGATGGACTTCGCCTACGGCGAGTCGTTCACCGAGTCGAGCCCGGAGGCGTACGAGCGGCTCATCCTGGACGTACTGCTGGGCGACGCCAATCTGTTCCCCCGTCACCAGGAAGTGGAAGAGTCCTGGAAGATCCTCGACCCCATCGAGGAGTACTGGGCGGCGCACGGCAGGCCGGCCCAGTACCCGGCGGGCACGTGGGGTCCGAAGGAAGCACACGAGATGCTCGCACGAGACGGACGGAGCTGGCGCAGGCCATGAAGATCGACCTGACCGACACCACGGCAAGCAAGATCAACAAGGCGCTGGTGAAGGGCCGCCGCGCCATCGGCACCCCTGCCGTGGGCATGGTCCTGACGATGGTCATCGTCACGGACGAGGAGAACGCCTACGACTCGCTCAAGGCGGCCGAGGAGGCCTCGCACGAGCACCCCTCGCGCACCCTGGTCGTCATCAAGCGGCACGCCCGCACCCTGCGCGACCGCACCTCCTCCCGGCTCGACGCCGAGGTCCGGGTCGGCTCGGAGGCCGGCACCGGCGAGACGGTCGTGCTGCGCACCTACGGCGAGGTGTCCGACCACGCCGACTCGGTCGTCCTGCCGCTGCTGCTGCCGGACGCGCCGGTGGTCGTGTGGTGGCCGGTTGAGGCGCCCGACGCCCCGGCGAAGGACCCGCTGGGCGCGCTGGCCCAGCGCCGGATCACCGACCTGTACGCGATGGAGCGGCCGATGGAGGTGCTGAACACCCGCGCCCGCAACTACGCTCCGGGCGACACCGACCTCGCCTGGACCCGGCTCACGCTGTGGCGGTCCATGCTGGCCGCCGCCCTGGACCAGGCCCGGACCACGGTGACGTCGGCGGCCGTCGAGGCCGAGGAGGACAACCCCAGCGCCGAACTGCTCTCCCGGTGGCTGGAGGCCCGCCTGAACGTGCCGGTGGACCGGGTGGTCACCGCCGGGCCGGTGGTGACGGCCGTCCGTCTCGGCACCGCCGGCGGCGAGATCGTCATCGACCGCCCCGAGGGCCCGCTCGCGACCCTGACCCTGCCGGGGCAGCCGCCGCGCACCCTCGCCCTGAAGGTCCGCCCCACCTCCGAACTCATCGCCGAGGAGCTGCGCCGCCTCGACGCCGACGAGATGTACGCCATCGCCCTCAGGGCAGAGGCCGCCAAGGAGAACGCCTGACATGTCCGACGCCCCGTCAGACACCCCCGAACTCACCCGCAGGCCCGAGTGGACGGCCCTCGCCGACCACCGCGCCCAGGGCCAGCCGCACCTGCGCGAGCTGTTCGCGACGGACCCCGGCCGCGCCGAACGGTACGTCGTCCGGGTCGGCGATCTGCACATCGACTACAGCAAGCACGTGATCACCGACGAGACCCTGGCCCTGCTGCAGGAACTCGCCACCGCGACCGGCGTGTTCACACTGCGGGACGCCATGTTCCGCGGCGAGCGGATCAACGTCACCGAGGACCGGGCCGTGCTGCACACCGCGCTGCGCGCCCCGCGGGACGCCGTGATCGAGGTCGACGGCGAGAACGTGGTGCCGAAGGTGCACGCGGTCCTCGACAAGATGGCCCGGTTCGCCGGCCTGGTCCGCTCCGGAGAGTGGACCGGCCACACCGGCAAGCGGATCCGTAACGTCGTCAACATCGGCATCGGCGGCTCCGATCTCGGACCCGCGATGGCCTACGAGGCACTGCGTCCCTACACCGCGCGGGAGCTGACGTTCCGGTTCGTGTCGAACGTGGACGGCGCCGACCTGCACGAGGCGACCCGCGACCTGGACCCGGCGGAGACCCTGTTCATCGTCGCGTCCAAGACCTTCACCACGATCGAGACGATCACCAACGCGACCTCGGCCCGCTCGTGGCTGCTGAAGGCCTTCGAGGGCGACGAAAAGGCCGTCGCCAAGCACTTCGTGGCCCTGTCCACGAACACGGCGAAGGTCACCGGGTTCGGCATCGACCCGGACAACATGTTCGAGTTCTGGGACTGGGTCGGCGGCCGCTACTCGTTCGACTCGGCGATCGGCCTGTCCCTGATGATCGCCATCGGACCGGACCGGTTCCGGGAGATGCTGGACGGCTTCGCACTCGTCGACGAACACTTCCGTACCGCGCCCCCCGAGGCCAACGCGCCCCTGCTGCTGGGCCTGCTCGGCATCTGGTACAACAACTTCCTCGACGCCCAGTCGCACGCGGTCCTGCCGTACAGCCACTACCTGTCCAAGTTCACGGCCTACCTGCAGCAGCTGGACATGGAGTCCAACGGCAAGTCGGTGCAGCGGGACGGCAACCCGGTGGAGTGGCAGACGGGGCCGGTGGTCTGGGGCACGCCCGGCACCAACGGGCAGCACGCCTACTACCAGTTGATCCACCAGGGCACCAAGCTGATCCCGGCGGACTTCATCGGCTTCGCCCGTCCCATCGACGAGCTGAGCGGAGAACTCCGGGCCCAGCACGACCTGTTGATGGCCAACTTCTTCGCCCAGACCCAGGCCCTCGCCTTCGGCAAGAGCGCCGAGGAGGTCCGCGCGGAGGGGGTGCCCGAGGAGCAGGTGGCACATCGCACGTTCAAGGGCGACCACCCCACCACCACGATCCTCGCCACCGGGCTGACCCCGTCCGTGCTGGGCCAGCTCGTCGCCCTCTACGAGCACAAGGTGTTCGTGCAGGGCGCGGTCTGGAACATCGACTCCTTCGACCAGTGGGGCGTGGAGCTCGGCAAGGTCCTCGCCAAGCGCGTCGAGCCCGCTCTCACCGAGGGCGCCGAGGTACCCGGCCTCGACCCGTCCACCACGGCCCTGGTCGCCGCCTACCGCACTCTCAAGAACGCTCAGGAAGTGAACTGACATGCAGCTTGGTCTGATCGGTCTCGGCAAGATGGGCGGCAACATGCGCGAGCGGATCCGCCGCGCCGGCCACACCGTCATCGGCTACGACCGCAACCCCGAGGTCACCGACGTCAAGAGCCTCGCCGAACTCGTCGAGAGGCTCGACGCGCCCCGCCATGTGTGGGTGATGGTCCCCGCGGGCACCGCCACCCAGGGCGTCATCGATGAACTCAAGGACCTGCTGTCCGACGGCGACACGGTGATCGACGGCGGCAACTCCCGCTGGACGGACGACGAGAAGCACGCCGCCGAACTCGGCGTCAAGGGCATCGGCTTCGTCGACGCGGGCGTCTCCGGCGGTGTGTGGGGTCTGCAGAACGGCTACGCGCTCATGGTCGGCGGCGACAAAAAGCACGTGGAGCGGGTGAAGCCGATCTTCGACGCGCTCAAGCCGGAGGGCCCGTACGGCTACGTCCACGCCGGCCGGGTGGGCGCCGGGCACTTCTCGAAGATGGTCCACAACGGCATCGAGTACGCCATGATGCAGGCCTACGCCGAGGGGTGGGAACTGCTGGAGAAGGTCAAGTCGGTGGACAACGTCCGCGAGGTGTTCCGCTCCTGGCAGGAGGGCACCGTCATCCGCTCCTGGCTGCTCGACCTCGCGGTCAACGCCCTGGACGACGACGAGCACCTGCAGAAGCTGCGCGGCTACGCGGAAGACTCCGGCGAGGGCCGCTGGACCGTGGAGGCGGCCATCGACAACGCGGTGCCCCTCCCGGCGATCACCGCCTCCCTGTTCGCCCGGTTCGCCTCCCGCCAGGACGACTCCCCGCAGATGAAGATGATCGCGGCTCTGCGCAACCAGTTCGGCGGCCACGCGGTCGAGAAGAGGGACTGACCCGTCGTGGGGGACCTCCTGCTGGTCCGCCACGGTGAGACGGAGTGGAGCCTGTCGGGACAGCACACCAGCTGGACCGACCTGCCCCTCACCGAGCACGGTGAGGAACAGGCCAAGTCCCTCGCCCCGCTCCTCACCGGCCGGACCTACGCCCTCGCGCTGGCCAGCCCGTTGGGCCGGGCGATACGCACCGCCGAGCTGGCGGGCCTCATCGGGGTGGTGCCCGACCCCGACCTGCACGAATGGGACTACGGCGGCTACGAGGGCGTCACCACCGCCGACATCCACCGCACCCGGCCCGACTGGGACCTGTGGACCGACGGCGTGCCGCCCGGCCCGGAGGGACACCCGGGCGAGTCGCCCGAGGAGGCAGGCGCCCGCGCCGACCGGGTCCTGGCCCGCGTCGGCGCCGCCCTCGCCGAGGACGCCGGTGACGTGATCCTCGTCGCGCACGCCCACTTCCTGCGGGTGCTCACCGCCCGCCGGCTGGGACTGCCGCCCGCCGAGGGCCGCCTCTTCCAGCTGGCGACCGGCACGGTCAGCCGTCTCTCCACGGAGCACGGGCGGCCAGTGATCGCCGAGTGGAACAGACGCCCGTAACCGCCCCGCCCACGGCCCGGATCACCTCGTGTGACCCGGGCCGTGGGCGTACCGCGCCCGTGGGCGATGGCCCCGCGCAGGGGCGAACGCCGGTGACGGGATGCGAGGAGAACGCTGCTTCTACAATGCACGCGAACGCGCGTGCCGCCCAGGTGTCCCATGGCCCGAAGGAATCCGATGACGAGCGTCGAAGGCCCGCTGCGACCCGCCGGGCACGTGCGCGACGCGACCCGCACCCGGGCCGAGATCCTCGACGTGGCCACGCAGGAGTTCGCGCGGGCCGGCTACGACGGCGCCCGGGTCGACGAGATCGCCGCCCGCACCCGCACCACCAAGCGGATGATCTACTACTACTTCGGCGGCAAGGAGCAACTGTTCACGGCGGTGCTGGAACGGGCGTACGGGGTGATCCGGGAGGCCGAGCAGCAGCTGGACGTGGAGCACCTCGACCCGGTCGCGGCGATCCGGCGTCTGGCCGAGCTGACCTTCGACCACCACGAGCAGCACCCGGACTTCATCCGCCTGGTCAGCATCGAGAACATCCACGGCGCGGAGCACATCGCGGCCTCCGAGAAGCTCGGCGGGATCGGCTCCCCGGCGCTGGAGGTGATCCGCCGGATCCTGGCCGCCGGACGGGCGTCCGGCCTGTTCACGGCTGGCGTGGACGCGGTCGACCTGCACGCGCTGATCAGCTCGTTCTGCTTCTTCCGGGTGGCCAACCGGCACACCTTCGGCGCGCTGTTCGGCCGGGACCTGGTCGATCCGGCGCAGCGGGAGCACTACCGGACCATGCTCGGGGACATGGTGATCGCCTACCTGACGGCGAAGCGGACCGCCGGCTGACGGCCGCCGCACGGCCCCGCTCACCCGGGAGAGGCCACCGCCGCGTCGAGCAGGGGCCCGAGTTCCCGTGCGACGGTGGTCAGGGGCCGTACGTCCCGTTCGGCGCGGGCGAGGATGATCGCGCCCTCCAGGGTGCTGATCATCAGCGTGGCCAGGGCCTCGGCGCGGGCCTCGGGGACGCCCATGCCGGTGAGGGCCTCGGCGAGCGGGCTCCGCCAGGTCGCGAACGCGGCGGCCACCGCCTCGCGGGTCGAGGCGCCTGCCGAGGCGCAGTCGACGGTGGCGGCGGCGACCGGACAGCCGGCGGCGAAGCCGTCGGCCGCGTACTCGTCGGTCCACTGCGCGACCATCGCCGCGAACAGACCGCTCGGCCTCGGCTCGTCCAGCCCGGCCAGGAAGCGCGCGATCCGCTGGCCCGCGTACCGCCCGGCCCAGTCGACGGCCTCGTTGACCAGCTGTTCCTTACCGCCCGGGAAGTAGTGCTGGAGCGAGCCGCGCGGTGCCCCGGCGTGCGCGGCGACCTCGCGCATACCGGTCGCGGTGACTCCGTCGCGGCGGATGAGCTGGGCCGCGCTGAAGACCATCCGTTCCCGCGGTCCGCGCCGCGCCTCGGCCATCGTCGACCTCCGTTCCTCGCCCCCGCTCACTCTATGACCAGCGTCATAAGGGCCGCTACTACTGATCTTTTCGTTAGTTCAGTGGGTATGACGGGCTTGTTGGTGGGAGCCTGATGTTGTGTCTTTCAAGCCTTCGCCTGTTGTCTCCAGATCT
>NZ_JBWKIR010000028.1:0-47231 GCF_056432605.1 Streptomyces sp. NPDC045022
GTGTGCTGCTGCCGTTCTTCTCCTTCATGACCTTCCTGATCGCGGTCCCGACCGGTGTGAAGTTCTTCAACTGGATCGGCACGATGTGGAAGGGCTCGTTGTCCTTCGAGACGCCGATGCTCTGGGTGATGGGTTTCCTGATCACCTTTGTCTTCGGCGGGCTGACGGGCGTCATGCTCGCCTCGCCGCCGATCGACTTCCACATATCCGACTCGTACTTCGTGGTGGCGCACTTCCACTACGTGGTCTTCGGCACGGTCGTCTTCGCTATGTTCGCCGGATTCCACTTCTGGTGGCCGAAGATGACGGGCAAGATGCTGGACGAGCGCCTGGGCAAGATCACCTTCTGGACGCTGTTCATCGGCTTCCACGGCACCTTTCTGGTCCAGCACTGGCTGGGCGCCGAAGGCATGCAGCGCCGGATCCCCGACTATCTGGCGGCGGAAGGGTTCACGACGCTCAACACGGTCTCCTCGATCTTCTCGTTCCTGCTCGGTTCGTCCCTGCTCCCCTTCTTCTACAACGTTTGGAAGACGGCCAGATACGGGGAGCGGGTGACGGCCGACGACCCGTGGGGCTTCGGCCGCTCACTGGAGTGGGCGACCTCCTGCCCGCCGCCCCGGCACAACTTCGTCACCCTCCCCCGCATTCGCAGCGAGTCCCCGGCGTTCGACCTCCACCATCCCGAGGTCGCCTCCGAGGAACGGGAGTTGACCGCGCCGTGACGACCGGGGAGCACCAGGATCAGGGGGCACGGGTCCTCGTCCAGGAGATCGAGGGCCATCTGCTGCTGGCCGCCGCCCGGGAGGAGGGCCGTACGGCGGCGGCCCGCCTCGCCGCCCGGCTGGGCTGGCTGACCGACACCCAAAGGGAGGAGCTGGAGCGGCAGTTCGAGGCCGAGTACCTGGCGCTGGCCCGTGTCTCATGGCGCCGTACCGCCGAGCGCGCCGAGGAGCTGCGGCAGGCGTACGAGTCGCGCTACCAGGTGCTGTGTCAGCGGCTGCTGGCCTGCTTCCTGCTGGGCTGTGCGGTGCCGGCTGCGGCGGGTCTTCTGCTGCTGCGCCTGGGCTGAGCGTTCCGCACCGGACGGTGTGCACGTGGGCAGGCTCCCCTGCGGTCGTCACAGGTGGCAGAAGTCGGCGCTCCGTGTGGCGCGTTCGGCCGCCGAAGGGCGGGGAGCCCGCCATACTGAGGCTCGTGCGGGTTGCGATCATGACGGCGGGCTCACGCGGCGATGTGGCCCCCTACACCGGTCTGGCCCACCGGCTGCACCGTGCCGGACACACGGTCACGCTGGTGACGCACGGCCGGTTCGAACCGCTCGTGGCGGGCTCCGGAGCCGGGTTCCACGCGCTGCCGGTCGACCCCCGGGCGGAGCTGGAGTCGACCCGCGGCCGGAGCCTGCGCGACAGCGCGAGCAGCGCCGGAAAGCTGATGCGGATCGTCGAGATGGCGCGGCGGCTGGTCGGGCGGATGACCGACGACCTCCTGGCGGCGGCCGCGGAGAGCGACGCCCTGCTGCTGTCGGCGTCCCTGGCCCCGCTCGGCCATACGATCGCCGAGGGACTGCGGCTGCCGAGCATGGGCGTCTATCTGCAACCCCTCGCGCCCACGCGGGAGTTCGCGCCGCCCATGCTCAGCGGCGGCTCCTGGGGTGGGACGGCCAACCGGATCGCCGGGCAGGCGGTGAACCTCGCCGCGGAGCGGGTTTTCGCCGGTACCGTTTCCTCCGTGCGCGCTCGGCTGGGCCTGCCTCCGGTCCGGGCCGGTGCCGCGTGGCGGAGGCGGGAACGGAAGCGCTGGCCTGTGCAGCACGGGTTCAGCCCGACGGTGGTGCCCCGGCCCGGGGACTGGCGGCCGGGGCTGGAGGTGAGCGGCTACTGGTGGCCGTACGACAGCGGCGCACAACTCCCGGCGGCGGTGAGCGAGTTCATCGACGCCGGTCCGTCGCCCGTCTTCGTCGGACTGGGCAGCGCCACCGTGCCCGACGCCGGCCGGCTCAGCGCCCAGGTGGTCGCGGCCCTGCGGCTGGCCGGGCTGCGCGGGGTGATCCAGCGCGGCTGGGGCGGGCTCGCGGCCGACGGCGACGACATGCTCACCATCGGCGACGTACCGCACGCGCTGCTCTTCCCGCGGATGGCGGCCGTGGTCCATCACGCGGGCGCGGGCACGACGGCGGCGGGGCTGCGCGCGGGGGTGCCGGCCGTGCCGGTGCCGATCCAGTTCGACGCGGGGTTCTGGTCCGCCCGGCTGGTCTCCCTGGGTGTCGCCCCGGACGTCGTCCCGCTGCGCCGCCTGATGGTGCCCGCGCTGGCCTCGGCCCTGGTCCGGGCCACGCGTGACCCGGCGTACCGGGAGCGGGCGCGGTCCCTGGGCGTCCGCGTCCGGGGCGAGGACGGCGCCGCTCCCGTCCTCGCGGCGGTGGACCGGCTGGGCGGCTGAGGCGTCATCCGGGAGTGAGCACCATCCGGAAGCGGGCCCGGCCGGAGAGCATCTTCTGATAGGCCTCGGCCGCGTCGTCGAGGGGGACGGTCTCGGTCATCGGGCGGATGTTGTGCAGGGCGCTGAACGCCATGGTGTCCTGCACGTCCTGCGAGGTGCCGGACGGGTGGCCGCGGACGATCCGGCCGCTCATGAGCAGTTGGACGGGGCTTATTCCCAGCGGCTCGGGGTCCGCGCCGATGACCACCAGTTCGCCGCGGGGCGCGAGGCCGTCGACGGTCGCCGTGATGGCCCCGGAGTTCCCGGCGGTGGCCAGCACGACATGGGCACCGCCGAGGGACCTCAGTGCTTCGTCGACCGGGGTGCCGGAGGTGCTGTCGACATAGTGGTGCGCGCCGAGCTGTTTGGTGAAGTCGGCTTTCTCGGCGCCCCGGGCGATCGCCACGGTCTCGAAGCCCATCGCGACCGCGTACTGCACACCGAGGTGGCCCAGGCCGCCGATGCCCAGTACCGCCACCAGGTCACCGGGTTTGGCGGAGCTGCGTCGCAGGCCGTTGTACGTGGTCACGCCCGCGCAGGCCAGGGGTCCCGCGTCGACGGCCGACAGCGCATCGGGAATCCGGGCCAGGGCGTCCACGGGCGCGATCACCTTGTCGGCGAAGCCTCCGTCGTAGGCCCATCCGGGGACCTTGAGGTTGACGCACACGATGAAGTCGCCCTGGCGGCAGGGGGTGCAGTGGCCGCAGCTGCCGCCGAACCAGCCGACCGCGACCCGGTCGCCGACCTGGTACCCCCAGTCTTGCGCGCCCTCGCCCAGCTCCTCGACCGACCCGGCGATCTCGTGTCCCGCGACCACCGGGAACGTGACGCCCGGTAGCGCGCCGTTCACGAAGAGGGCGTCACTGTGGCAGATGCCGCACGCCTCCGTGGCGATCCGCACGTGGCGGGGCCCCGGCCGCGGCACCTCCCGCTCGGCCAGTTCGAACGGGCCGCCCGCGGCCGTCGCCTGCGCGACTCGGTAGGTAGTCATGTGTCTCTCCGGAGAACGGGTACGACGGGCCCCCGCACCAGCAGACCAGCTCCCGGCCGATCCCGCGCGCCGAACCGCCGGCACCCCGGCTGACCTGGACTTTCCGGTCCGTACGGCCGCCGATGCCACCCGGCCCCGCGACGCCGGGCCGCCGACCGGAACCCCCCGCCCGCCTGACCCGTTCCCGGCGTCCCGGCCCCCCGGCCGCTCCCTCCCGCCGTCCCCCGGCCACGGCATGCCGGCCTTCCGGCCGCCGCATCCCGCCGCCTCACCCGGCCGCGGCATCCCAGCGCTCCGGCCGCTCCAACCCACCGTCTCACCCAGGCCTCGGGCCGCCGGCCCTCCGGCCGCTCCACCTTGCGGTCTCCCCCCGGCGCTCGGTGCGCCAGCCCTCCGGTCGCTGCGTCCCGCCACCTCCCCCGGGCCCCGGCATGCCACCCTCCGACCGCCGCATCCCGCCGCCTCACCCGGCCCCGGTATGCCAGCACTCCGGCCGCCCCGAGCCCGCGGTCTCCCCCAGGGCTCGGTGCGCCAGCCCTCCCGCCGCTCCATCCCTCCCTCTCCCCCGGGCCGCGGCATCCCAGCCCTCCGGCCGCTCCAACCCACCGTCTCACCCAGGCCTCGGGCCGCCGGCCCTCCCGCCGCCGCATCCCGCCGTCTCCCCGTGGCCTCGGCATCGGCGTTCCGGCCGCCGTGTCGCGTCCTCTCAGCCGGGCGCGGGGCGCCAGCCCTCCGGGCGGAGCATTCCCAGGAGTAGCCGCACCAGCTCGTCCACCACCTCGTCCAGCGTGGCGTCCACCCAGCCGGCGCTCCAGTCGTGCAGGAGGCCGTTGACGCTGCCGATGAAGGCGGTGGCCGCGAGCCGGTAGTCGCGTGGCGCCGCTTCCCCGCGTGCCACGGCCGCGTCCGCCTCGGCGCGGATGAGGTCGACCCAGCGGGCCCGGCGGGCGAGGCGCTGCCGCTCCAGGCGCGGGCTGACGCCGATGATCTCCACGAAGGCGATGCGGATGCGTCGCGGGTCGCAGGTGACGTCTCGTGCGTAGGCGCGGAAGAGCACCGCGGCGCGCTCGGCCAGCGGCAGCTCTTCCGCCGTGGCGAGGGCGTCCAGCACGGCCTGTTCGGCCCAGCCGTTGACCTGGAGGTGGAGCGCGGCGAGGGCGTCCTCCAGGGTGCGGAACTCCTCGTAGAACTGACGCGTGGACAGGCCGGCGGCCTGGCTCAGCGCGGCGACCGTCGTCCCCCGGTAACCCGGCGTGTCACCGAAGAGCCCGAGTGCCGCGTCCAGGAAACGCCGGCGTCGTTCGGCCTGCCGTTCCTCGGCGGACTTGCCGCCGTAGCGGCCTGTGGGCGCCTTGAGCCTGCCCGTCACGCTTCCCCCTCCGTCGGCCCACCGATCACCCAATCTTGTCGTGCACACATCTTGTCGAGAAGGCCGCCTGCTCCTTACTTTTCAGTAAGTTCACTGTGAAAGCACCCGTGTTCAGATTCCCCCGAGGAAAGAGAGCAGTCATGCCTGCCTCCAGAACCAGGCACCTTTGCTCCGTGGCCACCGCCCTCACCCTGACCCTCGCCGGTCCGGTGACCGCCGCCTCCGCCGCCACCGACTCGTCCGGAGGACTGCGCGAGGTGCTGTTCGTCGGCAACAACTGGGACGGCACCGCCGATGTCATCAAGTCGTCCGGCGACTTCTCGAAGATCGGCCGGATCAGCGTCATCCCCGACAAGGACCAGCGGATGGCGGAGATCAACGCGGACCCCATCAGGTGGATCTACTTCCAGGCGATCCGCAACAGCGTCGGCGAGGGGCACGACCAGTTCGCCGACGACATGTACTCCACCCCGGACGGCCGTTCGGTCGTGGTGTCCCGGCCGAGCTTCGCGGACGTCGTCTCCATCGACCTGGCCACCGGAAAGGTCAACTGGCGGTTCGGTGTGGCCGGTTACCGCGCCGACCACATGGCGGTCTCGCCGGACGGCACCCGGGTCGCGGTGTCCGCCTCGACCGCGAACACCGTGCATGTGCTCGACATCGGCACCGGCAGGCAGCTGGGGTCGTTCGCCACCGGTGACAAGCCGCACGAGAACATCTTCACCAAGGACGGCAAGTACATCTGGAACATGTCCATCGGTGACGTCAACACCGCGCTGGACGACCCCGGCTGGGACTGGACCAAGGGCGACCGGCGCATCACCGTCGTGGACGCGACGACGTACAAGCAGGTCAAGGTCATCGACATGCGCCAGCGGCTGGACGCGTTCGGGCTGAAGGACTTCTCCGACGCGGTACGCCCCGCGGTCTTCTCCCCCGACGAGTCGAAGCTGTACTTCCAGGTGTCGTTCTTCAACGGCTTCCTGGAGTACGACCTCGCCACCGACAGGATCACCCGCATCAAGACCCTGCCGAAGAACCCGGCGACCAGCGAGGACCGCACCACGTGGGTCAACGACTCGCGCCACCACGGCATTTCGATGAACCCCGACGGCACGAAGCTGTGCGTCGCGGGCACCATGGACGACTACGCCACCGTCGTCGACCGTGCCACGCTCCAGGAGGGGCCGCTGGTCACGACGTCGAAGCCGTACTGGGCGACGATCAGCGGTGACGGCAAGGACTGCGTCGTCTCCGAGAGCGGCGCCGACCAGGTGACGGCGATCGACTTCGCCACCGGCCGGAAGGTGACGTCGGTCCCGGTCGGTGACCATCCGCAGCGCGTCCGGCTGGGACATGTGGCGGCCGACTGGACCGGTCCGAGCGGGAGTTGAGCGGTCGTACGGTCTCCGGGACGCCCCACTCGCCCGGAGGCCGTACGACTGTGTGTCAGAAGCGGGCCGCCACCCACGCGGCCAGCTCGGCCTTCGCCGCGTTCAGCAGCTCCGCCGAGGGTGCCGCCGTGGTGCCGTCGGTCACCAGCGCGTAGTGCGGGACGCCCGAATCCGGGTCGGTGAGCAGCAGGCGGCGGCTGCCCGCGCCACCCGGCTCGGGGGCCACGCCGACCGGGGTGCCGGCGGTGTACACGGGCGGGGCGTACGCCGTGCCCAGGTCGGAGACGACGGTCGTGGACGCGGTGGGGAACGACGCCGGGAGATGCAGTTCGGTGGGTGCGGTGCCGCTGCCGGAGCGCCACACCAGGAGTCCGTACCGGCCCGGGCCCACCAGCTTCGCCACGTTCGGCAGCGAACCCGGCACCGGGTTCCAGGTGAGGGTGGCCGAGCCGTCCCGGGAACGGTCCTCGTAGGTGAAGGCGAGGGTCGTACCGGCCGTGGCGCTCGGATAGAGGCGGTCCAGCAGGCGGGCGTCCTGGCGCAGGGTGACGTCGCCGGAGTCGTCGAGCCGCACGGCGGAGAGGTCCTCGTCGTTCCAGCCGTCGCCGGCGGTGATCACCTTGTCGGGGTTGCCGTTCATCAGCTCGTGGTGCCGACCGTTGTAGAGGTCCCACTGCCACTGGGTGCCGGACAGCACCGGGCCGGACGCGGCCGGGTCCGTCCACCAGCGGGCGCCGGGGACACGGGAGTCGAGCGCCTGGTACATGGCCTTGAGGACGGTCGGCGCCTTGTCGGCGACCGTGCCGGACAGTGGATGGCCGAACTCGCTGACCAGGGCCGCGGTGCCGGCGGCCGACGCGCGGTCGCGGACACCGGCGAGGTCGGCGGCGTACTGGCCGTCGGCCGCCCTGCCCCACATCAGGATGCCGGAGATGGCCTTCTGGTCGTAGAAGTGGGTGTTGAAGACGTAACGCGGGCCGAGCGTGCCCGCGTCGAGCAGGCCGCCCTCCTGCTTCTGGGTGGCGATGTCGGCGTTCCAGAAGAGGTTGGGCTCGACGAGGGCGGGCTTCTCCTGCCAGCCGGCGGCGTCCATGCGGGCGCGGAACTTCACATAGAACGGCCAGAGCAGGTCGCGTTCCCAGGTGCGCGAGTTCTGTCCGGAGTCGTAACCGCCCGCGTACGGCTCGTTGTACGGGTCGAAGCCGGCGATGCCGGCGAACTCCGCTGTGTCCAGGTGCTGTCGGAGGTAGGACATGGCCGTCCCGGCGGTGACGAGGAAAGCGTCCTGGAGACCGTGGGCGTTGTGCCAGAAGTCGTACTGCGCCTGCCGCACGGCCGCGTTCTGGGTGATGTTCTGGCCCCAGAAGAGGCAGATGCCGCAGGACTCCCTCGGGTAACCTCCCGCCTCGACAGCCCACGTGGGGGCGCCGTCGCCCGTGTACCAGCTGCCCGTGTGGAACAGGTGGCGGGAGTACAGGTCCTGGTGGAAGTCGGGGAGGACGCGGATGCCCGCGTCGAGGAACGCGCGCATCTGCTCGGTGACGGCGGCCAGGTAGGCGGTGTCCACCTGGCCGCGCACCGGTTCGGCATACGCCCAGGAAAGAAGGAAGCGGACCGCGTTGCCGCCGCCGAGGGCGCGCAGCGCGGTCGCGGACTTCCGGGCGTCGGCGACCGAGGCGAAGGGCAGACCCCCGTTCTCCGCCAGCTTGGCCTCGCCGGAGACGTTGTAGCCGCGCAGCACGACCTCGCGGCCCTGGCCGTCGGTGAAGCGGCCGTCCCGCACGGTGAGCGGGGAGCCGTCGAACCACAGGGAGCCGGAGGGGGTGGCGGCGGTGGCGGGCGGGGTTCCCGCCACCGTCAGGAATCCGCAGAGGACGACCAGGACAACCAGCAGACGCACCCGGACAGTCGGCATGTCCACCACGGTCCGGCGATGTGCGGGCAGCGTCAATACACGTGACCGGCAGGTGAGTTGACGTCCAGTCAGGTCACGGCTCGGTCTCCCACCCGGCGCATGACATTCAGCAGGTACTCCTTCCGGTTCAGCGGGTTGTGGTCCGTACGCGGCCGCTCCGGGACCGTGCCGCGCGTGACCGGTGCGTAGTGCGCGAAGGCCGTCTCCAGCTCGCCCTCGCCCCGGGTCAGCCCCGGCAGCCGCTGTTCCAGCTCGTGCACCCGGGCGGCCGGCACCGTTCCCTCCAGCACGCAGGCCGGGCCGTGCGTGCCGGTGGTCTCGGGTACGGCGCCCAGCCGGGCGAGCACCGGCAGCAGCACGCCGAGCGTGTCCACCGGCGCCTCCAGCCGGAAGCGGTGCATCGGCTCGTGCACCAGGCTGCCGGCCCGGCGCAGCGCCTCGACCAGGACGAGCGGCGTGACGCCCCGGAAGTCGTAGCCGGTGCTCGACATGCTCTTGTCGAAGCCCTGGTGGGCGTGGCTCTGCCGGGGGGAGTAACCGGAGTGGGTCATCGTGACCGTGCAGTCGGTGACCTGCCAGCCGTGCAGTCCCTGGCCGAGCGTCTCGCGGACGGTGTCCTCGACGGCCTTGAAGAAGGCGTACGGCATGGAGCCCAGCTCCACCTCCAGCCGGAACTCCACGCCGGAGCCGGGCGGGGCCGGGTCGACGCGCAGGCCGACGGTGGCCAGGAAGGGGTTGGCGTCCTTCTTGTTGAACTCCACGGCGTGCCCGCTGCCGACCGGCCGTTCGACGCACAGGGTCGTCGTCTCACGGAAGGTGACGTCCAGGCCGTACTCGTCGGCGAGGGTCGCCTGGATGACCTCCTTCTGGACCTCGCCGTAGAGGGAGACCGACGTCTCCCCGCGCGGCTCGTCGTGACGGACGCCGATGAGCGGGTCCTGTTCGGCGAGCTGGGTGAGCGCGAGGTGCAGGGAGCGCCGGTCGGCGCCGGGGCCGGGGACGACGACGGTCTCCAGCGTGGGCGGCGCGAAGTGGTGCTCGTACGCCGTTCCCGGCTCGCCGAGCGCATCGCCGATCCGGATGCCGCCGAGGCCCCACACCTTCACGATCCGCCCGGCGCCGGCACATTCCCGCCGGTCGTCCGCGCCCCGCTCGAAGACACTGAGCGCGGTGACGCGGCCTTCTGGGCGGCCGGCGGTTTGCCGGCCTTTTCCACGGCCGTGGGCGTCCCGGCCTTCCTTACGGCCGTCGGCTTCGCGGGCTTTCTCACGGTCGACGGTTTGCTGCCCTTCCTCGGGGCGGTCGGTGGGCCGGCTTTCCATACGCCGGCCGTGGGCCTTCAGGTCTTCCTTACGGCCGTCGGCGTCCCGGCCTTCCTTACGGCCGTGGGCTTCGCGGCCTTCCGTACGGCCGTCGGCTTCGCGGCCTTCCTTACGGCCGTGGGCTTCGCGGCCTTCCGTACGGTCGTCGGCTTCGCGGCCTTCCGTACGGTCGTCGGCCTCGCGGGCCGCCGTACCGCCGTAGGCTTCCTGGGCTGCGGCGCCGCCGTTGGCAGATCGACCTTCCTGTCGGCTGTCCGCAGTCCGGCCCGTCTCGCGGCCGTCCCCGAAAGGGATGCGGTCGCGGACGCGCATGGTGCCGGAGAAGATGCGCGCGTAGGCCACCTTCTCCCCCGCCGGGCCTCGCTCGACCTTGAAGACCGTGGCCGACAGCGGGCCGTCCGGGTCACCGTCGGCCACGGGCAGCAGCCGCTCGATGCCCCAGATCAGCTCGCGCACACCGGCGCCCGTGATGGCGGAGCCGAAGTACACCGGATGGACCAGCCCCCGCCGGGTCTGGGCCACCAGAGCGGCATGCAGACGGCCGTCGGGGACACCGCCGTCCAGGTAGGCGGCGAGCAGGTCGTCGTCGTGGTCGGCCAGGGCGTCCAGCGCGGCCGGTCCAAGGCCGGGGACGAAGCGCGCGGCACGGGTCCCGAGTGCGGTGACCCGCCCCATGGGGACGAGCGGTACGGCCAGCCGGCGCGCCATCCGGCGCAGCACGGCGTCGTCCTGGGCGCCCCGCCGGTCGATCTTGTTGACGAAGACCAGGGTCGGGATGCGCAGTCGGCGCAGGGTCCGCATCAGCACCCGTGTCTGCGCCTGGACGCCTTCCACCGCCGAGACGACCAGGACAGCGCCGTCGAGGACGCCGAGCACCCGCTCGACCTCGGCGATGAAGTCCGGGTGACCGGGGGTGTCGATGAGGTTGACGGTGACGCCGTCGAGCGGGAACGAGACGACGGCGGACTTGATGGTGATGCCGCGCTGCCGCTCCAGTGCGAGCGTGTCCGTGGTGGTGCTGCCGGTGTCGACGCTGCCGACCTCGTCGATCACTCCGGCCGTGTGCAGCAGCCGTTCGGTCAGGCTGGTCTTACCGGCGTCGACATGCGCGAGAATTCCGAGATTGAGCAGATGCACTGAGCGTGATGTCCTTCGGCATGAGGTGGGTTCCGTCGTGGGTGGACATGCACGCAGTGCGCATCTGAGGTCCTCTCGGTGTATGCCTTCGGGTCCCGAGCAGTGCAGCAGGGAGGCCTTCCGACGGCAATGGATTAACGCTCAACGAATGTGTGGCGGTCGTGAAAGGAGCACGGTGGTGCGTGAGATCCTCCCGGCGCTGGAACGTTGGTATGCGGCCCGAGTCCCGTTCGGACTCGCCACGGTCGTCGCGGTCAGCCGCAGCGCCCCGCGCGGGCCCGGCGCCGCCATGGCCGTGGGGCCGGGCGACGAGGTCGTGGGAAGCGTGTCCGGGGGCTGTGTGGAAGGTGCGGTGTTCGAACTCGCGCGGGAGGTGGTGGCGAGCGGCGAGGCACGGCTGGAGACCTTCGGGTACAGCGACGAGGACGCGTTCGCGGTCGGTCTGACCTGCGGGGGTGAGATCACCCTGCTGGTGCGGCCGGTCACTGCCACATCGGATCCGGCGTTCGGCGCGGTCGCCGCGTCCGTGGCGGCGGGTGAGCCGGTGACCGTGGCGACCGTGGTCGACGGCCCCGCCCCGCGAGGGGCCTCCCTCGCGGCCTGGCCGGACGCCGTGGCCGGGACACTCGGCACGACCGGGCTCGATGTGGCCGTCACCGCCGACGCGCGTGGCGAACTCGCGCTCGGCGCCACGGTCCGCAGGCACTACGGGCCGCACGGGGAGCGCCGCGAGGACGACGTCACGGTGTTCCTGCAGTCCTTCGCGCCGCCGCCGCGCATGCTGGTCTTCGGCGCGATCGACTACGCGGCCGCGGTGGCCCGTATCGGCGACTTCCTCGGCTACCGGGTCACGGTGTGCGACGCCCGCCCGGTCTTCGCCACGCCCAAGCGTTTCCCGGCGGCCGTGGAGGTCGTCGTCGAGTGGCCGCACCGCTATCTCGAGGGCACCGGTACGGACGGGCGCACGGTGATCTGCGTCCTCACCCACGACCCGAAGTTCGACGTGCCGCTGCTTCAGGAGGCGCTGCGTCGGCCGGCCGCCTACATCGGGGCGATGGGCAGCCGGCGTACCCACGACGAGCGGCGCAAACGGCTGACCGAGGCCGGCCTGACCGAGGCCGAGCTGTCCCGGCTGCGCTCCCCGCTCGGGCTCGACCTCGGGGCCCGTACGCCCGAGGAGGTCGCCGTGTCCGTCGCCGCCGAGATCGTCGCCCTGCGCTGGGGCGGCAGCGGGGCGCCGCTCACCGCGACCACCGGGGCCATCCACCCACCCGCGGCCCCCTGACGGCGAGGGGATGGCGGCAGGCGGGGCACGCCCGCCACCACCACGGCAGGCGGTGCACGTCGGCCGGTGCGACAGCGCGGAAGCCGCGCAGGCGGCACAGCCGGAGGTCCCGCCTGCTCGGTTTCCGCGCGGTCGCGGGCGACGAGAGGCCTAGGTGCCTTTCGTTTGGATCATGCCGGGCTCGCGGGGCCTGGCACCGCACCTCGCCGCGCTGTCGTCGGTTGCCATGGCTCCGCCATGACGCCCTCCTCCGCCTTGCGATGCACGGCGCCAGGCCCCGCTCCCTGATCCGGCAAGATCCAAATGAAAGGCCCTACCGCTGCGGCAGGCGGTGCAGGGTCACGTCGGTGAGTGCTCCGTCGGTGACCGTCGCCGTGAGGTAGGTGCAGTGGGGCTGGCGGCGGCGGTCGGTCGGGGAGCCGGGGTTGAGCAGCCGCAGGCCGCCGGGGGCGGTGGTGTCCCACGGGATGTGGCTGTGGCCGAAGACCAGGACGTCGAGGTCGGGGAAGCGGGCGGCGCAGCGGGCCTCGCGGCCCTGGGCGGGGCCGGTCTCGTGCACGACGCCGAAGCGCAGGCCGTCCAGCTCGGCGTACGCCACCTCGGGCAGCCGGGCGCGCAGTCCGGGGCCGTCGTTGTTGCCGTAGACCCCGATCAGCCGGCGGCTGCGGCTCTCCAGCAGGTCGAGGGTGGCGGTGTCGACCCAGTCCCCGGCGTGGAACACGACGTCCGCGCCGGGGAGTTCGGCGAGCAGCGGCTCCGGGAGCCGCTTGGCCCGCTTCGGGAGGTGCGTGTCGGACATGAGGAGGAGGCGCACACCGTCAGCCTATGCGGCTCAGGAGGTCAGGCGGCGGATGCCGCGTACGGCGCCCAGCACGGCGGCGCCCGCGCCGAGGGCCGTGGCGGCGGGGTGCCGGACCAGGGTCTCCTGCCAGGAGCGGGAGTGGGCGATGTCGTCGAAGGCGCCGTGGGCACCCTGGTCGCCGGCGGGGTCGCGGTCGACCGGTTCGAAGAGGTTGTCCAGGCCGGCGGGCGGCAGGCGGTCGGACTGCTGGGAGTCGAAGCCGGTGCGGGCCAGATAGCGGTCGAGCAGGGCGGGGGCGAGACGGTTCGCCCAGATGGTGGCGACGGTGGTGGCGCCGACGTAGTACTGCTTGCGGCGCGGGTGGTCGGCCGCGTACACCACGCCGCGGGCCGCGACCTCGGGCTGGTAGATCGGCGGGACCGGCATGGGGTGCTTGGCCAGCCGGGAGCGGACCCACTGGAACTGGGGGGTGTTGACCGCGGGCATCTGGGCGACCGTGACGTGCACGTCGCTGCCGCGGTGCAGCAGTTCCGTGCGCAGGGCGGAGGTGAAGCCGTTGATGGCGTGCTTGGCGCCGCAGTACGCCGACTGAAGCGGGATCGACCGTTCCGCGAGCGCGGAGCCGACCTGCACGATCGTGCCCCGGTCGCGGGGCAGCATGCGCTTGAGGGCGGAGCGGGTGCCGTTGACGAAGCCGAGGTAGGTCACCTCCGTGACCCGCTTGAACTCCTCGGCGGTGATCTCCTCGAAAGGCGCGAACACCGTGGAGAAGGCGCAGTTGATCCATACGTCGATCGGGCCGAACGCATCCTCGGCGGCGTCGGCGGCGGCCTCCACCTGTGCGGGGTCGGCCACGTCGGCCACCTGCACGAGGGGCCGCCCGCCGAGCGCCGCGACCTCGTCGGCCGCGTCTTCCAGACCGCCTTTGCCCCGGGCGATCAGGACGACGTCGGCGCCCCTGGTGGCGTAGAGACGGGCGGTGGCACGTCCGATACCGGCGCTGGCACCGGTGATGACGACGGTCGGGGGCATGCTGGGTCCTTTCTCGTCCATCCTTGCTCGTCACTGCTCCTCCCCCGGTTCGCTCCTCCCGCGTTCACTCCACCCGGTACTGCCGCGCCCGCTCCTCGGCGAGGCTCAGGCCAAGCCCGGGTGCCCCGTCGGCGCCCGGGACGATGCTGCCGCCGCCGGGGTCGAGGGCGCCGTCGAACAGGAGCCGCTCGATGCGGACGTGGTCGTGGAACCACTCCAGGTGGCGGAGGTTGGGCACGGCGGCGGCCACATGGGCGTGGGCGTGGGGCGCGCAGTGCCCGGAGATGTCGGTCCCGCGCGCGTGGGCGAGCGCGGCGGCGCGCAGCCAGACGGTGATGCCGCCGCACCGGGTGACGTCCGCCTGGAGGCAGTCGACGGCGCCGGCGGTCAGCATGTGTGCGAAGTAGGGCAGGGTGTAGCCGTACTCGCCGGCCGCGACGTCCATCGGGACCCGGCCGCGGAGGTCCGCGAGCAGGGTGAGGTGGTCGGAGGAGACGGGCTCCTCGAACCAGGTCACGCCCTCGCCGGCGAGCCCGTCCGCGATCCGTACGGCCTGGCCGCCGGTGTACGCGCCGTTGGCGTCCACGTACAACTCGGCTGTGTCACCGATACTGCCCCGCGCGCGGGCGACCCGTTCCAGGTCGCGGGCTTCCCGGGTGCCCCACGACTCCCCGATCTTGATCTTGACGCGTGGGATGCCCTGTTCCTCGGTCCAGCCGCGCAACTGGCGGTCCTGGCGCTCGGCGTCGTAGGTGGTGAAGCCGCCGCTGCCGTAGACGGGCACGTCGTCGCGGGCGGCGCCCAGCAGACGGACGAGGGGCAGGCCGAGCAGGCGGGCCTTCAGATCCCACAGGGCGATGTCGACGGCGGCGATCGCCTGGGCGGCCACTCCCGGCAGTCCGGCGTTGCGCACCGCCCGGCACATCCGCTCGTTGGCGCGCGGCACGTCGAACGCCGAGAGGCCGGTGACCGTGTCGGCGAGCAGTTCGCGGACGAGGTGGGCGGTGGCTGCCGGTGCGTAGGTGTACCCGAGCCCGGTGGTGATGCCGGAGCGGGCGGTGACCAGGACGAGGGTGGTCTTGTCCCAGGCGAGGGTGCCGTCCGCCTCGGGCGCGTCGGTGGGCACGCTGAAGACGGCGGTGTCCACGGCCTCGACGGCCGGCTGGTCGCTCACGTGGCCTCCTCAGGTCCGGCGCCGCAGCCGGAGGGCGGCGCCCGCGCCGGCCGCTGCGACGAGGGCCGCGGCGGCGGCGGTCGTCGTCCAGCGGGCCGTACGGGACGGCTCGGGCGGGCGGTCGGCCAGGCGCTCCGGGTGATCGCTGGGCAGGTTGCCGTCCAGGGCAAGGGCCAGGACCTCGGCGAGGTGCAGGGCGCGGCGGCCGGTGCCGCCCTGCTCGATCTGGGTGCGGCAGCTGAAGCCGTCGGCGAGGACCAGGCTGTCGGGTGCGGCCCCCCGTACGGCGGGCAGGACGCCCTGTTCGGCGACGGCCATGGAGACCTCGTGGTGGCCGCGTTCGAAGCCGAAGTTGCCGGCCAGGCCGCAGCAGCCCTCGTCGAGGACCTCGGCGTCGAGGTGGGCGTGGCGCATCAGTTCGCGGTCGGCGTCGAACTTCATGACGGCGTGCTGGTGGCAGTGGGTCTGCACGGTCGCCTGCCGGGCGAGCCGCGGTGGCCGCCAGTCGTCGGGCGCGTGGTGGACGAGTTGTTCGGCGAAGGTGCGGACCTGTCCGGCCAGCCGCTGCACGTCCTGGTCGGCCGGCAGCAGTTCGGGGGCGTCGGCGCGGAAGACGGCCGTGCAGGAGGGTTCGAGGCCGATGATCGGGGTGCCGGCTTCCAGGTAGGGGCGCAGCACCGTCAGGGTGCGTCGCAACACCTTCTTCGCGACGGGGAGTTGCCCGGTGGAGATCCAGGTCAGGCCGCAGCACACGGGTTCGGTGGGGACGGCGACCCGGAAGCCGGCGTCCTCCAGAACACGTACGGCCGACTTCGCGATGGAGGGGTGGAAGTAGCCGCTGAAGGTGTCGGGCCACAGCACAACGGTGCGCGGGTCGGCCGGGTCGGGCTCCTCGGTGTCGCGTGCCTGCCACCACTGGAGGAAGGACTGCTCGGCGAAGACGGGTGCCGAGCGGGCCTCGTCGAGACCGGCCAGCCGCTTGCCGGCGCGCGCCAGCAGGGGCGCGTGGAGCGCGGAGTTGACCAGGGAGGGCGCGAGCCGGGACAACCGCGCCCAGACCGGCAGCCAGCCCATCGAGTAATGGGCGGCGGGACGGATGCGGCCTTCGTAGTGGTGGGAGAGGAACTCCGCCTTGAGCGTGGCCATGTCGACGCCGGTCGGGCAGTCGGACTTGCAGCCCTTGCAGGCCAGGCAGAGGTCGAGCGCGTCGTGCACGGCGGTGGAACGCCAGCCGTCCTTGATGGCGGAGTCGGCGTGCCCGTCGAGCATCTCGAACAGCAGCCGGGCGCGGCCGCGGGTGGAGTGCTCCTCCTCCATGGTGGCCCGGTAGGAGGGGCACATCACCCCGCCGGAGTGGCCGCGGCAGTTGCCGATGCCCACACAGCGCATGACCGCGCGGTTGAAGTCGTGCTCGTCCTCGGGGAAGCCGAAGTGGGTCGCGGGGGTGTCCGGCCGCCAGTCGGGGCCGAGCCGCAGCTGTCCGTCGACGGGGTTGGGGCGGACGATCTTGCCGGGGTTCATCCGGTCGCCCGGGTCGAAGAGGGCCTTCAGCTCGCCGAAGGCGGTCACGAGCCGTTCGCCGAACATCCGGGTGAGCAGCTCGCCCCGGGCCTGGCCGTCGCCGTGCTCGCCGGACAGGGAGCCGCCGTAGGAGGCGACGAGGTCGGCGGCGCGTTCCAGGAACCGGCGGAAGGCGGCGACGCCGTCGGCGGTCTTCAGCCCGAACGGGATACGGGTGTGGACGCAGCCCTGCCCGAAGTGCCCGTACAGCGACGGGTGGTCGTAGTCGAACTCCTGGAACAGCTTCTTGAGGTCGCGCAGGTAGTCGCCGAGCCGCTCGGGCGGTACGGCGGAGTCCTCCCAGCCCTCCCAGGTCTCGCGGTCGTCCGGAGGGCGCGCGGTGACGCCGAGTCCGGCCTCGCGTGCCTTGAGCATCTTCTGCTCGCGTTCCGGGTTGTCGGAGAAGGCGACGTTCGCGTCGTTCGCGCCGCGGCCGAGGGCGCGGAGCAGCGCGTGTGCCTGCTCGTCGACGGCCTCCTGGCTGTCGCCGCTGTACTGCAGCATCAGCCAGCTGTCCCCGTCCGGCAGGATGTTCAGGGATTCGAGGTAGGCGCCCTCCTCGCGCATCAGCTGTGCCATGCGCCCGTCCAGGGCCTCCAGCTGGGTGGGTGAGCAGTGTTCCAGCAGCTGGGGTACGTCGTCGGCGGCGGCGCAGATGTCGTCGTAGCCGAGGACCAGCAGTGACTGGTACGCCGGGACCGGGACGAGGTCGAGTTCGGCGCGCAGGACGGTGACCAGGGTGCCCTCGCTGCCGACGAGGGCCTTGGCCACGTCGAAGCCGTTCTCGGGCAACAGGGAGTCGAGGTTGTACCCGGAGACGCGTCGCGGGATCTTGGGGTAGCCGCGGCGGATGTCGGCCAGGTACTCGGTGGCGATGCGGTCGAGGCCGGTGTAGATCTCGGCGAGCCGTCCGCCGCCGGCGCGGATCCGGGTGCGCTCGTCGGGCGGGGTCGGGCCGACCCAGGCGCGCTGCCCGTCGTAGGTGAGGATCTCCAGCCGCCGGACGTTGTCGACGGTCTTGCCGTAGGCCTGGGCGGAGGCGCCGCAGGAGTTGTTGCCGATCATGCCGCCGAGGGCGCAGTGGCTGTGGGTGGAGGGCTTCGGCCCGAACTGCAGCCGGTGGCGGGCGAGTTGCCGGTTCAGTTCGTCGAGGACGATCCCGGGTTCGACCACGCAGGTGCGCTGCCGCGGATCGACGGAGAGGACTTTGGTGCAGTACTTGCTCCAGTCGATCACCACGGCGGTGTTGGTCGACTGTCCGGCCAGGCTGGTGCCGCCGCCGCGGGACAGGACGGGGGCGGCGAAGCGTGCGCACACCGACAGGGCGCGGGCGCCGGCCTCCACCGTGCGGGGGACGACGACACCGAGGGGGACCTGCCGGTAGTTCGATCCGTCCGTCGCGTAGGCGCCGCGGCTGCCCGCGTCGAAGCGGACTTCGCCGTCCACCTCGGCGCGCAGGGCCGCCTCCAGGCCGGACGTGTCCGGAGAGGTCATCTGCGCTCCTTCACTTCACCGGCGTGCGGGTCACCGACCCGTTGTGCTGTCCGAGGACCGGCGAGTACCCGACAATTCTTCAGGCAAAGCTGAACAGTTTTGCCTGGACAGTTCGGGCTGACCGTTCTACGCTGACGGCGTGGATCAGATCTCCGACTCGGCCGTCCGGGCCGCGCGCGACCTGCGCGTGGTCTTCAGCCGGCTGCGGCGCCGTATCCGCGAGATCGCCCAGGACGCCGACCTGACACCGTCCCAGGAGTCGGCGCTCACCCTGGTCGGCAAGCACGGCGCGGCCACGGCCAGCGCCCTGGCCGCCGCCGAGGGCGTACGGCCGCAGTCCATGGCCACCACGCTGGCCGCCCTGGAACAGCACGGGCTGATCCGCCGCGCCCCCGACCCCGACGACGGCCGCCGCCAGCTGGTCACCCTGACCGACGCCGGCCGGGCCCGTATCGAGGGCAACAAGCAGGTCCGCGATGAGTGGCTGGCCCGCGCCTTCCAGGACCGGTTCACCGACGAGGAGCGGCAGACGGTGCGCAAGGCGCTGGAGCTGATGGAACGGCTGTCGCAGCCGTGATACCGAGGCTCACCGCCCGCGCCGGGGCGGCCGACCGCTCCCCCACCGCCTTCGACCGCCGGCTCGTCCCGCCGATGATCCTGGGGACGGTCCTGAACCCGGTCAACTCCTCGATGATCGCCGTGGCCCTGGTCCCGATCGGCGTCGCCTTCGGGGCACCGCCCGCCGAGACGGTCTGGCTGGTCTCGGCGCTCTACCTGGCCACGGCGGTCGGCCAGCCCGTCGTCGGCCGCCTGGTGGACATGTACGGCCCGCGCCGGCTCTACCTCGGCGGTACGGCCCTGGTCGGCGCCGCGGGTCTGCTGGGCGCCCTCGCGCCCTCGCTCGGCGCGCTGATCTCCGCGCGGGTCCTGCTGGGCTTAGGGACGTCGGCGGCCTATCCGGCGGCCATGCGGCTGACCCGGGCCGAAGCCGTACGCACCGGGCGGGACAGCCCGGCGGGCGTGCTGACCGCCCTCGCCGTCGCCGGCCAGACCGTCGCCCTCATCGGCCCCACGCTCGGCGGCCTGCTCATCGGCCTGGGCGGCTGGCGGGCGGTCTTCGCCGTCAACGTGCCGCTGTCGGCGGCCTGTCTGGTGCTCGGGGCCCTGCGGCTGCCCCGCACCGAGACGCGGCGGCGCGGCGTGGACCTGCCCGGCATGGCGCTGTTCGCGGCGGTGCTGGTCGCGCTCATGCTGTTCCTGATGGGCCCGCGGTCCGGCCACTGGTACCTGCCGGGGCTGTCCGCCACCGCTGCCGCCGCCTTCGCGGTGCGCGAACTGCGGGTGCCGGACCCGTTCATCGACCTGCGCGTCCTCGGCGGCAACGGCCCGCTCCTCGCCACCTACCTGCGCCAGTTGCTCGGCTACACCACCGCCTACGCCTTCATCTACGGCTACACGCAGTGGCTGGAGGAGGCGCGCGGGCTCAGCGCCTCCACCGCCGGGCTCGCGCTGCTACCGCTGTCGGTGGCCGCGCTCACCGTCTCCACGCTCACCGGGCGCCGCGAGGCGGTGCGGACCAAGCTGCTCGCCGGTTCCGTGCTGCAGCTCGCGGGCAGCGCCCTGCTGCTCCTGATGCGCGCCGACAGCCCGCTGTGGCTGCTGCTCGCGGTCGGCGCGCTGCTCGGCGTTCCGCAGGGGCTCATCGGCCTGGCCACGCAGAGCGCCCTGTACCGGCAGGCCGACCCGGAGCGGATCGCCTCCGCGGCGGGACTGCTGCGGACCTTCACCTACCTCGGCGCGCTGGGCGCGTCCGCCGCGACCGCGGCGTTCTTCCCGCACCGCGCCGACACGGCCGGACTGCACGACCTGGCCCTGTTCATGCTCGCCTGCTCCGCCCTGTTGCCGGCGACGACCCTGCCCGACCGTTCCCTCGGCCGGCTCACCCCTCGAAAGGCCTGACCGACCCATGTCGCTCACCACCCTCGACGCCCGTACCGCGCTCGTCTCGATCGACCTGCAGAACGGCATCGTGGCCATGCCCACCCAGCCGTATCCGGGCGCGGACGTCGTCGCCCGCACGGCCGAACTCGCCGACGCCTTCCGCTCCCGCGGCCTGCCCGTGGTACTCGTCCGGGTCTCCTTCGCGCCCGACGGGGCGGACGCCGTCCCCGGCCGCACCGAGCGCCAGCCGCGCGGACTCGCCTTCGCGGAGGGCTGGGACCTCATCGTCGACGACCTGGCCGGGCACCCCGGCGACATCCGTGTCACCAAGCACAACTGGAGCGCCTTCCACGGCACCGACCTGGACGTCCAGCTGCGCCGCCGGGGCATCACCCAGATCGTGCTGACCGGCATCGCCACCAGCATCGGCGTGGAGTCCACCGCCCGCGACGCCTACGCACACGGCTACCACGTCACCCTCGCTACGGACGCCATGGCCGACAGCGACCCCGAGGCGCACACGGGCAGCGTCGAGCGGATCTTCCCGCGGCTCGGCGAGAGCGGCACGACCGCCGAGGTACTGGAGCTGCTGGCCAAGACCCACGCCTGACAGGCCGACCCGGCCCCGTGCCGCGGGGCGCCCGCACACACGCGGCACGGGGCCGGGATCGCTGGGCGTCTCCCGGCCGATCGGTCGTCCGGTCGTCCCGGCCGATCCGTCGTCCGGTCGTCAGTCCTCGCCGCGCACGATGTTGTCCTCGGGCCCGACGCACTGCTGTCCCGCGGACGTGCGGTCCAGGACGGCGGGGAGGCAGGTGCGCACTCCCCGGCCGCGTCGGCGGGCCTTCGACCAGCCGGTCTCGGCGTGGGGCAGGGCGGGTTTCTGGCTGGCATGCGCGGTCACGTCGTTCATCTTCTCTCTGCGCGATCATCCGGGTGATCATCCGGCGCGATCTGTGCCCCGCCGGGTCCCCACGCCCTGCCGCCCGCAAACCCCGGCGGGCGCGAGCGGTTCAGGTCCGGCCGCCGCCACCGCCGCCGAAGGACCCGCTGGAACCGGACGACCAGCGTTCGCGGCTCTGGTCGTCGGCGCGCTTGGTACCGACGTTGCCGAGCTGGTGCGGGGTGAGCCGCTCGCCCCCGTCGGTGGCGTGGGGCATCTCGTCGGGCTCACGCACCTCGCGGATCTCGTGGACCGGTCCGGACGGCGGCATCTTGGGCTGCTCGTCGGGGCGCGGCGGAGCCGGTTCGCGTTCGCGCACCTTGATACCCAGCCGGAAGGCCCAGATCAGTCCAACGACGCAGGCCACCCCGGCGACCAGGATCAGGAGGTACCCGAACACCTGGGCGCCGGTGGCCGCTTGGTACATGGCAGTGTTCATGGTCCTCGGGTACCCGGCGGCGCGCGTCGGATGCGCGCGCCGGTGCGCTTCAGCCACCCGGCGCCGGGCACCGCGCGTCCCCGGCCCCGGTCAGCTACCCTGCTCCGCCGCCGCCCGTTCGACCTCGGTCTCGATCTCGGCACGTGGCCGGCCCGTCTGCTTGGCGTACTCGCTCACCGCGCTCTGCACGTCCCGGGCCAGGTCCCGCCAGGCGCGCAGGGCGGTCTCGTAGGTGCCCGACTGGGCGCCCGTCATCCGTCGGTCGGCAGGCGGGCCGTAGGCGTCCCGCAGGTCCTCGACGGTGGCGTGGGCCGCGTCGGCCGCGCGCTGCTTCTGCACCAGTTCTTCGAAGGTGTGTGCCACATCATCAGACCCTAGGCACGGGTTGCGCGGCTCGCCTCCCCAGCGTGCCTGAACGGCTATCCTCCGCACCCGGGTGGCGGGTCAGCCGTCGGTGACGAGGTCCGCCCAGACCTGTTTGCCGCCGCTGACCGGGATCGTGCCCCAGGCCACCGACACGGCCTCCACCAGCAGAATGCCCCGGCCGCCGGTGGCCTCCCAGCCGATGCTGGCGGGCTTCACGGGGCTGCGCGGCGAGGAGTCGGCCACGGCGAGCCGCAGCCGGTGGTTGAGCAGGCTCATGTCGAGCCGGACCGGGCCGCCGGTGTGCACGAGGGCGTTGGTGACGAGTTCGGAGACCACCAGCAGCGCCGCGTCGAGGCTGTCCTGGGAGACGCCCCAGGTGCGCAGGGTGCGCCGGGTGAAGCGGCGGGCGTGGCGGGCCGCCTCCGGTACCCGCCACACCGTCCAGCTCTCGCGCAGCGGCCGTACGGCCATGCCGTCGTAGCGCATCAGCAGCAGGGCCACGTCGTCGCCGCGGTGGGCCCCGGCGAGCAGGGCGTCGGCGACCAGGCCGAGGTGGCCGGGGTCGGCGGCGGCGAGCTCGCCCGCGAGCCGGTCCATGCCCACGTCGATGTCGGCGTCGGAGGCCTCCACCAGGCCGTCGGTGGTCAGCGCGATCACCGTGCCGGGCTGGAGCCGGAGCGGTGTCATCGGGTACTCGGCCCGGTCGAGCACCCCGAGCGGCGGACCGCCCTCGGCCTGCACGATCCGGACCGAGCCGTCCGGGTGGCGCAGCACGGGCGGCAGATGGCCGGCCCGCACGCACCAGGCGGTGCCCTGCTCCATGTCGACGTCGACGTAGGCGCAGGTGGCGAAGAGGTCGGTCTCCATGTCCAGCAGCAGCCGGTTGGCGTGCGAGACGACGACGTCGGGGGCGTGGCCCTCGACGGCGTAGGCGCGCAGCGCGGTGCGCATCTGGCCCATCAGGGTGGCGGCGCCCGCGTTGTGGCCCTGGACGTCCCCGATGACGAGGGCCACGTGGTTGTCGGCGAGCGGGATCACGTCGTACCAGTCGCCGCCGACCTCCAGCCCGGCGGTGGTGGGCAGGTAGCGGGCGACGGCGACCGCACCGGGCAGCCGGGGCAGGCGGCGGGGCAGCAGGGTGCGCTGGAGCATGCCGACGAGTTCGTGCTCGGCGTCGAAGGCGTGGGCGCGCAGCAGGGCCTGGCCGGTCAGGCCGGCGCAGACGGTGAGCAGGGCGCGTTCGTCGGGGGCGAAGTCGTGCGGGCGGTCCCAGCCGATCAGGCAGGCGCCGGCCATGCGGCCGCCGGCGGGCAGCGGCAGCACCGCGAGGCCGCCGGGACCGACCTCGGCGAGGGCGGGCTCCAGCCGGCTGCCGGCGGGCCAGATCCGGGCGCGGCCCTCGCGGAGCCCGGCGGCCAGCGTGGGCATGGCGCGCACCGGCGCGTCAGGCCACTCGGTGCGCCACTCACTGCGCCACACCTCGGGCCAGGCCTCGGGTTCGGGCGGGTCGAGGACGGTGACCACCAGCCGGTCGTTCTCCAGTTCGGCGAGGGCGATCCGGTCGGCCTGCAGCGGCTTGCGCAGGGCGGCGACGACGGCCTGGCCGACGTCCTTGACGGTGCCGGCGGTGGCCAGGGCGGCGGCCAGGCGCTGCACGCGGGCCACATCGGTGACGTCGGAGCGCAGGGTGGAGGCATCGGCGACGGTGCCGACGAGCCGGGCCGGACGGCCCTCCCCGCCGGGCACCAGCCGGCCGCGCAGCCTGAGCCACTTGGGCGGGCCGGAGGGCTGCAGGATGCGGAACTCCAGCTCGCGGTCGCCGATGGACATGTGGTCCGCCTCGACCACGGACATCAGCGCGGGCAGGTCCTCGGGCACGGTCCGCCCGAGCAGGGTCTCCACCCGGCCGTCGAAGCCGTCCCGGCTGATCCCGAACAGCCGCAGGATGTCGTCGCCGACCTCGACCCGGCCGGTGTCCATGGCGAGTCTGAAGGCGTTCGGGGGCAGCTCACCCGTGTCGTCCGCGGCCGCCTCCCGCACGGGTACGGCGATCGCGCGGGCGATCACCTCCAGGCAGGCGCGGTCGTCGGTGCCGAAGCCGCCGGGGTGCTCGCTGACGGCCAGCAGGCAGCCGCCGCCCGCGGGGCCGAGCGGCAGCGCGGCCAGGGAGAAGTCACCGGACGGGGTGCGCCGCGCCTCGGGGCAGCCGGCCAGTTCCGCCGGGCCGAGCCACAGCGGCCGCCCGGCGCGGTGGGCCTCGGCGACCGGGGAGCCGCCCGCGGCCGGATAGCCGTCCCGGAGCCCGTACAGGGTGCGCGGCAGGCCCGCCGACTCGGCGAGGACCAGATGGGACGGGTCGCCGCCGGGCGTGTACACCCCGGCGAAGGCCGCTCCGGCGAACACGAGGGCCTGTTCGAGGACGCGGCGGAGCCGGTCGGGCGTGGCGAACGCGGTGAGCGTGTCAAGGGCGGCTTCCACACGCTCCGTCCTCGTTCTGCTGATCGCAGCGCCCTCACTCACCACTTCGCCATTACAGCGCGTGTGGGCCGCCCGCGCAGCCCCTGTGACGCTACGCGGCGCCGCCCCGGATGCCCCGGCTGCGGCCGGCGGCCACGGCGGCGACGCTGACCAGCGCGGAGAAGACGAGCATCGCCGGTGCGCCACCCCAGCGGCCCAGCAGTGCTCCGGCCAGGGCGGGGGCGAGGGCCGCCGCCGACCCGGCGGCCAGGAGGAGCACGCTGACCACGCGCCCCTGGAGGTGGTCGGGGGTCAGGGCGGCCTGGTGGCCGAAGAGGGCGGCGTTGGCGGTGGGCCCGAGGAACACCGCGACGGCCAGAGGCACGGCGGCGAGGATCGTGGTGGACAGCAGCGCGCTGACCGCCATCAGCGCGGCGGTGACCCAGCAGAGCAGCGTGAGCAGGACGGGCAGGCGCAGCATGCGCTGCAGGGCCGGCGCGGCGAACGCGCCGAGGAAGCCGCCCACGGCGAAGATCGTGCCCGCGAGGCCGATCAGGAACGGCGAGAGCCCGGCGCGTCTGAGTGAGAGGGTCAGCGCGAAGACCATGCCGGTGAAGGCCATGTTGAGCGGGGCGGCGATCAGGAGCAGGGCCCGCAGGAACGGGTGGGCCAGCACGAACCGCAGGCCCTGTACGGCGGACCCGCGCGCGGGCGGGGGTGACTCCCGCCGGGGTTGCTGCAGGGGCCGGCGGACACAGACCACGGCCACCAGCGAGAGCAGGAAACTCAACGCGTTGCCGGCGAACGGCAGGGCCCGGCCGATCCCGAACAGCAGGCCGCCCAGCGGCGGGCCGGCCAGCGAGGTGCCGTACGAGCGGGCCTCGTTGCGGGCCACCGCGGTACCGATCTGGTCGGGACGCACCAGGTTGCGGATCGCGGCGTGCTCGGCGGTGCTGAAGACGGCCGTGGCGGCGGCACTGCAGGCCACCACCGCGACGATCACGGCGAGACCGGCCGTGTCCGCCAGGAGCGCGCAGGCGAACAGGGCGTACACGGCCATCCGGAAGGCGTCGGAGACGATCATCATCCGGCGCCGGTCGAAGCGGTCGGCGAGGACACCCGCCGGCAACCGGCAGACCAGGGTGACGGCGAGTCCCGTGGTGCCGACGAGCCCGGCCCGTGCCGGTGAGCCGGTCTGCTGCAGGACCAGCAGCGGCAGGGCCAGGTCCGCCATGGCACCGCCGAGGTCCGACAGGCACTGGCCGGTCCACAGCAGGTTGAAGTCACGGTTGCGCCACAGGCTCGGCGGCCGGCCGGTGCCGGGCGCGCCGGTGGCGTCCTCGGTGAGCGGCGGCCGGCTCACACCGGGTCCGCCGTACGCGCCGGACCGGCCGCCCGCACACCACTCCCCGGGTCCGCCGCCGCTGCCGGGAGCGGCGTGGTGGCCGCCCCCCGGAGTGTCGCGTCCGCGGGGCCCGCCGCCGGAAGCGAGGTGCCGGTCGCCGTCGGGAGCGGCGTGTCGGTCGTCGCCGTCGGATGGGCGGGGTCCCCCGCCGGGCTGCCGGGCGTGGTCCGGCTCGTCGTCCTCGTCCGGACGACCAGCAGCTTCGTCACGGAACCGTCGTCGGCGACGACATCGCGCAGCCGGCGGAAGCCCAGCCGGTGGCACATCGTCAGGCTCGCGGTGTTCCCGGCGCCCACCATGCCGTAGGCCTCTTCTAGCCCGAGGTTGTCGGCGGCGTGGCGGAGGAGGCCGCGCACCACTTCCCCGCCCAGGCCCCGGCCCCAGTGCTCGGGGGCCAGCGCGGTGACGAGTTCGTGGCCGTCGACGTTGCCGGTCCTCTTCACCTCGGCGTGGCCGACGTACGTGCCCTGATGCCACAGGCCCCACACGTCGAAGCGGTGCTGCGGGTAGACGTCGGTGAGGATGGCCCGGAACAGCGCGCGGACGTCCGGTTCGGGCACGAGGTCCTGCCCCATCCAGCGGCACACCTCCTCGTTGCGCAGCAGCGCGACGAAGGCGTCCTCGTGCTCGGGACGATAGGGCAGGAACTCCAGGCGTTCGGTGCGCAGTACGGGGGTCATGACGGGCTCCTCGGAAGCGGGCGCGTGCGGTGGGGCCGAGGGCGGTGGGGCGCCGGTGGGGTGGAACCGCGGGCAGTGGTGGGGGAACGCGCCGGGCCGCCGCGGTGCGGCCGGCCCGGCGCCGGTGGTGCGGGCCGGCCGGTGGTCAGGCTCCGGCGTTCTCCATGCGCTCACGCAGGCTGCGCGGGCGCATGTCGGTCCAGACCTCGTCGACGTAGGCGGAGCACTCGGCCTCGGTGCCCTCCTTGCCGACGGGCTGCCAGCCGGCGGGCACCTCGATGTCGACGGGCCACAGGGAGTACTGCTCCTCGTCGTTGCGCAGCACCTGGTAGCGGGTGTTCTCGTCCATGTCACGTTCCTTCGCGATCGCTGGGTCGGGTCGGGTGGTCGGAGCGGGGCGGGCGCGGCCGCCCCGGGTCGGAGCGCGCGGGGAGCGCGGGTCGTGCCGGGCCGGCCGCCGGGGCGGCCCGGGCCGGGATCGGTACGTCGTCACCGGCCTCCCCGGGCGTGCTGGGCGATGTGCCGCAGGGCCTGGGCGAATTCCTCGGCGACGCGGCGGACGGTGGCGGTGTCGTGGATGCCGGGCCGGTGGTGCCAGGTGAAGGCGAGGCGGCCGTGCTGCACCGAGCCCACCACCTCCACCAGGTGCGAGCCGGGGTCCCGGGGGTCGTGGTCCTGCCCGAAGGAGCCGTGCTCGGTGCGCACCAGGCCGCTGCCGCGGGTCTCGGGGCCGGAGTCCCACTGGCCGAGGTAGTTGAACACCACCTGGCCGTGCGCGCCGGAGCCGAGACGCTCGCGGACCTCGGGCGGGCCGAAGGTGCGCAGGGCGCCGAAGCCGAGTCCGTTGCCGGGCACGGTGCGCAGCTGGCGGCGCACCGACTTCACCAGGGACCGCCAGTCCCGCCCGGGTCCCAGGTCGCCGGGGTCGGGCACCTGGAGGGCGACCGGGTGGACGGTGGTGAACCAGCCGACCGTGCGGGAGAGGTCGACTCCGTCGAGCAGGTCCTCTCGGCCGTGTCCTTCGAGGTCCAGGCGGACCCGGTCGTGCCCGGTCCAGCGGGCCAGGGACAGGGCGAGGGCGGCGAGCAGCACGTCGTTGACGCGGGTGCGGTAGGCCGTCGGGGCCGAGCGCAGCAGGGCCGCCGTGTCCTCTTCGCCGAGTTCCACGCCGACCACGGCGGTCGGTGCCGCCCCGGCTCCCGGCGGCACGTCCGCCGGCGCCGGTTCGGCGCGTACGGCCTCCTCCCAGTAGGGCAGTTCGTGGTCCAGGCCGCCCTCGGCGACGTACGCCGAGAGTTTCCTGGACCACGCGCGGAAGCTGGTGCTGCGCTCCCCCAGCGTGACCGATCCGCCCTCGACCGCCTGCCGGTAGGCGATCTCCAGGTCGTCGCGCAGGATGCGCCAGGAGACGGCGTCGATCACGAGGTGGTGGGCGACGAGCAGGAGGAACACCGGCCGGTCCGGGTCGCCGGTGAACAGGGCCGCCCGCAGTTGCGGGCCGTGGGCCAGGTCGAAGCTCGCGTGCAGGTCGTCGGCGGCCTTCTGCATGGCCGCGTCGGCCTCCTCGGCGGACAGGCCCGTCAGGTCGTACCGGGCGAGGATGTCGTCGCGGTCGCCGGTGCCGGCGGGCAGTGGGTTGAACTGGTGCCAGCCCTCCGCGTCGCGGGTGAACCGCATGCGCAGCGCGTCGTGGTGCTCCACCAGGGCGTCGAGGCTCGTGCGCAGGGCCCGCAGGTCGGGGGCGCCGTCGAGTTCGAGCAGCGCCGACTGGTTGAAGTGGTGGTGGGCGGCGCGCGGGGTGGTCAGGAACCACTCCTGGATGGGGGTGAGCGGCACCTCCCCCGTGACCGGTCCGTCCTCGGAACGCTGGGGCGCGCCGCGGACGACGGTGGCCAGTTCGGCCACGGTCTGGTGCGTGAACAGGTCCCGGGTGGCCAGGTGCAGGCCGTCCCGGCGCAGCCGGGAGACGACCTGCATGCTCAGGATGGAGTCGCCGCCGAGCGCGAAGAAGTTGTCGTCGGCGCCGACCTCCTCGATGCCGAGTACGTCGGCCCAGATCCGGGCGATACGGCGCTCGGTGTCCGTGCGCGGCGCGGTGCGCTGTCCGTCGGGCCGGTGCGCGGGTCCGGGTGCGGGCAGGGCCCGCCGGTCGGTCTTGCCGTTCGGGGTGAGCGGCAGCCTTGGGAGCGGCACGAAGAGCGCCGGCACCATGTGCGGGGGCAGCAGCCCCGCCAGCTGCTCCCGCAGTTCACCGACGGGCACGTCGGCGACGGCGGGGTCCGCCGGTACGACGTAGGCCACGAGCCGGGCGGGTCCGGTGGCCGCGCCTTCCTTCGGCGCGTCCGCGCGCACGACGACGACGGCGTCGCGCACCAGGGGGCTGCGGCGCAGGGCGCTCTCTATCTCGCCCGGCTCGATGCGGAAGCCGCGCAGCTTGACCTGGTCGTCCACGCGTCCGGCGAACCGGAGTTCGCCGTCGGCGGTCCAGCGCACCAGGTCCCCGGTGCGGTACATGCGCTCCCCCGGCGCGCCGAACGGGTCGGCGACGAACCGCTGGGCGGTGAGGCCGGGACGCCCGAGGTAGCCGCGGGCGAGGCCGGGTCCCGCCACGTACAACTCCCCGGTGACACCGGGCGGGACCGGACGCAGGGCGGCGTCGAGGACGTGGACGCGGGTGACGCCGGAGGGGCGGCCGATGGGCGGGGCGCCGTCACCGGGTGACAGCGGGCCGGTCCAGGTGGCGACCACGGTGGCCTCGGTCGGTCCGTAGGAGTTGATCATCCGGCGGCCGGGTGCCCAGGTCTCGACCAGGTCCGCCGGGCAGGCCTCGGCGCCGACGATCAGGGTGCGCAGGCCGGGCAGGGTGCTCGCCGTTTCCGGCGGGACGGTGGCGAGGGCCGCGGGCGGGACGAGGGTGTGGCTGATGCGGCGTGCGGCGAGCACCTCGGCCAGCCGTTCCCCGACGAGCGGGCCCTCCTCCCCCGTCACCAGCGTGGCCCCGCTGAGCAGGGACACGCACAGTTCGAGCAGGGAGGCGTCGAAGCTGGGCGAGGCGAACTGCAGCACCCGGTCGCCGGGGCCCGCCGCGTACCGCTCGGCCGCGGCCGCGGCGAAGGAGGACAGACCCCGGTGGGTGACCACCACCCCCTTGGGGGTGCCGGTCGAGCCGGAGGTGTGGATGACGTAGGCGGGGTGGCCGGGGCTGAGCGGGGCGGTGCGCTCGGCGTCCGTGGGCGCCGTGTCCGGTCCCTCCGCGGCCCACACCTCGGCCGGGTCGTCGAGCACCAGGTGGGCGCCGGCGTCCCGGATCATGAACTCCCGGCGTTGCGGAGGGTAGTTCGGGTCCACCGGCAGGAAGGCGCCGCCGGCCTTGGTGACGGCGAGCTGGGCCAGCACCGTCTCCGCCGAGCGGGGCAGGGCGAGCGCCACCACCCGCTCCGGACCGACGCCGTCCCGGATGAGCCGGTGCGCCAGCCGGTTGGCCGCCCGGTCCACGTCCGCGTAGGTCAGCTCCCGGTCACCGTCCACCAGCGCCACCGCGTCCGGCGTACGGGCCGCCTGCCGCTGGAACAGGTCCGGCAGGGTCGCCTCGGGCACCGGGCGGAAGGTGCCCCGTCCCTGGTCCAGCAGGGCCTTCAGCTCGTCGTCGGAGGTCAGCGGCAGGGCGCCGAGGGGGCGGCCGGGATCCTCCGCGACGGCGGCCAGGAGCGTGCCGAGCTGGGCGGCCATCCGCTCGGCCGTGGCCGTGTCGAACAGGCCGGTGTTGTAGGTGAGCAGGCCGTGCAACGCTCCGGAGCCGGTCTCGGCGAACTCCAGGGTGAGGTCGAACGCGGCCTGTTCCGACTCCGGTTCGACGTCGGTGACGTCCAGGCCGGGCAGTTCGAGGTCGACGGACGGGGTGTTCTGCAGGACGACCATGACCTGGAAGAGCGGGCTGCGGCTGGTGTCGCGGACCGGCTGCACCTCGTCCACGACCCGCTCGAACGGCACGTCCTGGTGGGCGAAGGCGTCCAGGACCGTCTGCCGGACCCCGGTCAGGAACTCCGTGAAGGGCTGCTGGGTCCGCACCGGCGAGCGCAGCACCAGGGTGTTGACGAAGAACCCGACGAGTCCCTGCGTCTCGGCCCGGTCGCGGCCGGAGGTGACGGTGCCGACGGCGATGTCGGTGGCGCCGGACAGCCGGGCGAGGTAGGCCTGGGCGGCGGCGACCAGCGTGGTGAACAGGGTGGTCCCCCGGTCCCGGGCGAGCCGCGTCAGGCGCCGGGCGGTCCGGGCCGGCACCACCAGCCGGGTCGTCGCCCCGTCGCTGGTGCGGATCGGCGGCCGGGGGCGGTCGGTGGGCAGCTCCAGCGGCTCGGCGTCGGCCAGTTGCTCCTTCCAGTAGGCGAGTTGCTCGTCCGTACCGGTGCCGCCGGCCGTGCGCTGCCAGTGGGCGTAGTCGGCGTACTGCACCGGCAGCAGAGCCAGCTCCGCGTCCGCCATGCCGAGTTCCGCCCGGTACAGCTGCGCCAGGTCGCCGAGCAGGACGGAGGTCGACCAGCCGTCGGTGACGATGTGGTGCAGGGTGAGGGTGAGGACGTGATCGTCGCCGGCCAGCCGCACCAGGCCGCAGCGCAGCAGCGGTCCTCCGCGCAGGTCGAAGGGGCGGGTGCGGTCCTCGGCGAGCAGGCGGCGCAGGGCCGGCTCACGCTGCTGCGCGGGCAGCGGGGAGAGGTCGCGCAGGGGCAGGGGCACGTCCTGCGGCGGGTGGACGATCTGCACACCGTGGCCGTCGACGCTGTCGAAGGTGGTGCGCAGCGACTCGTGCCGGGCCACCAGGGAACCGAGCGCCGCGCCGAGGGCGCCGGTGTCCAGGGTGCCGCGCAGCCGCAGGGCGAGCGCGGTGACGTACTCGGCGCCGCCGGGGGTGAACTCCTCCAGGAACCAGAGGCGTTGCTGGGCGTACGACATCGGGGCGACCGCGTCGCGGGCCACCGGGACGATCGCCGGGCGGTCCGCCGGGCGCTGCTCGGCGAGCAGGCGGGCCAGTGCGGCGGGCGTGGGGTGGGTGAACACCGCGCGGGGTGTGAGGTCGGTGCCGAAGGCCTCGGCGAGGCGGGAGGCGAGCCGGATGCTGAGGATGGAGTCACCGCCGAGCCCGAAGAAGTCGTCCTCCACGCCGGGCGGTTCGACCCCCAGGACCTCCCCGAACACCTGCGCCGTACGGTGCTCGGCCGCGTTGCGGGGCTCGACGCGCTCACGCCCGGGGAGGGTCTCCGGTGCCGGGAGCGCCGCCCGGTCGACCTTGCCGTTGCCGCTCAGCGGGAGCGCGGCGAGCGGGACGAACGCGGTGGGCACGAGGTAGTCGGGCAGGGTGCGGGCGGCGAAGGCGCCCAGCTCCTCCGGGTCCTCCCCGGCCGGGCCGACCACATAGGCCACGAGCCGCCTGGCGCCCGGCCGGTCCTCGCGGGCCAGCACGGCCACGTCCACGACGTCCGGGTGGGCGGCGAGGGCGGCCTCGACCTCACCGGGCTCCACCCGGAAGCCGCGGATCTTCACCTGGTCGTCGGCACGGCCGAGGAACTCGACGGTGCCGTCCGGGCGCCGCCGGGCCAGGTCGCCCGTGCGGTACATCCGGGCGCCGGGTGGGCCGCAGGGGTCGGCGAGGAAGCGGGCCGCGGTGTCGCCGGGGCGGCCCAGGTAGCCGCGCGCCACGCCCTCGCCGGCCACGTACAGCTCACCGGCGCAGCCGGGCGGGACGGGCCGCAGCCGGCTGTCGAGGACGTGGACGCGCATGTCGTCCAGGGGATGGCCGATGGGGACGGTGTCCGGGACCGCCGCCGCGTCGGCGAGGGCGAAGGAGGTGGCGAAGGTCGTCGTCTCGGTGGGCCCGTAGCCGTCCACCACGGTCAGGCCCGGGCAGGCGGCCAGCACCCGGCGCACGGCCGCGGCCGGGACCACGTCACCGCCGGTCCACACCTGGACGAGGCCCTGGAAGCAGTCCGGGGCGTCCTGCGCGAGGAGCCGGAAGAGGCCGGCGGTCAGCCACAGTGCCGTCAGTCCGCCGTCGGCGGCCAGCCGCCGTACGAGGGCCGCGTCCACGCTGCCGCCGGGGGCCACGACCACGCACCCGCCGTTGAGCAGTGGCGCCCACACCTCGAAGGTGGCGGCGTCGAAGGCCACCGGCGAGTGCAGGAGCACCCGGGCACACGCCCCGCCGGCGAAACGGCTGTCGGTGCCCAGCGCCGCCACGTCGCGGTGCCGCACCGCCACGGCCTTGGGGCGGCCGGTGGAACCGGAGGTGAACATCACGTAGGCCAGCCGGTCGGGGTCGGCGGGCGGTGCGGCCGGTCCCGGGTCGCCGGTGCGGGCGGGGGGGACATCGGTGGTGGTGACCTCGATGCCGCTGCGGTCGGCGGTGGCCTCGGGGCCGGGGGCGGCAGGCGGTGCGGGCTCTTCCGTGGTGCCGGTGCGGGCGGTGGTGACCTCGGGGGCGGTGCGGGGCGCGCCAGCCTCGGCGGCGAAGACCTCGATGCCGCTGCGGTCGGCGGTGATCTCAGCGCCGCTGTGAGCGGGAGCGGCCTCGGTGGGGGTGTGGGCGGCGGTGGCCTCGAGGCCGGAGGCAGTGGACGGTGCGGGCTCTTCCGCGGTGGCGGTGCGGGCGGTGGCCTCGGGGGCGGTGCGGGGGGCGCCAGCCTCGGCGGCGGTGCCCTCGATGCCGCTGCGGTCGGCGGTGATCTCAGCGCCGGTGTGAGCGGGAGCGGCCTCGGTGGGGGTGTGGGCGGCGGTGGCCTCGGGGCCGGGGGCGGTGGGCGGTGCGGGCTCTTCCGTGGTGCCGGTGCGGGCGGTGGTGACCTCGGGGGCGGTGAGCCGCACCGTGGCGCCCGCCTGGGCGAGCAGGGTGCGGCGGCGTTCCTCGGGGGCCCGGGTGTCGACGGGCACGTAGGCGCCGCCCGCCATGAGGACCGCCAGCTGGGCGACGACGAGTTCGGCCGAGCGGTCCATCAGGAGCGCCACCCGGTCCTCGGCCCTCAGGCCGCGGTCCCGCAGCCGGGCGGCCAGCCGGGCCGCCCACGCGTGGAGTTGACGGTAGGTCAGCTCCTGGTCGCCGTCGGACACCGCGATCGCCTCCGGGGTGCTCAGGGCCTGTGCGGCGAACAGGTCCACCGGACTGCGCGGCACCGCCGGGCGGCTGGTGGAGTTCCAGTCCGCGAGCAGCCGCCGGTCGGCCTCGGTGAGCAGGTCCAGGTCGTCGAGGTCGCCGTCGACGCCGTCGGCGAGGGCGGTGAGCAGGGCGGCCAGCCGGCCGGCAGCCCGCTCGACGGTGGCGCGGTCGAAGAGCGCGGGGTCGTAGGCCAGGTCGAAACCGAGCCGTTCGGCCAGGTGGGCGCGCAGGCACCAGGGGAAGGTGGTGGCGTCGTCGGCGCGCACCTCCGCCACCCGGACGCCGGTGCGGGCCGTGGCCGACTCGTCCACGGGGTAGTTCTCGAACACCACCATGCTGTCGAACAGCGGTTCACCGGCGGCGACGTCGCTCACGGCCTGGATGCGGGGCAGCGCGAGGAAGTCGAACCGGCGGGCCTCGCTCTGCCGCTCCTGCAGCTCGCGCAGCCAGGGCAGCACGCTCCCGCCGGGGATGCGGACCCGGGTGGGCACGGTGTTGATGAACATGCCGATCATGGTCTCGACGCCGGGCAGTTCGGCCGGGCGGCCCGAGACGGTCGTGCCGAACACCACGTCGTCGCGTCCGCCGGTGCGGGCCAGCAGCAGCGCCCAGGCGCCCTCCACCACGGTGTTGACGGTCAGCCCGGCGCGCGCGGCGGTCTCCCGGAGCCGCCGGGAGACCTCCTCGTCCAGTGCGTGGTGGACGGCCGCCGCGGACCGGGCGCGGTGCGCCTCGGCGGGTGTGCGGTCGTACGGCAGCGGGGTGCGGGCGGTGAACCCGGCCAGCGCGTCGGCCCAGTGCCGCTCGGCCGCCGTCTCGTCCTGGCCGCGCAGCCAGTGCAGGAAGTCCGCGAACGGCCGCCGTACCGGGGGCGCCGCCTCCGGGCCGCCGGTCAGCGCCGCGTAGCATTCGCACACCTCGGTGAGCAGCTGTCCGGTGCTCCAGCCGTCCAGCACGATGTGATGGGTGGACCACACCAGCAGCACCTCGTCACCGGGCAGCGCGGCCAGGGTGAGCCGGGTGAGCGGTGCGGTGCTCAGGTCCATTCCGGCGGCGCGGTCCTCGGCGAGCAGCCGTTCGGTCTCCGCCGCCCGCGCCTCGGGCGTCAGGTCGCGCCAGTCGAGGTGCGTCACGGGCAGCTCGGCGCGGTGCTGGACCACCTGCACGGGATGGGGCAGACCCCGCCAGTGCACGCTGGTGCGCAGCACCGGGGTACGGTCGGCGACCCGCTGCCAGGCCTCGGCGAACGCGTGCGGGTCGGCCACCCCCGAGAGCCGTACCGCGGTGCGGTCGAAGTAGGCGTTCTCGGTGTCGACGAGCCCGTGGAAGAGCATGCCGGACTGCAGCGGGGTGAGCGGCAGGACGTCCTCGACGTGCCGGCCGTCGCCGATCAGCGCGTCGAGCCGGTCCTGGGTGAGGCCGGTGAGCGGGAAGTCGGACGGGGTACGGCCGCCCGCCCCGGGCCGGGAGCAGTGGGCCGCGATGTCGCGCAGGGCGGTGACCGTCTCCTCGGCCAGCCGGCGGACGGTGTCCTCGTCGTAGACGGCCGCCGGGTAGGTCCAGCCCAGCTCGAGCCGTCCGCGCTGGACCACACCGGTGATGTCCAGGAGGTAGGGGCGGGTTTCGTCCGGGTCGGTGTCGCGGCCGGCCGGGGGCAGCGGGCCGGCGTACAGGCCGTCGGCGCCGGTGCCGCCCGCGTCCCACTGTCCGTGGTAGTTGAAGCCGACCCGCGGGGCCGGGGTGCCGGTGAGCGGGGTGCCGGGCAGCAGGTGGCGCAGGGCGCCGTGGCTCAGGCCGTGCAGCGGCACCGCGCGCAGCTGCTCCTTGACCGAGCGCAGAGTGTCGTGCCAGCCGGCGGCCGGGTCGACGCGCAGGGCGAGCGGGAACTCGGCGGTGAACCAGCCCACCGTCCGCGACAGGTCCACGTCGTCGAAGAGGTCCTCCCGGCCGTGCCCCTCAACGCCGATCAGCACGGTGTCGCGTCCGCACCAGCGGGCGAGGGTGCGGCCGAGGGCGCTGAGGAGGACGTCGTTGACCTGGGTGCGGTAGACCTCCGGGACCTGGCGCAGCAGGGCGTCGGTGGTGTCCGGGTCCAGCGTGACGGTGACGGTGGCGGCGGTGCCGTGGGTGTTGGGACCGGGCCGGCCCGCGGGCAGGTCGGCCGGGGCCGCGCCGGTGCGTGTCCAGTACGGCAGGTTCGCGTCGAGAGCGCCGGAGCGGGTGTGCTCCTCGAGCCGGGTGGCCCAGTGCCCGTACGAGGTGCCCGCCGGGGGCAGCGCCACGGGCCGTCCGGTTCCGGCCGCCCGGTACGCGGTTTCCAGGTCGGCGAGCAGGATGCGCCAGGACACCCCGTCCACCGCCAAGTGGTGGACGGTGAAGACGAGTTGGCCGGCTCGTTCCGGGCCTGCGTCGAAGAACAGGACGCGGACGACCCGGCCCGCGGTGGGATCGAGGGCGGCCTGTGCCTCGTCCGTGCGTCGCTGCACCTCCGCCTCCAGCGTCGTGCCGTCCAGCCGGGTGACGTCATGGCGGGTGAAGACGGCGTCCGGCGCCTCGGTCAGGACGTGCTGGCGCCAGCAGCCGTCGGTGTGCCGGAACCGGGTGCGCAGGGCCGCGTGGTGGGCGACGAGGGCCTCGGCGGCCCGGCCGAGGGCCGCCGGGTCGGTGCCCGGGGCCGTGCGCAGCCGCTGGGTCATGGTGAAGCGCAGGCCCTGGGCGGGTTCGCGGCCGTCGAGGTACCAGTGCTGGATCGGGGTGAGCGGGGCCTCGGCGGGCGGGACGTCGCCGGTGACGGCCGGGCGGGCGGTGGCCTCACCGACGCGCAGGGCGAGTTCGGCGACGGTCTGGTGCCGGAAGACGTCCTTCGTGGTGAGGGTGAGCCCGGTCTGCCGGGCGCGGGAGACGATCTGGATGCTGAGGATGGAGTCGCCGCCGAGCGTGAAGAAGTTGTCCCGGGCGCCGACGCGTTCGGCGCCGAGCACCTCCGCCCAGATCGCGGCGAGCCGTTCCTCCGTGCCGGGTCGGGGCGCCACGTACGGGGTGCCGGTGCCGGGCTGCGCGGGCGGCGCGGGCAGCGCGCGGCGGTCGGTCTTGCCGCTGGTGGTGCGCGGGACGCGGGCCAGCGGGACGAAAGCGGTGGGCACCATGTGGTCGGGCAGCGTGCGCCGCAGCCGCAGCCGCAGTTCGTCGGCCGTGGGAACGCGGTCGCCGGCGGGCACGACGTAGCCGACCAGCGTGTGGCGACCCGCCTGCTCACGGACGGCCACGGCCGCGTCGGCGACGTCGGGGTGGTCCAGGAGGGCGGCCTCCACCTCGCCGGGCTCGATGCGGAACCCGCGGATCTTGACCTGCTCGTCGACCCGGCCGAGGAACTCCAGCAGCCCGTTCCCGTCCCAGCGGGCCCGGTCCCCGGTGCGGTACATGCGCTCCCCGGGTGCCCCGAACGGGTCGGCCACGAAGCGGGCGGCGGTCAGGCCGGGCCGGTTCGGATAGCCCCGGGCCACCTGCGATCCGGCCAGGTACAGCTCGCCGGGGACGCCGGGCGGTACCGGGCGCAGGGTGCCGTCGAGGACGTAGGCGCGCAGGTTGCCGCCGGGGCGGCCGATGACCGGGCGGTCGGGGCTGTCGGCGCAGCGGGCGTAGACGGCGTCGACGGTGCACTCGGTGGGCCCGTACATGTTGTGGACGGTGATGTCCAGGTCCCGTTCGGCCGCGGCCAGTTCCCGCCAGGTGGCGGTGGTGACCGCCTCGCCGCCGACGAGCAGCAGGCGCGGGTGGTGGCGGCCGGGGGCCAGCAGTCCGGCGGAGGTGAGTTCGCGCAGGAAGGACGGGGTGACGTTCACCAGGTCCAGCCGGCCTTCGGTGACCTGGGCGCAGAAGGCCTCCGGGTCCAGGCGTACGTCCTCGTCGACGAGGTGGACCTCGTGGCCGAGGGCGAGCAGGAGCGGTCCCTCCCAGGAGGTGTCGAAGGAGAAGGAGGCGCTGAGCGCGGCCTGCAGCCGCCGCCCGTCGGACGTGTGGGGGGCGAGCAGGCCCGCGCGGTGGTCGTGGCAGAGGTTGACCAGCTGCCGGTGTTCGACGGCGACGCCCTTGGGGCGGCCGGTCGAGCCGGAGGTGTAGACGAGGTAGGCGGTGTGCCCGGGCAGCAGCGGCCCGGTCCGGTCCGCGTCGGTCGGGTCGTGGGCGGGCAGCCGGTCCCAGGGCACCTCGCCCAGGTCGGTCAGCAGTGTGTGCGGCCGGGCGTCGTCGAGGAGGAACCGGATGCGGTCCGCGGGCAGTTCGGGGTCGAGGCACAGCAGGGTGGCGCCCGCCTTGAGCACCGCGAACAGGGCCACCACCAGCTCGGAGGTGCGCGGCAGCCGGACCGCGACGACGCGTTCGGGGCCGGCTCCGAGCGCGATGAGGTGGTGGGCGAGCCGGTTGGCCCGATCGTCCAGTGCGGCGAAGTCGAGGGTGGTGTCCCGGGCCACCAGCGCGGTGAGGTGCGGGGTGCGGGCGGCCTGGGCCTCGAACAGGGCGGGGAAGGTGGTGTCCGGCTCGGGCAGAGGGGTGCCCTGCCCGAACGCGAGCACCCGCTGCCGTTCGGTGCCGGTCATCAGCGGCAGGGCACCGACGGCGCGTTCGGGGTCCTCCGCCGCGGCCTCCAGCAGGATCCGCAGCCGGCCGGCCAGACCCGCGATGGTGTCGGCGTCGAACAGGCCGGTGTCGTACTCCACGTAGCCGGTGAGGCCGCCGTCCCGTTCGACGAAGTCGAAGGCGAGGTCGAAGGTGGCGTTGCGGACCGGCGGTGTCATCGGCTCGACCGCCAGGCCCGGCAGCGGGGGCACCTCGGCGCCCAGGTTGTGCAGGGCGACCATGACCTGGAACAGCGGGGTGCGGCTGGTGTCCCGTTCGGGCCGGAGGGCGTCCACGACCCGCTCGAAGGGCACGTCCTGGTGGGCGAACGCGTCCAGGACGGTGCTCCGCACCTCGGCCAGCAGCTCACGGAACGGCAGGTCCGGCCGCACCCGGGCGCGCAGCACCAGCGTGTTGACGAACATGCCGACCACGTCGTGCAGTTCGGGCCGGTCGCGGCCCGCGGTGACGGTACCGACGGTGACGTCCTGCTGCCCCGCCCAGCGGGCGAGCAGTACCTGGCAGGCGGTCACGAGGGTCATGTACAGGGTGGCGTCGGCCTCCCGGCCGCGCTCGCGCAGCCGCTCGGTCAGGGCGGCGGGCAGGGTGAAGGTCAGCAGGGCCCCGTCACGGGTGCGGACGGCCGGGCGCGGCCGGTCGGTGGGCGGTTCCAGTGGGGTGACCCCGTCCAGGGCCCGGCGCCAGTGGGCGAGACCGGCCTCGATGTGGTCGGCGCGGGTGCGCTGCCAGGTGGCGTGGTCGGCGTAGCGCACGGGCAGGCCGGGCAGGACGGGCGGGCGGTTGTCGAGGGCCGCCGCGTACAGCTCCCCGAGGTCCCGGCCGAGCACGCCGAGGGACCAGCCGTCGGTGACGATGTGGTGGACGGCCAGGACGAGGACGTGGTCGTCGGTGGCGAGGCGGGCCAGGCGGGCGCGCAGCAGCGGTCCGGTGGTCAGGTCGAAGGGGGTGCCTGCCTCACGCTCGAGGAGGGCGTCCAGGTCGGCCTCGCCCGCGAGGCGGTCCCGTGGCAGGTCGACCGCGCTCGGCGGGTGGACGACCTGCCGGGCCTGGCCGTCGTGTTCCTCGAAGGTGGTGCGCAGCGCCTCGTGCCGGGCGACCAGGCCGTCCAGGGCGGTGGACAGGGCGGCCTCGTCGAGCCGGCCGCGCAGCCGCAGTACGGACAGCGTGGTGTACTCCGTGCTGCCGGGCTCGAACCGGTCGAGGAACCACAGCCGTTGCTGGGCGTACGACAGCGGCGCCGGGGTGTCCGGGCCGGTGGCCGCGATGACGTCGGCCGGGGCGGTGCGCTCGGCGGGCGGGTCGCCGAGGGCGGCCGCGAGGTCCGACAGGGTCGGGTGGGTGAACAGCAGGCGGGGCGAGACGTCCGTGCCGAAGGCGGCGCGCAGCCGGGAGGTGACGCGGACGGCGAGGATGGAGTCGCCGCCGAGGGCGAAGAAGTCGTCGTCCGGGCCGGCCTCGTCGGTGTCCAGTACGTCCGTCCAGGCCGCGGCGACCAGCCGCTCGGCGGGTGTGCGCGGCGGAGTGCGGTCGCCGCCGGCGGCGAACCCGTCGGGGCCCGGCGCGGGCAGCGCGCGGCGGTCGAGCTTGCCGTTGACGGTGAGCGGCAGCGCGGTCATCGGCACATAGGCGGCGGGCACCATGTGGGCGGGCAGCAACCGCCCCAGGTGGGAGCGGAGTTCGGCGGCGGAGGGGGGCGGTGCGGCCCGGTCGCCGCTGCCGGTGCCGACGACGTGGGCCACCAGCCGGCGCGTCCCGGCCGTGTCCTCGTAGACACCCACGGTCGCGGCGCCGACACCGGGGTGGGTGTGCAGGGCGGCCTCGATCTCGCCCGGTTCGATACGGTAGCCGCGGATCTTCACCTGCTGGTCGGCACGGCCCAGGTACTCCAGGGCGCCGTCGGACCGCCGGCGGGCCCGGTCGCCGGTGCGGTACATGCGGGCGCCGGGCCGCCCGAACGGGTCGGCGACGAAGCGGGTCGCGGTCAGGCCGGGCCGGCCCAGGTAGCCGCGGGCCAGGCCTTCTCCGCCGACGTACAGCTCGCCGACCGCACCGGGCGGTACGGGCCGCAGCATGTCGTCGAGGACGTGGACGCGCAGGTCGGGGATGCCGGTACCGATGGGACTCGCGGTGCCCGTGCGGGCGGTCGTACGGTCCAGCGGGGCGTAGGTGACGTGCACGGTGGTCTCGGTGATGCCGTACATGTTCACCAGGCGGGGCGCGGTGTCCGGGTGGCGCGCGTACCAGTCGTCGAGCCCGGACACGTCCAGTGCCTCGCCGCCGAAGACCACCGTACGCAGCGCCAGCCGGGCGCTGACGTCCGGGAGTTCGGCGTCCGCGCGGACCAACGGGTAGAAGGCGGACGGGGTCTGGTTGAGGACGGTGATCCGCTCGTCGGCGAGCAGCCGCAGGAAGTCCTCCGGGGAACGGGCGGTGTCGTCGGGGACGACGACCAGCCGGCCGCCGTGCAGCAGCGGGCCCCACAGCTCCCACACCGAGAAGTCGAAGGCGTAGGAGTGGAACAGCGCCCACACGTCGTCCGCGCCGAAGCCGAACCAGTGCCGGGTGCGGGTGAACAGGCGCACCACGTTGGCGTGCGGGACGACGACGCCCTTGGGGCGGCCGGTGGAGCCGGAGGTGTAGATGGCGTAGGCCGGACTCTCGGGCAGCGGGCGGCGGCCCGGGTCCCGCGGGTCCGTGGCCGGACGCCCGGCCAGGTCGGCCCGTACCCCGGTGTCGTCCAGCCGCAGGAGAGGTAGGGCGGTGCCGTCGGCCCGTGCGGCGGTCTCCACCGTCGTCACCAGTGCCACCGGGGCCGCGTCCGCCAGCAGCCCGGCGACGCGTTCGGCGGGCAGCGCGGGGTCGATGGGCAGGTAGGCGGCGCCGGTCTTGAGGACGGCGAGGACGGACACCACCAGGTCGCAGGAGCGGGGCAGCGCGAGGGCCACGAACCGCTCGGGTGCGGCGCCGAGTTCGGCGAGCCGGTGGGCGAGCCGGTTCGCCCGCGCGTTCAGCGTGGCGTAGTCCAGGCGCTCGTCGCCGCAGCTGACGGCCTCGGCGTCGGGCGTGCGGGCGGCCTGTGCCGCGAAGAGGTCGACGAGGGTCTCGGTGGGCCGGCCCTCCTCGGTGCCGTTCCAGTCGACCAGGATGCGCCGCCGTTCCTCGGCGGTGGTCCAGTCCAGGGTGCGCAGCGGGCGGTCCGGGTCGTCGGCCAGCTCGGTGAGCAGCAGGCACAGCCGGTCGGCGAGGGCGCGTACGGTCGTGTCGTCGAACAGGCCGGGGTCGTAGGCGAGGTCGAAGCCGAAGCGCTCACCCTGGTAGGCCCGCAGCACGAGGGCGTAGTTGGTGGCGTCCCGCGAGGAGACCTCGGCCAGGCGTATGCCGGTGGCCGAACGGGCCTCGTCGAAGGGGTAGTTCTCGAACGCGACCATGCTGTCGAACAGCGCGCTGCCGGACGGCACGGCGCTGAGAGCGGTCAGCTCGGCGAGGGACACCGCGGCGAACCGCCGTGCCTCGGCCTGCGCCTGCTGCAGGTCCCGCAGCCAGGCGGTGGCGGTACGGTCGCCGTCCACGTGCACGCGGGTGGGCAGGGTGTTGATGAACATGCCCACCATCGACTCGACGCCGGGCAGGTCGTCGGGGCGGCCGGAGACGGTGGTGCCGAACAGCACGTCCCGCTCGGCGCTGTAGCGGGACAGCAGCAGCGCCCAGGCGCCCTGCACCACCGTGCCGAGCGTCAGCCCCGCCCCCCGGACGGTGCGCGCCAGCCGCGCGGACACCTCGCCGGACAACCCGGCCGAGAGCACACCCGTCGAGCGTGTTTCGTGTCCCGCCCGCCGGACGCGGTCGACGGGCAGCGGGGTGGGCGTGGCGAACCCGTCCAGGACACCTTGCCAGTGGGCGCGGGCGGCCTCGGTGTCCTGGTCGGCGAGCCAGCGCACGTAGTCGCCGAAGGGGCGCCGCACGGACGGCCGTGGCTCGGTGCCGGTGGTGAGGGCCGCGTACTCCTCGAACACGTCGGTGAGCACCTGGGCCAGGCTCCAGCCGTCCAGGATCAGGTGGTGGGAGGTCCACAGCAGGTGCAGGCGGGCGTCGGGCAGCCGGACGAGGGTGAGCCGCATCAGGGGCGCCGCACCGAGGTCCAGGCCGTGCGCGAGGTCGTCGGCGCGCAGCCGGGACAGCCGGTCGGCCCGCTCCCCCGCGTCCGGTTCCCGCCAGTCCAGCTGGGTGACGGGCAGCCGGACCCGGCGGTGGACGACCAGGAGCGGGATCGGTACGCCCTCCCAGACCACCGAGGTGCGCAGCGCCGGGGTGCGGTCGGTGACCCGCTGCCATGCGACGGCCAGGGCGTCCGGGTCGCTCACGCCTTCCAGCAGCAGCGCGGCCTGGTCGACGTACACGTCGTCCGGCCCACCGGCCAGGCGGTGGAAGAGCATGCCTTCCTGGAGAGGGGTGAGCGGCAGCAGGTCCGTCACGTTCCGGCCGTCGCCCACGAGGCGGTCCACCGCGGCCTGGTCCAGGCGGGCGAGCGGGAAGTCGGAGGGGGTGCGCCCGCCGGCGCCGGGGCGGGCGCAGTGCTCGGCGATGGCGGCGAGCGCGCGGGCCATTGCGTCCGCCAGGCCCCGCACGGTGTCCGCCTGGTGCACCTGGTCGCTGTAGTGCCAGGTGATCTCCAGCTCGCCGTCGGCCACCACGGCCGAGACGTCGAGGAGGTGGTCCAGGGGCTCGCGGGGGTCCGTGTCCCGGCCGGGTACGTCGGCGGCGGGGGCGAAGTCCCCTCCGCCGGGCGCCTCCCACTGGCCGTGGTAGGTGAAGCACACCTGGGGCAGCGGCAGGTCCGGCAGCGGCCGGGCGGACGGGTCGGGTGAGCCGAGATGGGCCAGTGCCTGGTAGCTCAGGCCGCGGCGGGGCACGGCCCGCAGCCGTTCCTTGACGCTCTTGAGGGTGGCGCCCCAGTCCGGCGCCCCGGCCGGGCCGGCCGGGGTGAGGGTGACGGGGTACTGGCTGGTGAACCAGCCGACCGTCCGGGACAGATCGACGCCCTCGGCCAGGTCCTCCTCCCGGCCGTGGCCCTCCAGGGCGACGGTGATCCGCTCGGCGCCCGCCCAGTCGGCGAGCACCCGGCCCAGCGCGCTCAGCAGCACGTCGTTGACCTGGGTGCGGTACACGCCCGGCACCCGGCGCAGCAGTGCCTCGGTGGTGGCGCGGTCCACCCGGGTGCGCGCGGTGCGTACGGAACCCGCGAGCGGGGTGCCGGGCAGGTCCACGGGCAGGGGGGTGCGCGGTTCGGCGGTCTCGGCCGTCCAGTACCGCAGGTCGTCGTCGAGGTCGCCGGCCCGGACCCGCTCGGCGAGGTGGCGGCACCAGTCGGTGAACGGCGTGTGCTCGGGCTCCACCTGGGGGTCCTCGCCCGCTGCCGCCTGCCGGTAGGCGAGTGCGAGGTCGGCGAGCAGCACCCGCCAGGAGACGCTGTCCACGGCCAGGTGATGGGCTGTCAGGAACAGTCGCGGCCGCTCCCGGCCCGGCAGCAGGGCCGCGCGCAGCAGTGCTCCGGTGGCCGGATCCAGGGCCGCCCGGGCGGCGTCGGCGGCCTCGGCGGGTGTGGTGGACGCGGTGTGCCGGGTCAGCAGTGCGGTGGCCGGGCCCGTGCCCGGGTGCTGTTGCCAGGTGTCCCCGGTGCGGGTGAAGCGGGTGCGCAGTGCCGGGTGCCGGGCGACGACGGCGTCCAGGGCCCGTTCCAGAGCCGCCTCGTCCAGGTCGTGCGGCAGGTCGAGCAGCAGGGACATGCTGAAGTGGCGCAGCGGTCCGTGCGTGGCGAGGAACCACTCCTGCACCGGGGTGAGCGGGGCGGGACCGTCCTCGTGTGGGCGCCGGGGCGCGGGCACGGTGGCGGTCCGGCGGGCCGCCGCCGCGGCCAGGTCGGCGACCGTCTGGTGCCGGAAGACGTCCTGCGAGCCGAGGCGCAGGCCCGCGGCACGGGCCCGGGAGACGGCCTGGATGCTCAGGATCGAGTCGCCGCCCAGCTCGAAGAAGTTGTCCGTGACGCCCACCCGGGCCACCCCGAGCACCTCGGCCCAGATGCCGGCCAGGGTCTCCTCCTCGGCGGTGCGCGGGGCCACGAACTCCCCTCCCCGCTCGGCGCCTTCGAGGTCGGGGGCGGGCAGGGCGCGGCGGTCCACCTTGCCGCTGATGGTCAGCGGCAGCGCGTCGAGCGCGGTGAAGGAGGACGGCACCATGTGGTCGGGGAGCACGCGCCGCAGGGCCGCCCGCAGGTCCGCCGGGGCGGGCCGGGACGCGCCGGGAGCGGGGACGACGTAGGCGGCCAGCCGGGTGTGGCCGTGCGGGTCGGTCACGGCGACGACCGCGGCCGCGGCGACCTCGGGCAGGTCGAGCAGGGCCGCCTCGATCTCGCCGGGTTCGACGCGGTGGCCGCGCACCTTGACCTGGTCGTCGGCGCGTCCGAGGTAGTCGAGGCGCCCGTCCGCGGTCCAGCGGGCCAGGTCGCCCGTGCGGTACATCCGGGTGCCGGGCGGCCCGAACGGGTCGGCGGTGAACCGGGCGGCGGTCAGGCCCGGGCGGCCGGCGTAGCCCCGGGCCAGTTGCTCGCCCGCGAGGTACAGCTCGCCGCCGACACCGGGGGGGACCGGCTGCAGCCGGTCGTCGAGGACGTAGGCCCGGACGTTCGGCAGCGGGCGGCCCACCAGCGGGCGGCCGGCGCCCTCGATCCGGCAGGCCAGCGCGTCGACCGTGCACTCCGTGGGTCCGTAGAAGTTGTAGGCCGTCACGTCGGGGTGCGCGGCCAGCTCGCGCCACAGGGCGGGCCCGACCGCCTCGCCGCCGAGCATCAGCACCCGGGGGCGGTGCCGGGGGTCGGTGAGCAGTCCCGCGGGCAGCAGCTGCCGCAGGTACGAGGGAGTCAGGTCGAGGAAGTCGACGCGGTGTTCGACGACGTACTCGACCAGGGCGGCCGGGTCCATCCGGGTCACCTCGTCGACCAGGTGCAGCGGGTGGCCGTCGGCCATCAGCAGCACGCCTTCGAGGGAGGTGTCGAAGGAGAAGGAGGCGGTGAGGGCGATCCGCAGCGGGCCGCCGCCGGCGTCGGACACGAAGCCCGCGCGGTGTGCGGCCAGCAGGTTCACCGCCGAGCGGTGGGCCACGGCGACGCCCTTGGGGCGGCCGGTGGAACCGGAGGTGTAGATGACGTACGCGGTGTGCCACGGGTCCAGCGGGACGCGGCGGTCGGTGTCGGTCGGGTCGGTGTCCGGGAGGCCGGCGGGCATGGACCGCAGCGCGGCCTCGTCGAGGACCAGTGCCGGGCGGGCGTCCCGCAGCAGGTAGCGGACGCGCTCCTCGGGCAGGGCGGGGTCCAGGGGCAGATAGCCCGCGCCGGACTTCCAGACGGCGAGGATCGCCACGATCATGTCGGCGGTGCGCGGCAGCCGCAGCGCGACCAGCCGTTCGGGCCCGGCGCCGAGGGCGATGAGGTGGTGGGCGAGCCGGTTGGCGCGGGCGTTGAGCGTGGCGTAGTCCAGCCGCTCGCCGCCGGCGACCAGGGCGAGAGCACCGGGGGTGAGGGCCGCCCGGCGCTCGAAGAGCTGCGGGTGGGTGGCCGCGTCGACGGGGTGGGCGGTGGCGTTCCAGTCCCGGGTGACCTGCTGAACCTCCCGCTCGGGCAACAGGGGCAGGGTGCCGAGTGGCCGGTCCGGTTCGGTGGTGGCGGCCTGAAGCAGTCGCAGCAGCTGCCCGGCCATCCGCTCGGCCGTCGCCGGGTCGAACAGGTCGGTGCGGTACTCCAGCAGGCCGGTCAGGGCGTCCCCGTCCGGTACGAACTCGACGCTCAGGTCGAAGGTGGCCGCCTGGCGGGGCACGGCGACCGGGGAGGTGGCGAGCCCGTGCGGGGCGGTCGCGGCGGGCGGGTCGGGGTGCAGCAGGACCATCACGTCGAACAGCGGGTTACGGCCCGCCTCACGCGGCGCACCCACCGCCTCCACGATCCGCTCGAACGGCGTGTCGCCGTACGCGAAGGCGTCGTTGACGGTACCGGCCGTCTCCGCCAGCAGGTCGCGGAACGTTCCGGACGCCCGCACCGGCGTGCGCAGCACCACCGTGTTCACGAAGAAGCCGACGGTGCGTTCGAGGTCGGTGCGGGACCGGCCGGGGGTCAGCGAACCGACGGTGATGTCGTCCTGGCCGGACCAGCGGGCCAGCAGGGCCTGGGCGGTGGCGACCAGGGCGGTGTAGAGGGTGGTGTGCTGTTCTCTCGCGAGGTCGCGCAGCCGTGCCGTGAAGCGGGCGGGGACGGTGAAGGTGTGGATGGCGCCCGCGCCCGCCTCCTCGCCGCGCCGCGGCCGGTCCAGGGGCAGTTCGGGGGCGACCGTGCCCGTCAGCCTCTCCCTCCAGTGGGCGAGCTGTCGTTCCAGCCGGGTGCCCGAGAGCTGCTCGCGCTGCCACACCGCGAAGTCCGGGTACTGCGTCGCCACCGGGGGCGCCTGCGGTGTGGCGCCCTGGGCGAGGGCGTCGTAGGCGGTGCACAGCTCGTCCAGGACGATGCCCATCGACCAGCCGTCGGTGACGATGTGATGGGCGGTCAGCAGCAGCACGTGCGATCTCGCCGACTCGCGCAGCAGCAGGGCACGCAGCAAGGGGCCCTGCCGCAGGTCGAAGGGACGGGAGTACTCCGCGAGCAGGTCGGCGTCGGCGTCCGTGGTGTCACGGGCCGGCAGCGGGACCGGCCCGGCGGGGTGGACGAGCTGCGCGGGCCGGCCGTCGGTCTCCTCGAACGTGGTGCGCAGTGCCTCGTGGCGGGCCACGACGGCGGTCAGGGCCGTCTGCAGCGCGCCGTGGTCCAGGGTGCCGGTGAGCCGGACGGCGACGGCGCTGTTGTAGCGCGGGTCGCCGGGCCGCAGCCGGTCCAGGAACCACAGGCGCTGCTGGGCGAAGGACAGGGGCAGCGGCCGGTCGCGGCCGGCGCGCGGTATGCCGCGCGGGCCGCCGTCGGACGCGCCGCCCGCCCGCCCGGCCAGCCTCCGACGCAACGCCTCCCGCATGTCCTCGGGCAGGGCCCGGGCACGGTCCCGCTTCGAGGACGCGGCGGGGGCGGGGGTCGAGCCGGGGCGCTTCGCGGGGGTGGAGCCGGAAGGCTCCGCAGGGGTCGAGCCGGAAGGCTCCGCACGGGTCGAGCCGGAAGGCTCCGCACGGGTCGAGCCGGAAGGCTCCGCACGGGTCGAGCCGGAAGGCTCCGCACGGGTCGAGCCGGAAGGCTCCGCAC
>NZ_JBWKIR010000028.1:47330-93116 GCF_056432605.1 Streptomyces sp. NPDC045022
CGGGTCGAGCCGGGGCGCTCCGCGGGGGGCGGGCCGGAAAGCTCCGTGGTCCCGGAGCCGGGGATGCCCGCTGGGCTTGCGGCGGGCAGGTTCGCGGGGCTCGAGTCCGCAGTGTCCGCCGGGTTCACGCCGGGCAGGTTCGCGGGGCTCGAGTCCGCGGTGTCCGCCGGGTTCACGCCGGGCAGGTTCGCGGGGCTCGAGTCCGCGGTGTTCGCGTCGGGGGAGTTCGCGGGGTTGGAATCCGAGGAGTTCTTGGGGTTCGAAGACGTCATGGCCGTGGGTTCCTCACCGTTCGTCGTGGTCGTGGCCGCCGTACGCGGCGTCTTCGAGTTCGCTCAGGACCTGTTCCTCCACCAGTTCCGCCAGGGCGGCGACGGTGCGGGAGACCAGGACGTCGCGGGGCGTGAGCGTGACGCCGAACGCGTCGTTGGCGCGGGAGGCGATGAGCAGGGCGCGCATGGAGTCGCCGCCCAGCAGGAGGTAGTCGTCCTCGGCGCCCACGGCCGTCTGGAGGGTCTCCTCCCAGATGGCCGCCAGGGCCTCCTCGGTGGGCGTGCGCGGTGCCACGTACTCGGCCCGTGCCTGCTCGACGGCCGGTTCCGGCGCGGGCAGGGCGGCCCGGTCGGTCTTGCCGTTCTCGGTGAGCGGGAAGCGGTCGAGCACCACGAACGCCGAGGGCACCATGTAACCCGGCAGCGAGCGGGCGGCCGACGCGCGCAGCTCGGCGCCGGTGGGCGGCTCGGCGCCGGGGGCCGTGAGCAGGTGGGCGACCAGGCGCGGCAGGCCCGGTTCGTCCTCGCGCACGGTCACCACGGCGTCCAGCACGGCCGGGTGACGCACCAGCATGGCCTCGATCTCGCCCGCCTCGATGCGGTGGCCGCGCAGCTTGAGCTGGTGGTCGGTGCGGCCCAGGTAGTGCAGTTCGCCGTGGGCGTCGCGGCGTACCAGGTCGCCTGTGCGGTACATGCGGGTGCCGGGCGGTCCGAACGGGTCGGCGGTGAAGCGGGCCGCTGTCAGGCCGGGGCGGCCCAGGTAGCCGCGGGCCAGGGCGGGTCCGCTCAGCCACAGTTCGCCGGGGACGCCGTCGGGGACCGGCCGCCGCCGGGCGTCGAGGACATAGGCGCCGGTGGCGGGCAGCGGGCGGCCGATGGGCGGTGCGGTGCCGTCCGGTTCCAGGGGCGCGGACCAGGTGGCGACGACGGTCGCCTCGGTGGGGCCGTAGGAGTTGACCATGCGGTGGTGCGGGGCCCAGCGGGCGACGAGTTCGGCACCGCACGCGTCGGCGCCCACGATGAGCGTCTTCAGGTCCGGCAGGGTGCCGGGCGTGTCGGCCGGCAGGGTGGCGAGCGCGGCCGGCGGCAGCAGGGTGTGGGTGATGCGCTCGGCGCGCAGCACGCCGGCCAGTTCGGCGCCGAGCAGCGGGCCGGGCGCGGGCACCACCAGGCGGGCACCGTGCGGCAGGGACGCGCACAGCTCCAGTACGGACGCGTCGAAGCTGGGTGTGGCGAAGGCCAGCACCCGGTCGCCCGGGGCCACTTGGTAGTGGGCGGCCTCGGCGGCGGAGAACGCGGCGAGCCCGCGGTGGGTGACGACGACGCCCTTGGGGGTGCCGGTGGATCCGGAGGTGTAGATGACGTAGGCCGGATCGTCCGGGTCGAGCGGGCGGCTGCGGTCGGCGTCGCTGAGCCGGTGCCCGGGGACGTCGTCCGGAGGTGCGGTGAGCAGGTCCCCGATCTCCTTGGCGTCGAGGGTGAGGGCGGGCGCGGCATCGCGCAGCATCAGCGCGATCCGCTCCTCCGGGTAGCCGGGGTCGACCGGCAGGAAGGCCGCACCGGTCTTCGCCACCGCCAGTTGGGCCAGCACCATGTCCGCGGAGCGCGGCAGGACCAGCGCGACGAGGGTGCCGGGTCCCGCGCCCCGGGCGATGAGCCGGTGCGCGAGGCGGTTGGCCCGCTCCTCCGCCTCCGCGAAGGACAGCAGCCGGTCCGGGGCCCCGAGCGCCGGTGCGGTGGGCCACCGGTCCACGGCCGCCTCGACGAGGGCGGGCAGGGTGGCCGGGGACACCGGGCCGAGATCCGGGCGGACCGGTCCGCGCAGCAACCGGGCCCGGTCGGCGGGCGGCAGGACGTCGAGGTCGTCCAGGCGAGCCGTGCCGTCAGAGGCGGCCAGCGCGTGCAGGGTGTGCAGCAGGTGCCGGGCCAGGGAGCCGGCGGTGGCCGCGTCGAAGTACCGGGGGTCGTAGCCGAGTTCGACGGCGAGCCGGTCCCCGGGTGAGACGACCACGGTGAGGGGGTAGTTGGTGGCCTCCCGGGCGTCCAGCTCGCGGACCGTGAGGCCGTGCGCGCCGGCCGTGGCGTCACCGACCGGGTAGTTCTCGAACACCACCAGGCTGTCGAACAGGGCGGTGCCCGCAGGCACCCCGCTGAGGCCGTGCAGTCGGTTCAGGGGCAGGTGGTCGAAGCGGCGGTCCTCGGCCCGCGCGTCCTGCAACTGCCGCAGCCAGCTGCCGCAGGGGGCGGCGCCGTCGACGCCGACGCGGGCGGGCAGGGTGGTGATGAAGAGTCCGGTGATCGTGTCGGCGCCGGGCAGATCGGCGGGGCGGCCGGAGACGGTGGTGCCGAAGCACACCTCGTGCTCCCCGCTCCAGCGCGCCAGCAGCAGGGCCCAGGCGCCCTGCACCACGGTGTTCAGGGTGAGCCGGTGGCGGCGGGCGAACTCCTGGAGTCCTCGCGTCGCGTCGGCGTCGAGCCGCTGGGACAGCCAGGTGCCGGAGCGGGCCGTGCTGCCCGGGGCGGGCCTGCGGTCGTAGGGCAGCGGGGTCGGGGCGGTCAGGTCGGCCAGGACACCGCGCCAGTGCTGCTCCGCCCGGCCGGTGTCCCGGGCGGCGAGCCAGGCCGCGTAGTCCGCGAACGGCCTGCGCTCGGGCAGCCGCGGCCGCTCGCCGCGGGCGAGCGCGGCATGCGCGGCCATGACGTCGGACAGGACGTGGAAGACGCTCCATCCGTCGAGCAGGACGTGGTGGAAGGTCCACACCACGCGTACGGCGTCGGGCCCGAGGCGGACCAGGGCGAGCCGCGTCAGCGGGGCGCGGTCCAGGTCGATGCCCCGGGCCCGCTCCCCGGCGAGCAGCCGCTCCAGTTCCGTCGCGCGCCGGTCGGCGGGCAGTTCGCTCCAGTCGTGCTCGGTGACCGGCAACGCCGCGTTCCGGTGCACGAGTTGCAGCGGCACGGGTACGTCGTGCAGGGCCACGGAGGTGCGCAGGACGGGGGTGCGGTCGACGACGTGCTGCCAGGCGGCGGCCTGCGAGCGGATGTCGCCGGCGCCGTCCACGACGAAGGTGATCTGCTCGACGTACAGACCGTGGGCGGCGTCGTCCAGGCCGTGGACGACCATGCCGGTCTGGGTGGGCGTGAGCGGGTACACGTCCACCACGTCCGCGCCGGTGCCGGCGAGCCGGTCGACGGCCGCCTGGTCCAGGGGGGCCAGCGGGAAGTCGGACGGGGTCCGGCCGCCGGCGCCGGGCTCGGCGCAGTGCCGGATGATCGCGCGCAGCTCGTCGGTCAGTTCGGCCGCGAGCCGGGCGATGGTCTCCTGCCGGTGCGTCTCGCGGGAGTAGGACCAGGTGAAGCGCAGTTCTCCGCCGGTCACGTGCCCGAGCACGTCGAGCGGGTGCGGCCGGTCGGCCGAGCGGTCCATGCCGCCGGTGAGGCCGCCGTGGGGCGCGTGCAGCAGGCCGCCGGGCGGGGTGTTGCCGTCCTGCCGGCCCAGGTAGTTGAAGCAGATCTGCGGCAGGGCCGGCAGGTCGGGGTGGTCGGTGGGGTGCAGGAAGCGCAGCGCGCCGTAGCCCAGCCCGCCGCGTGGTACGGCGCGCAGGTTCTCCTTGACGGCCTTCAGGACGGTGCCGGTGTCCGCGTCCCGGGGCACGTCCAGCGCGACCGGGTACAGGGTGGTGAACCAGCCGACGGTGCGGGCGAGGTCGACGCCGTCGAACAGTTCCTCGCGGCCGTGGCCCTCCAGGGTCACCGCCACCCGGTCCCGGCCGGTCCAGCGGGCCAGGACCCGGCCGAGCGCGCACAGCAGCACGTCGTTGACGCGGGTGCGGTAGGCGTCCGGGACGTCCTGGAGCAGTCGGCGGGTGTCCTCGGCGTCGAGGCCGGCCGTCACGCTCTCCTCGACGGCGGCGGTGCCGGCCCCGCCGGCGTGGTCGGTGGGCAGGGAGACATCGGTGCCGAGGCCCTGCCAGTGGGCGCGTTCACCGTCGAAGCCGCCGGCCGCGGTGTGGGCGGCGAGCCGCTGGGCCCAGGCCCGGAAGGAGGTGCTCTTGGGGCCGAGGTCCGGCCGGTTCCCGTCCCGCAGGGCCCGGTAGGCGGTGTCCAGGTCATCCAGGACCAGCCGCCAGGACACCGCGTCCACGACCAGGTGGTGCGCGGCGAGCACCAGCACCGGCCGGCCGCCGTCGCCGGGGTGGCACAGCGCGGCCCGCAGCAGCGGCCCGGTGACCAGGTCGAAGCCTGCGGCGAGGGCGTCGGCCACCTCGTGCGGCCGGGCGGTGTGGTGGACCTCCAGGTGCGGGACGTCGCCGGGTGCGGTGCCGTACTGCCGCCACCGCCCGTCCCCGGCCGGTTCGAAGCGCAGGCGCAGCGCGTCGTGGTGTTCCAGGACGACGGCCAGGGCGGCCCGCAGCAGTGCCTCGTCGGTGTCCGCCGCCAGCTGGTAGGAGACCGCCTGGCTGAAGTGGGCCGGGTCGCCGGTGAGGGTGTGGAGCAGCCAGTGCTGTACGGGGGTGAGGGGGACGTCACCGGCCACCGGCCCCTGTTCGGCGACGATGGCGGCCGCGGGGACGGGCGACTCCTCGGCCGCGGCGGCGAGTTCGGCGAGGGTCTGGTGGGTGAACAGGTGCCGGGGGGTGATGGCGAGACCGGCGCGGCGGGCGGCGGAGACGATCTGGATGCCCAGGACGGAGTCGCCGCCGAGGGTGAAGTAGTTGTCGTCCGCGCCGACTTGGGGCACGCCGAGCACCTCGGACCAGATCGCCGCGAGTGTCTGCTCCGCCGGAGTGCTCGGCGGACGGCTGCCGGCGGACGCCGGGACCGCCCAGACGGGCTCGGGCAGCGCCCGCCGGTCCAGCTTGCCGGTGGCGCCGAGCGGCAGCCGCTCCAACGGCACGACCAGGGCGGGGACCAGGTGGTCGGGGACGCTTCGGGCGAGGAAGGCGCGCAGTTCGGCCGGGTCCGGCAGGGCGGCCGCGCGGGGTACCGCGTACCCGACGAGCCGGCGGTGGCCGTCGTGCTCCACCACCCGGGCCGCTGCCGCCGCCACGGCCGGGTGCCGGGCCAGCGCGGCCTCCACCTCGCCGAGTTCGATGCGGAAGCCGCGGACCTTCACCTGGTCGTCGCCGCGGCCGAGGTAGAGCAGGTCGCCGTCGGCCGTCCAGCGCACCAGGTCACCGGTGCGGTACATACGGCCGCCGGGCGGCCCGAAGGGGTCGGGCAGGAATCGGGACGCGGTCAGTCCGGGCCGGCGCAGATAGCCGCGGGCCACGCCGGTGCCGGCGAGGAACAGCTCGCCGGGCGCGCCGACGGGCACCGGGCGCATCCGGTCGTCCAGGACGTAGGCCCGGGCGCCGCCGGCCGGCCGGCCGATCGGCGGGTCACGGTCGGGGTCGGCGGGGTCGCAGGTGAAGGCGGTGGCGTAGACGGTGGCCTCGGTGGGGCCGTAGATGTTGCGCACCTGGCAGCCGGGGATCGCCGCGCGCACCTGGCGGACGGTGCGGGCGGGCAGCCCCTCGCCCGCCAGTACCACCGTGTCCGCGGTGACGTGCACGGCGTCCTCCGCCAGGACCCGGTCCAGGGCGGAGGGAACCGCGCTGAGCAGTCCGGCCCGCCAGGGCCCGGGGCGCTCGGCCAGGGCCAGCAGGTCGCGGACCACCTCCACGCGGCCGCCGGACAGCAGCGGCGAGAAGATCTCGAAGACGGACACGTCGAAGTTGAGCGAGGTGGAGGCCACCACGTGCTCCAGTCCGCGGCCGGTGAACTCGGCCGCGGCCCAGTCGGTCAGGGCCAGCACCGACGCGTGACCGACGACGACGCCCTTGGGGCGGCCGGTGGAGCCGGAGGTGTGGATGACGTAGGCGGGATGCTCCGGCAGCAGGGTGCCGTGCCGCTCGTCGTCACCGATCGGGGCGCCCGAGGCGGTGGCACGGCGCGGGTCGTCCAGCAGGATCCGGGTGAACGGGCCCGCGGGCAGCCGCCCGGCGGTGTCCGCGGTGGTGATCACGGCGCCCGGCCGTACGTCCTCGAAGAGGAACGCGACGCGTTCGGCCGGGTACCCGGGATCCACCGGCAGGTAGGCGGCGCCGCTCTTGAGCACCGCGAGGAGCGCCACGATCAGGTCGGCGGTGCGGGGCAGGGCGAGCGCGACGAAGCGCTCCGGTCCCGCGCCGGCGGCGAGGAGCAGGCGGGCCAGCCGGTTGGACCGCTCGTCGAGTTCACGGTAGGTGAGGCGCTCCTCGCCGGCCAGGACGGCCAGGGCGTCGGGGGTGCGCGCGGCCTGCCTCGCGAACGCCCCGGGCAGGGTGTCGTGCGGCGCCCGGACCTTCGCGCCGCCGAACCGGTCGAGGAGGGCACGTCCCTGACGGGGTCCCTGGAGCGGGAGGTCGGCCAGGGTGCGGTCCGGGTCGGTGGCCATCTCCGTCAGGAGCGTGCGCAGGCTCTCCCCGAGCCCTTCCACGGTCGCCGTGTCGAAGACGGCCGGATCGTGGTCGAGGCTGACGGCCAGGGTGTCCCCGGGAGCGACGACCACGCTCAGCGGGTAGTTGGTGGGCTCCAGGTCCCGTTCCGTCTCCATGGCCAGCCCGTGCCGGGCCAGCGCGCCCTCGTCGAACGGGTAGTTCTCGAAGACCACGATGGAGTCGAACAGGCTGGTGCCGCCGGGCACCTCGCTCCAGGACTGCAACTGGGCCAGCGAGACGAAGTCGTGGCGGCGGGCCTCCGACTGGGTGGCCTGCAGCTCGCGCAGCCAGTCCAGCAGCGGGCGCCGGCCGTCGACGCGGGCCCGGGTGGGCAGGGTGTTGATGAACAGGCCGACCATGGAGGTCACGCCCGGCAGTTCGGCGGGCCGGCCGGAGACGGTGGTGCCGAACACCACGTCGTCACCGCCGCCGTAGCGGGAGAGCAGCAGCGCCCACGCGCCCTGCAGGATGGTGTTGAGGGTCAGGCCCGCCCGCTGGGCCGTCTCTCGCAGCCGCCCCGAAACGGCGGCGTCGAGGGTCATCCGTACCGACCCGGAGGAGGAGCTGTGGTGGGCCTCGGCCGGCCGCCGGTCCCTCGGCAGCCCGGTCGGGGCGGCGAATCCGGCGAGGGTCTCGCGCCAGAACCGTTCGGCCCGGCCGGTGTCCTGCCCGGCCAGCCAGCGGAGGTAGTCGCCGAAGGGCCGGCGCTCCGGCACCCGCGGGCGGCGTCCCGCGGTCAGCGCCGCGTACCGCTCGCAGACCTCGTCGAAGACCTGGGCCGCGCTCCAGCCGTCGAGCAGGACGTGGTGGAAGGTCCACAGCAGGCGTACGCGGTCCGGCGCGAGCCGGATCAGCGTCAGCCGCATCAGGGGTGCCGTCCCCAGGTCGAGGCCGGCCTGCCGGTCCTCGGCGATCAGCCGGTCCAGTGCGCGTGCGCAACGGTCGGCGGGCCATCCGGTCCAGTCGTGGTGGATGACGGGCACGGTGGCCCGGTGCGGTACGACCTGGACCGGTTCGGGGGTCTCCTGCCACACCAGCCGGGTCCGCAGGACCGGGTTGGCGTCCACGGTCTGCTGCCATGCCGCGGCGAGGGTGTGCGGGTCGGTGACGCCGGACAGCACCAGCTGCACCTGGTTGACGTAGGTGCGGCCGCCGGGGTCGAGCAGGCTGTGGAAGAGCATGCCCGCCTGCATCGGTGTCAGCGGGTGGATGTCGGCGACGTCGTGTCCGTTCCCGGCGACGCGGTCCACCGCGGCCTGGTCCAGCCGGGCCAGCGGGAAGTCGGACGGGGTACGGCCGCCCGCGCCCGGTCGGGCGCAGTGGGCGACGATGTCCTGGAGCGCCCGCAGCATGCCCTCGGCGAGGGCGGTGACGGTGTCCTCGCGGTGCCGTCCGCTGCTGTGGTACCAGGTGATCTCCAGCCGGTCGTCCTCGACGCGGGCCACGACGTCCAGCAGGTGTGCCCGTTCGGTGCCGGGTGCCTCAGCGCCGCCCAGTCCGCCGGGTACCGCGCCGACCAGGGTGCCGCCGTCGGCGGACCAGTCGAACCGGCCCAGGTAGTTGAAGCTGATGCCGGGCGCCGGGGCCGCCGCGAGCCGTTCGTCGCGGGCGAGGTGACGCAGGGCGCCGTGGCCGAGGCCCCGGTCCGGTACGGCCCTCAGCTGCTCCTTCACGGACTTCAGCGCGGTCCCCCAGTCCCCCGACGGGACCGTGAGGGCGACCGGGAAGAGAGAGGTGAACCAGCCGACCGTGCGGGACAGGTCGACGTCCTGGAACAGCTGGTCCTCGCGGCCGTGCCCCTCCAGGGCGACGGCGACGGTGTCGCGTCCGGTCCAGTCGGCGAGCACCCGGCCCAGCGCGGTGAGCAGCACGTCGTCGATGCGGGTGCGGTAGACGCCGGGGACCGTGCGCAGAAGGCGGCCGGTGCGCTCCCGGTCCAGCCGCACCGTGACCTCGCGGACGTCGGCGGTGGTGTTGCCGCCGTCGCCGTCCACCGGCAGCGGCACGGCGCAGTGCCGGGCGGCGGCCTCCCAGTACGCGCCCTGCTCCGCGAAACCGCCGTCGTCGGTGTGGGCGCGCAGCCGGCGGGCCCATTCCCGGACGGAGGTGGTACGGGCGGGCAGGCGTACCGGCTGTCCCGTCACGGCCTGCCGGTAGGCGGTCTCCAGGTCCTCCAGCATGATGCGCCAGGAGACGCCGTCGACCACCAGGTGGTGCACGGCCAGCAGCAGCCGGGCGGGCCGGGGGCCGTCGGTGGTGAACAGACGGGCGGTGAGCAGGGGGCCCGCGTCGAGGCGGAACCCGGCGTGCGCCGCCGCCGTGAGGCGGGCCTCGGTCTCCTCGGCGCACGCGGCGTCGAGGTGGCGGACCTCCAGCAGCTCGGGTACGGGGGCGTCCGCGGCGGCGACGTACTGGTGCCAGGTGCCGTCGTCCGCCGGGACGAACCGGGCACGCAGGGCGTCGTGCTGGGTCCACAGGGCGGTGAGGGCCCGGCGCAGGGCGTCCGGGTCGACGGCGCCCGGTGCCTCGACGACGACGGACTGGTTGAAGAATCCGGCGTGCGGCGGCCGGGGGTCGAGGAACCAGTGCTGGATCGGGGTGAGCGGGGCTTCACCGCTGACCGGTTCGGTGCCGACGACGGACGCGGCGGTGCCGCCGGCGGCGGCCAGCTCGGCCACCGTGGGACGGCGGAAGAGATCGCGGGGGGTGAGGGCGAGGCCCGCCGCCCGGGCGCGGGAGACGACCTGGATGCTGAGGATGGAGTCGCCGCCCAGCATGAAGAAGTTGTCGTCGACGCCGACGCGTTCCAGGCCGAGCAGCTCGGCCCAGATCCCGGCGAGGACGCGTTCGGCCTCGGTGCGCGGGGCGCGGTGGGCACGGTCGCCGCCCGCCGACCAGTCGGGGGCGGGCAGCCGCCGCCGGTCGACCTTGCCGTTGGCCGTCAGCGGCAGCTCCGGCACCGCGACGAAGGCGGCGGGCAGCATGTAGTCGGGCAGGTCGGCCGCCAGGTGGGCGCGCAGCTCGGTGCCGGACGGCACGGCGGCGCCGTCGGCCGGTACGAGATGGGCCGCCAGGCGTTTGCGCCCGGTGTCCTCGTACAGGGACACGACCGCCTCGGCGACGGCGGGGTGGGCGGTCAGCCGGGCCTCGATCTCGGCGGGTTCGACACGGAAGCCGCGGATCTTGATCTGGTCGTCGGCGCGGCCCACGAAGTGCAGCTCACCGTCGGCGCTCCAGCGCACGATGTCGCCGGTGCGGTACATCCGGCCGCCGGGCGGTCCGAACGGATCGGCGACATAACGGGCCGCACTCGCTCCCGGCCGCCCCGCGTACCCCCGGGCCACACCGGCACCGGCGATGTACAACTCGCCCGGAATGCCGGGTGGTTGGGGCTGGAGGGCTGCGTCGAGGACGTACACGCGGGTGTTGTCCAGCGGCCGTCCGATGGGCAGCACGGCGGGCAGCGGGTCGCCGGAGCGGAAGACGCGCCGGGTGGCGAAGGTGGTGGTCTCGGTGGGGCCGTAGCCGTCGACGACGGTGAGGCCGGGGCAGGCGTCCAGGACGCGGCGTACGACCGCGCCGGGCACGGCCTCGCCGCCCGTCCACACCTCGCGGGCCCCGCGCAGGCAGGTGGGGTCCTCCTGGGCGAGGAGGCGGAACAGACCGGCGGTCAGCCACAGGCAGCTCACCCGCTGCTCCGTGACGGCGTGGCGGACCGCGGCGGCGTCCAGGTCGGCCGGCGGGGCCAGGACCGCCGTGCCGCCGCGCAGCAGCGGCACCCACACCTCGTAGGTGGCGGCGTCGAAGGCGTGCGGGGAGTGTACGAGGACCCGGTCGTGGCCGGTGAAGGCACGGTCGAGGGCGAGCGCGACGACGTCCCGCTGGCGTACGGCCACCCCCTTGGGGGCGCCGGTGGAGCCGGAAGTGAACATCAGGTACTGGACGTTGTCCGGGTGCACCGGCCAGGCAGCCTGGGAGCCGCCGCCCGCCGGAACGACCGTGCCGTCCGGCCACGGGCCACCTTCACCGGACCACCGCTCCGCGCCGTCGGCTTGCCGCAGGCCACCGTCCCCGTGCGGCAAGACGCCGTCACCGTGCGGCAAGACGCCGTCGCCATGCAGCAGGCCACCGTCATCGAGCCCACGGCCGCCATCTCCATGCAGCAGGCCACCGCCCCCGTGCCCAGGGCCACCGTCGCCATGTCCCGGGCCGCCGTCATCGAGCCCACGGCCGCCGTCCCCATGCCCAGGGCCACCGTCACCGTGCAGCAGGCCACCGCCCCCGTGCCCCGGGCCGCCGTCGCCATGCAGCAGGCCACCGTCCCCCTGCCCAGGGCCGCCGTCAGCGTGCCGCAGGCCACTGTCATCGAGCCCCCGGCCGCCGTCACCGTGCGTCCGGGCGCCATCACCCAGCCCCAGGCGGCCGTCGCCGGGCCGTAGGTCGTCGTCGTCCAGGCGTAGGACGCCGTCGCCGGGGAGCACGTCGTGGGCGGTCTCCTCCCAGGCGGGGTCGGTGAGCAGCAGGGCGGCTCCGGCCTCGGCGAGCATCCGGCGCAGCCGCTCGCGCGGTGCCCTGCCGTCCAGCGGCACGTAGACGCCGCCGGTGCGCGCCAGCGCCAGCTGGGCGACGATCAGCGTCACGGAACGGTCCATCAGCACGCCCACCGGGCGTTCCGCCCGCACCCCGAGTGCGGCGAGGCGGTCCGCCAGCCCCGCGGCCATCAGGTCGAGTTCGCCGTAGGTGACGCGCAGGTCGCCGGCTTCCAGCGCCACGGCGCCGGGGGCACGCCGGACCTGTGCGGCGAAGAGGTCAGCGACCGTGGCCGGGGGCAGGCCGGTCGCCGTGTCGTTCCAGGTGTGCAGCACCTGCCGGCGGCGCTCGGGCGTCAGCAACGGCAGCCGCGCGGGCGGCCGTTCGGCCCCGGTGACCATGCCCTCCAGCAGGACGGTGAGGTACTCGGCCAGCCGCCGCACGGTGGCGGCGTCGAACAGCTCCGGGTCGTAGCCCAGCCGCAGGGCCAGTTCGGCACCCGGGTAGGCGACCAGGCTCAGCGGGTAGTTGGTGGTCTCGATGCCGTCGAGGTCACTCAGGCGCAGCCCGTGCGCGGCGGCCAGGCCGTCGTCCACCGGGTAGTTCTCGAAGACGACGATGCTGTCGAACAGGCCGACGCGTTCCGGGAGTCCGGTGAACGACCGCATCCGGGTGAGGGCCACCTGGTCGAAGCGCCGGTCCTCGCTCTGGTCCTGCTGCAGCAGCCGCAGCCAGTCGCGCAGGGTGCCGTCGGACGGGACCGTGACCCGGGTCGGCAGGGTGGCGATGAACAGCCCGGTCATGGACTCGGCGCCGGGCAGCTCGGGCGGCCGCCCGGAGACGGTGGTGCCGAAGACGACTTCGTCCCGGCCCGCCTGCCGGCCCAGCAGCAGCGCCCAGGCGCCCTGCACCAGGGTGTTCAGGGTGATTCCGCAGGTCCGGGCGAGGTCCTCCAGCGCACGGGTGGTGGCCGCGGGCATCGTGACCCGTACCGCCTGGGTGGACTCGGCGCGGTGGGTCTCGCGCGGTTCGTGGTCGTAGGGCAGCGGCGTGGCCTCGGTCAGCCCGGCCAGGCGCCGGCGCCAGTGCCCTTCGGCCTCGGCCCGGTCGCGGGAGCGCAGCCAGGCCACGTAGTCCCGGTAGGGGCGTCGGTCCGGCAGGGCGTCCGGGCCGGCCCCGCCGTGGGCGGCGAAGACGTCCGAGAGCACCTGGAACAGGCTCCAGCCGTCGAGGACCAGGTGGTGGAAGGACCAGACCACGCGCACGGCGGTGTCGGAGACCCGGGCGAGCACGAGCCGCTGCAGCGGGGCCCGTGCCAGGTCGATGCCCGCCGCGCGGTCCCGGTCGAGCAGTTCGTCCAGCCGGCCGGCGCGCTGCTCCTCCGTCAGGCCGCGCCAGTCGAGGTGGGTGACGGGCACGGCGGTGTGGCGCTGGACCACGAACAGCGGCTCGGGTACGTCCTGCCAGACGACCCGGCCGCGCAGGACCGCCGTGCGGTCCGTCACCCGCTGCCAGGCGGCGGCGAGGGCCTCCGCGTCGGGGGTGCCGTCGAGGACGAACGTCAGCTGCTGGAAGTAGACGCCGCGGTCGTCCTGCGAGAGGCCGTGGAAGAGCATGCCGGCCTGGGTCGGGGTCAGCGGCAGGACGTCCTCCACCGCCGCGGGGTCCTCCCCCGCGATCCGGTCCACGGCGGTCTGGTCGAGCCGGGCCAGCGGGAAGTCGGAGGGGGTGCGCCCGGCCGCGCCCGGCCGGGCGGCGTGCCGGGCGAGGTCCGCCAGCGCGTCGGCGTACCGTCCGGCCAGCGCCGCGACCGTGTCGTGCCGGTACCGCTGGTCGGAGTAGAACCAGCTGAACTCCAGCGCGTCACCGTCCAGCCGTCCCACGACCTCCAGGGGGTGCGGGCGCCGGGCCCGCGGGTCGGCGTCCAGTTCCAGCGGCCGGGCCGTGCCGCGGTACAGGCCGTCCGGTCCGTCGGACGACCCCATCCGCCCCAGGTAGTTGAAGCTGACGTGCGCGACCGGGGTGCGCGGCGCCGCGCCCGGTGCGGCCAGGTAGCGCAGGGCGTCGTGGCCCAGCCCGTGCCGGGGTACGGCCCGCAGCCGCTCCTTGACCTGCTTCAGTACGGTGTCCCAGCCGGCGTCGTCGGGGACGGCGAGGGCGACGGGGCACCGGGTGGTGAACCAGCCGACGGTGCGGCTGAGGTCGAGGTCGGCGAAGAGTTCCTCCCGGCCGTGTCCCTCGAGGTCCACCAGCACCCGGTCGCGTCCGCTCCAGCCGCACAGCGCCCGTCCGAGGGCGGCGAGCAGCACGTCATTGGCCTGGGTGCGGTAGGTGTCGGGCAGGGTGCGCAGCAGGACGGCGGTGTCCTCGGGGCTCAGCCGTACGGTGACCGCGCGGGCCGAGGCGTAGGTGTCGGCGCCGGTCAGATCGGCCGGGAGGGCCGGTTCCGTCTCCGGGAGCGCCCCGTTCCAGTACGCCGTCTCGTCGGCGAAACCGCCGTCGGCGACGTGGGCGGTGAGCCGGCGCGCCCAGTGCCGCAGCGCCGAGGACCTGGCGGGCAGCGCCGCCGCGCCGTCGTCGCCGCCGCGCCGGGCCCGGTAGGCGCGGTCGAGGTCCTCCAGGAGCAGCCGCCAGGACACCCCGTCGACGACCAGGTGGTGCACGGCGAGGTGCAGCAGGCGGGGGCGGCCGGGGCCGGGGTCGTGCAGCACGGCTCTCAGCAGCGGCCCCCGGGCCAGGTCGAACGGGCCGAAGTGGGGCGTGTCGGTGTGCGGGCCGGTGTGCCGGGCCAAGGGGACGCGGGCGGCCCGCTCGTCGATGTGCCAGCGGACCGCGCCGGAACCGTCGTCGGCGACGACGAAGCGGGAGCGCAGGGCGTCGTGGTGGGCGACCAGGTCGTTGACCGCGTCCTCCAGCGCCGCCGGGTCCAGGTCGTCGGGCACCCGGACCGACAGCGCCTGCGCGTAGTGGGCGGCTCGCTCGGCGGCGGTGTCGAACAGCCAGTGCTGGATGGGCGTGAGGGGGGCCTGTCCGGTGGCCTCCTCGGGGGCGGGGACCGTCGCCGCGGGGGTACCGGCGGCGGTCGCGCACCGGGCGAGGGCGGCGACGGTCTGGTGCTGGTAGACGTCCCGGGAGGTCAGTACCAGGCCCTCCTGCCGGGCCCGGGCCACCACCTGGATGCTCAGGATCGAGTCGCCGCCGAGCTCGAAGAAGTTGTCGTCGACGCCGACCCGTGACACGTGCAGTACGTCCGCCAGGATGGCGGCGAGGACGCGTTCGGCGGGCGTGCGGGGCGGGACATGGCGTACGGCGCGTACGGCGGGGCCCGGGTCGGGGAGCCGGCCGCGGTCGAGCTTGCCGTTGGGGTTGAGCGGCAGGGCGGCCAGCGGCACGACGGCCGCGGGGACCATGTAGTCGGGCAGCGTACGGCCGAGCGCCCGGCGCACGGCCTCCGGCTCCACCTGCTCACCGGGGACGGGGACGACGTAGCCGATCAGGCGCCGGTGACCGTCGCTCTCGGTGGCGGTGGCCGCCGCCTCCGCCACCCCCGGGCAGCCGCGCAGCGCCTCTTCCACCTCGCCCAGTTCGATGCGGAAGCCGCGCACCTTGACCTGCTGGTCGATCCGGCCGGCGTACTCCAGTTCACCGTCCGCGCGCCGGCGCGCCAGATCTCCGGTGCGGTACATGCGCTCGCCCGGAGCGCCGAACGGGTCGGCGACGAACCGGGTGGCGGTCAGGCCGGGGCGGTGCAGGTAGCCGCGGGCCAGGCCGGGGCCACCGAGATACAACTCGCCGGTGACGCCCGGAGGCTGGGGGCGCAGGGCGCGGTCGAGGACATAGGCTCTGGTGAGGGCCACCGGGCTGCCGATGGGCGGGGCCTGGTCCGGCACCCGGTCGCCGGCGAACCAGGCGGTGGCGTACACGGTGGCCTCGGTGGGGCCGTAGATGTTGGCGGTCTGGCACCCGGGCATGGCGGCGCGCAGGTCACGCAGCGTCTGCGCGGGCAGGGCCTCCCCGGCCAGGATGACCGTGTCCGCCGTCACGGGGGCCGTTCCCCCCGCGACGATCCGGGAGATCACGGACGGCACCCCGCTGACGAGCCCGACGCGCAGCGGGCCGCCCGGCGCGTCGGCGAGGGCCGGCAGGTCCGCGACCACTTCCACGCTGCCACCGGTGAGCAGGGGGCACAGCAGCTCGAAGACCGAGACGTCGAAGTTGAGGGAGGTGGACGCGATGACGTGCGCCAGCCGGTCGGGGCCGAACCGTTTCCCGGCCCAGGCGGCCAGGGCGGCGACGCCGCGGTGGGTGACCACGACACCCTTGGGGCGGCCGGTCGATCCGGAGGTGTAGATGACGTACGCCGGGTGGTCCGGGGTGAGCGGGCGGATCCGGTCGTCGTCGGTCAGATCGCTCTCGGGTGTTCCGGGGTCCGCGTGGTCCTCGAGGATCAGCGGGTCGCAGTCCTCGGGCAGGGCGGCCGCGGTCTCCCGGGTGGCGAGGACGAGAGCGGGACGGGCGTCGTCGAACATGAAGCGGACGCGGTCGCCCGGGTAGGCGGGGTCGACGGGAAGGTAGCCCGCGCCCGCCTTCAGTACCGCCCACAGCACGGGTACCAGGTCGGCGGAGCGCGGCAGGCACAGTGCGACCAGCGTCTCCGGGCCCGCGCCGCGGGCGACGAGCAGCCGGGCCAGGCGGTTGGCCCGCCGGTCGGTCTCGGCGTAGTCCAGCCGGTGGGGGCCGCAGCTGACGGCGGTCCGGTCGGGGGTGCGGGCCACCTGGGCCGCGAACAGTTCGGGCAGCGTGGTGTTCGCCGTGTCGCGGGCGCGCCGCGCGGGCGGGTTCCAGCTGTCGACCAGGGTGCGCTGTTCGTCGTCCGTGAGCATGGGCAGTTCGGCCAGCGTCCGGTTCGGGCCGTCGGCCATGCCCTCCAGCAGGTGGTGCAGGTGCCGGGAGATGCGGGCCGCGGTCGACGCCTCGAACAGGTCCGTGTTGAACTCGACGGTGAGCGTGCAGCCGCCGTCCGCGTCCGGCGCGAATTCCAGGACCAGGTCGAAGCGGGCGGCCGGGCGGGGCAGCGGATGGTCGGCGAAGCTCACCCCGCCGGCCCGCGACGGCAGGTCGGTGGTGGTCTGCTGGACGATGAGCGCCTGCACCAGCGGGGTACGGCTGGGGTCGCGGGGCGGCGCCAGTTCCTCCACCACCCGGTCGAACGGCAGCCCGTCGTGGGCGAAGGCGTCCAGCACGGTGGCGCGCATGCTCTCGACGAACCGGTCCACGGTCGCCTTCTCGTCCACGTCGCCGCGCAGGACCACGGTGTTGGCGAAGAAGCCGGTCACGTCCTCCAGGTCCCGGCGGCCCCGCCCGTTGGTGACGGTGCCGAAGGCCACGTCCCGCTGCCCCGAGTACCGGGAGAACAGCAGCGCGCCGGCGCCCGCGAACAGGGTGAACACCGTCGTGCCCCGTCCCTGGGCGAGGTGCCGCAGCCGGGCCACCAGGTCCGCGGGGAGGTGGTGCCGGTGAGCCGCGCCGGCGGTGGTGCGGACGGCGGGCCGGGGCCGGTCCGTGGGCAGTTCCAAGTGCTGGATGCCCGTCAGGTGCCGTCTCCAGTAGGCGAGGTCCTCCGCGTCCGTGCCGGTGGCCCGCTGCCGCTGCTCCCACACGGCGAAGTCGGTGTACTGCACGCTGGGGGCGGGCAGGCGGTCCGGTTCGCCGGTGGCCTCCGCCTGGTAGAGGGTGGTGAGTTCGCGGGTGAGGACGCCCACGGACCAGCCGTCGGTCACGATGTGGTGCTGCGCCAGGAGCAGCAGGTGGTCGTCGGCGGCGAGCCGGACGAGCAGGGCGCGGGTGAGCGGGCCGGCCGCCAGGTCGAAGGGGTGGCTCAGTTCGTCGGTGAGCAGCCGTTCGGCGGCCTCGGCACGGCGGGCCGCGGGTACGTCGCCGAGGTCGGCCGTGCGCAGCGGCAGGCGGGGCTCGGCCGCGACGCGTTGGACGCCCTCCCCGCCGACCGTGGTGAACGTGGTGCGCAGGGAGTCGTGGCGGGCGGCGAGGCGGTGCAGGGACCGGCGCAGTGCGTCCGTGTCCAGCGTGCCTCTCAGGCGCAGGGACACACCCGTGTTGTATTCGGTGCCGCCGGCGGTGAGGTCGTCGAGGAACCACAGCCGGCGCTGCGCGCTGGACAGCGGCAGGGTGCCCTCGCGCGGTGCGGGCGGGATCGGCTCGGGGGGCGCGGCGGCGGCCGGGTCGCCGAGCAGCGGGGCCAGGGCGGCGACCGTGCGCGCGGTGAAGACGTCCCGGACCGTCAGCCGGACGCCCAGGTCGTCCCGGATCCGGGCCAGGGTGCGGGCGGCGAGGATCGAGTCACCGCCCAGGTCGAGGAAGTCGTCGGCCGCGCCGACGGATTCGACGCCCAGGACGTCCGCCCAGATCGCGGCCACGGCTCGCTCCCGCGGGGTGCTCGGCGGCACATGACCGGCCGCGGGGGCGCGGTCGGGGGCGGGCAGGGCGCGCCGGTCGATCTTGTGCTGCGCGGTGAGCGGCAGCCGGTCCAGCACCACGACGGCGGACGGCACCATGTGGGCGGGCAGGGCGCCGGCCACCGCCGCGCGCAGGGCCGCCGGGTCGGGAACGTGCCGGGGCTCGGCGGGCGTGACGTAGCCGACGAGGCGCTGTCTGCCCGGCTCGTCCTCGCGGACGACGACCACGGCCTCGCCGACGCCGTCGGCCCGGCGCAGGGCCGCCTCGATCTCGCCGGGTTCGATCCGGAAGCCGCGGATCTTCACCTGCCGGTCGAGCCGGCCGAGGAACTCCAGTTCCCCGTCGGCGGTCCAACGGGCCCGGTCCCCCGTGCGGTAGAGGCGGTCGCCGGGCGTCCCGAAGGGGTCGGCGACGAAGCGGGTGGCGGTCAGGCCCGGCCGGTTCAGATAGCCGCGGGCGACCGCGTCACCGCCCACGAACAACTCACCGTCCGCGCCGGGCGGTACCGGACGCATCGCGGCGTCGAGGACGTACACCCGGGTGTGCGGCAGGGCGCCGCCGATCGTCGGTCTGCCGTGGCCGGCGGTGAGCGGTCCGGTCCAGGTGGCGACGATGGTTGCCTCGGTCGGGCCATAGGAGTTGATCATGCGGCGGCCGGGTGCCCAGCGGTCGACGAGCACGGCCGGGCAGGCCTCGGCCCCCACGATCAACGTGCGCAGCCGGCGGGCGGTGCCCTGCGCCGGGTCCGGGAGGGTGGCCAGGGCGGCCGGCGGGATGAGGGCGTGCGTGATCCGGTGGCCGTCCAGGACGGTGGCTAGCTCCTCGCCCAGCCACGGTCCGTCCGGCGGCACCACGAGCGTCGCGCCGGCCAGGACGGATATGAACAGCTCCAGGACGGAGGCGTCGAAGCTGGGCGAGGAGAACTGCAGTACGCGGTCGCCGGGGCCGACGGCGTACCGTTCGGCGGCGGCCGCCGTGAAACCGCCGATGCCGCGGTGGGTCACCGTCACACCCTTGGGGGTGCCGGTGGAACCGGACGTGTAGATCACGTAGGCCGCGTGGCCGGCACGCGCTGCCACGGTACCCTGCGGGGCGTTTCCGGTGTCGCCACCGCCGGTGATTTCGGCGTCGCCGGTGATTTCGGCGTCGCCGGTGATTTCGGCGTCGCCGGTGATTTCGGCGTCGCCGGTGATTTCGGCGTCGCCGGTGATTTCGGCGTCAGCGGTGATTTCGACGTCGGCGGTGATCGCGGTGTCGCCGGTGCCCTCGGCGCCCCGGGCGTCCTCGGTGCCCCCGATGTCCCGCGTGTCCGGGGTCTCCATCAGGTGGCGGGCCTGGCGCAGGTCGTCGAGGGTCACCGCCGGCCCGGCGTCGTCGAGCATCAGCGCCCGCCGCTCGGCGGGGTAGGCGGGGTCCACGGGCAGGAAGGCGGCGCCCGCCCGGGCCACGGCCAGTTCCGCCGCGATCAGCTCCATCGAGCGTGGCAGGACCAGTGCCACCACGCGGTCCGGTCCCGCCCCCCGGCGCACCAGATGACCGGCCAGCCGGTCGGCGCGCTCGGCCAGTTCCCGGTAGGTCCAGGTGCGCCGGCCGTCGGTGAGCGCCGGCGCGTCCGGGGTACGGGCCACCCACGCGGTGAACAGCTCGCCGAGCGTCGGCTGCGGCCGCGCCGGGACCACGGTGCTCTCCGGCGACCCGGCTGAGTGGCCGGACAGCGCCGCAGAGGAGGCCGAGGCGGGCTTGTCGTGCAGGTCCGTCATGGGAGAAGTCCTTCTGGAGAGCGGGACGATACGGCGCGAGACGGGGGGGAGAAGGCGGAGGCGTACGGCCCTCGTGAGCGGTGCGGCGGGGCCCGGGGCGGCCGTACCGCGGCCTGGCGCCGGTGCCGGGCAGCGGACGCCGGCGGGCAGCGGGCAGTGCGGTCCCCGCGGCGGCAACTCGGGGCGAGGCACCGGCGTCCGGCGGCGCGGCGAGCGGGCCACCGGGGCCGGCGACCGGACCGGGCGGCTCAGCCGTCGTCGGTGCGGCGTGCCGTGCGTCCGGATATCTGCACGCGGTCGATCCGGCCGGTGAGGGGGTCACGGTGGAAGCGTCCGCCGGGCTCCAGGCGGCCGGTGGCCGGGTCCACCAGATCGCACGACAGATCGTCGTGACAGACCAGGGGAAGGGGCAGGTCGCCGTCCACGGAAAGGGCCGGCGAGCCGTCCGGCCCCGCCGCCACCCGGTATACGACGTCCCCGTTGCGGTAGGTGCCCACGCAGTCGGGCAGGGCGACGCGACGGCCCCGGTCCCTCGGCCGGAGTCCGGCGGGCACCCGTATGCCGGCGAGCCGGGCCAGGTCGTCGGCGAGGTCGCGCCAGAGCGCGGTGGCACCGCCGGCGTTGCCGGTGAAGGCGACCACCGCGCCGCTCACGGGATCGGCCCGCAGATGGCAGGAGGTGCCCTGGGCGTTGCCGTCGTGACCGCACCACACGCGGTCGTCCTGCCGGTATAGCGCCAGTCCGGGTCCCCAGCCGTCGGCCAGCGCACCCGGCCGGGCGGCGCTCCCGGCGTGGCGCATCTCCTTGGCGATGGCGGGCGGCAGGACGTCCGAGCGGCCGACCAGGACACTGCCGAACGCGCCGAGGTCGTGGGCGCTCGCCAGCAGCGCGCCGGCGGGTGCCTCCAGCGGCGCCAGGTTCTGGGTGGCCGGACGGGTCCGGCCCGTGGCGGTGTTGACCGCGTGACCGGCGGCGACGGGGCGGTCGGCGGCGCTGTCGCCCAGGAACGCGGGCACCGTGCCGAGGGGTTCGAGGAGCAGCGCGCGGACCGCCTCGTGCCACGGCATGCCGGTGACCTCCTCCACCAGCCGTCCGGCGGCGACGTAGCCGGCATTGGAGTAGGAGAAGTCGGTCCCCGGCGCGAACAGCTGGTCGCGGGCGGTGCAGACGGCCGTGAGGTAGCGGGAACCGGTGGTCGCCGCGGCGGTGTCGGAGTCGGGTCCGGTGGGTAACCCGGCGGTGTGGCTAAGGAGATGACGGATCGTCACCTCGGGCAGCTCCCGCAGCTCCGGGAGTTGACCGGCGGCGGGCTCGTCCAGGTCCAGATCGCCGTCGTCGGCCAGGAGCAGCACCAGGGCCGCCGTGTAGGGCTTGGTGAGCGAGCCCAGGGGCACGGCCGTGTCGTCCGTGAACGGCGCGCCGGTCGTGACGTCGGCTGTGCCGGTGTGCAGCGCGATGAGGTCCGTGCCGGTGTCCAGGAGCAGTTGGGCGCCTGGCACGCGGTGCTGGTGGGCGAGCGCGTCGAGGCGGTCCTGCAGCTTCTGGCGCAGTGACGGGGAGGGTGCCTCGGAGCGGGCCGGAGCGGTGGGGACGGTGTACGGCATGAGAAGAGGACTCCCGATGAGTGGGTCTCCTGTGCGGGGAGCGGTCCGGCCCGTGGAACGAGCGGCGGGGGCCGACCGGGGCGCGTGCGCGCCGGGCCTAGGCTCTGACGACCTCGACCGGCAGGTGGCGCACGCCGATGATGACGGCCGGGTTCTGGAAGGTGACCTCCGCGTAGGAGGGGACCGCCAGCATGCGGAATCGTTCATGCAGCATGCGCAGGGCGATCCGGGCCTCCAGTCGGGCCAGGGGCGCGCCGAAACAGAAGTGAATGCCGTGACCAAAGGTCAGATGGGGATTGCGTTGCCGGGTCGCGTCGAACACATCGGGCCGGTCGAAGCGGGCCGGGTCCCGGTTGGCGGCACCGATGTGCGCCATCAGCAGGGCGTCGGCGGGCAGTTCACGGCCGCCGAGGACCACGGGCCGGGCGACGCGGCGCCCCAGCTCGGGGAAGGGGGGCAGCCAGCGCAGCACCTCCTCGACGGCCTGGGGCAGCAGGCCCGGATCGGCGCGCAGCGCGGCGTCCGTGCCGGGGTGCCGGTCGAAGGTGACGATGGCGTTGCCGAGCAGTGCGGTCGTGGTGATGTGGCCCGCGACCAGCAGCAGGGCCACGAAGCCGACCATCTCCTGGTCCGCGAGGCGGACGCCGTCCACCTCGGCGGCGATGAGCCTGCTGGTGAGGTCGTCACCGGGGTGGGCTCGGCGGTGGCGGATGTGGTCCAGCATGTAGCCGTTCATCTCGCGCACCGTCGGGGCGATGGCCTCCAGCGCCCGCGCCAGGTCGGCCATGTCGGGTGCCTCGCCGAGCTGGTCGCCGCCGAACAGGACGCTTGCCCACTCCTGGAAGAGCCGGTGTTCCTCGGCCGGGATGCCGAGCAGCTCGGCGATCACGATGATGGGGAGCGGATAGGCCAGCGAGTCGACCAGGTCGAACCGGTCGCGGTCGGCGACGGCGTCCAGCAGCCGGGCGCTCACGCTCTCGATACGGGGTCCGAGCTCCCGGACGACCCGCGGGGTGAAGGCCTGGCTCACCAGGGTGCGGAGCTTGCGGTGTTCCGGCGGGTCCATGCCGACGAAGTTGCCCTGCCGGAAGGTCTCGAAGTCGGCCTGGGTGGGCGTCAGGGCGGAGAGGTCGGACGAGTACGTCGCCGGGTCGGCGAGCACGGTGGCGACCGTCGCGTGGTCCAGCACCTGCCATACGCCCTGGTCATCGTCGTACCGCACCGGGCCGGCCCCGCGTAAGCTCCGCCAGCGCTCGGGTAACGCCTCCAGGAGGAGGGTCTCCGCTGTCAGTTGGTCACTGGTCACGTCTACTCCTTGGTTACGGCGCGCGGGGCATGGAGGGATCGCAGACAGACGTGGTGCTCTCGGCTGGGCGCGGCGAACGGACCGAGCGGCCCGGGCACGGCTTCGCCATCGCGCGCGGGACGTGCGGGCGGACACCGTGTGACTCGCGTGGCTTCTTCGTGTGCGGCCCGGCGGTCAGGTGCTCTCAGCTCGTCGCCGGGACGGGGGGAAGCACCTCAGCACGTTTGGTGGCGGGCGCTGCCGCTACCCGGTCGGCCACGGACCCATCCCGCACCCGGCCTTCCTGCGGACCAACCCGGCATAACGCATCCCCCTTGGCGACACCTCCCGCGCGGTGACCGCGCGAGACCCTCCCGGCTCGTACATGGACAGGCGGCTCCGAGAACCCGGCCGCTCGAAACGAAGGGAGAGAATACATAGTTCGGCGTCGTGCTGACCCAGGAATGGCACGATCCGCACGTCGGAACACCTTCGTTTCGATGGAACCCGGCCACAGTCTTCACGGTGGGTCACCCGATAGCAACCCCGTGAAGTTGAACGGACAGTACTTCGATCATGTTTTTTGCGTCACGGCCCGGCCACTTCGTCCGGATCGCGCATCGAGGACGCTCCGGCCGGATCGTCGCCCCGGCGTGTGCCCGGGCGATCCGTCGTCAAACCCGATGTCGCCGAAAAAGATGTGCCCCTCGGACCCCGACCGGACCGGTGACCGGACCTCGCCGCCCGCCCGAACGAGACCTGGTTCCCTGCCCCGAGGTGGCCGATCCCGCCTCTGATCTGGGCTGACGATTCGGCCGTCGGCGGCTGCCGGAACGCGCGGGCCCGACCGGCTCGCCGCCCGGTGCCGGCCGCCCCGGCTACGAGGGTTCCGGCGATCGTCCCGCACCCAGCCACCGCGGCCGCCGCACCGTCGAGAACGAGCCGGACCGTCGGCCGTTCGCCGTCAGCGTCCAAAATCGGCCATCCAGGCGCGCGGGGGCGCACAGGCCGTTCCGTACGCCGCCGCACGCTTCGGCCGCGCGGACATGAGCCGGCACTTGCCGGGTATCCGTGGCCTCTCGGCACACGCGCGCGGGCGCGAGCGGCGCGCTCGCCGTGCACCGGGCGCTGCCGCGAGGGAGTCTTGTGCCCTGGATGCGACGCGCGGCCGTACGAGGAGGTGGTCGGCGTGTCCGACGGGCCAGGGTCGGGACGGGAGCCGGCGGCCGACGGGGCGTCGGCCGCGCAGCCGGTGCTGTCGCTCGCCCTGGCCTCGATGCTGGAGGAGGTGCACGCGCACTCCGGCGCGGTGTACCTGCTCAGGCCCGACGAACCGGTCCTGGAGATGGCGGTGATGGCGGGCATGCCCCGGGCCTTCGCGGCCCCGTGGGAACGGGTGGGGCTGAGCGCGCCGATCCCGGTCGCCGACGCGGTGCGTGAGCGGCGGCTGGTGTGGGTGGGCGGCGAGGATCAGATGGCCCGCCGCTATCCGCGGATCTCGGTGGTGCTGCCGTACCCGTTCGCGCTGGCGGCGGCGCCCGTCGCGACGGAGCGCGGGGTCTACGGCGCGGTGTTCGTGACCTGGCCCGGTGCGCATCCGCCGGAGCTGTCCGACTGGGAGCGTGAGCATCTGACGGCGGCCTGCACGCGGCTGGCGCTGGGGCTGGAACGGGCCGCCGAGCAGAACCGGCCGGTGGGCCCCGAGGCCGATGTGCTCGCGGCACCCGTGTCGGGCGTGGCGGGCACGCTGGGCTCGGTGGAGGCGGCGCGGATGGTGTCCCGGCTGCCGTACGGGCTGGTGTCCCTGGACCTGCACGGCCGGATCGGCTTCGTCAGTCCGGCGGCGGCCGAGCTGCTCGGCAGACCCGCCGGGGAACTGCTCGGCACCCTGCTGTGGGCGTCGGTGCCCTGGCTGAACGACCCGGTGTACGAGGACCGTTACCGGGCGGCCCTGCTCAGCCAGCAGGCGGTGTCCTTCGTGGCGCTGCGCCCGCCGGGCGACTGGCTGTCGTTCCGGCTGTATCCCAGCACGACCGGGCTGAGCGTGCGCATCGGCCGGGCCCGGGCGGTGGCGGAGCTGGCACCGGGGGCGCCTGAGATGGACCCGCATCCGTCCCGGCTGGTGACGATCTCCCAGGTGCTGAGTCTCGCGGGGGCGCTGACCGAGGCGGTGGGCGTCGAGGATGTGGTGCAGCTGGTCTGGGACGAGGTGGCCCCGGCGGTCGGCAGCCAGGCTCTGGTGCTCCTGCGCTCACAGGGCGGGCGGCTGCACGTGCTGGGGCATCGGGGGTATGCGGACGCGCACATAGTGGAGCGGTTCGACGGGCTGACGCTGAGCGAGCGCACGCCGGACACCCAGGCTCTGAACAGTGGGGTGCCCGGGTTCTTCGGCTCCCGGGCGGAGCTGGAGCGGCTGTATCCGAGCCGGTACGAGACCCCCGACGGCTTCGCGGCCTGGGCCTACCTGCCGCTGATCGCGTCCGGACGGGCGGTGGGCACGTGCGTGCTGGCGTACGCCGAGCCGCATGCCTTCTCCGCCGACGAGCGGGCCGTGCTGACGTCCCTCGGCGGAATGATCGCCCAGGCCCTGGAGCGGGCCCTGCTCTACGACGCGAAACACCGGCTGGCGCACGGCCTGCAACAGGCGCTGCTGCCCCACTCGCTGCCCCGGTTGCCCGGCCTCGATGCGGCGGCCCGCTATCTGCCGGCCACCCACGGAATGGAGATCGGCGGCGACTTCTACGACCTGGTGCCGGCCCGGCCGCTGGCGGCGGCGGTGATCGGGGACGTCCAGGGGCACAACGTGACGGCGGCGGCCCTGATGGGGCAGATCCGCACCGGGGTCCGCGCGTACACCACGGTGGGGCAGGCGCCGCACGAGGTCATGAGCAGCACCAACCGGCTGCTGATCGACCTCGGTTCGGACCTGTTCGCCAGCTGTCTGTATCTGCGGCTGGACCCGGCGCGGGGGCGGGCCGTCATGGCGCGCGCGGGACATCCGCCGCCACTGCTGAGGCGGCCGGACGGGCGGGTGCGGGTGCTGGACCTGGCCGGGGGCCCGCTGCTGGGAATCGACGCCGAGGCGGTCTATCCGACGACGGAGGTGTCCCTCGCGCCCGGCTCGGTCCTCGTCCTCTACACCGACGGTCTGGTGGAGTCCCCCGGCATCGACATCGAGGACGCCCTGGTGGAGCTCGGCGGTCTGCTCTCGGAGATCGGCGACCAGCCGCTGGACGACCTCGCGGACGAGATCCTCCGGCACAGCGCGGCAGCCCGGGAGCGGCTGGACGACGTGGCGGTGCTGCTGCTGCGAGCCCACACCGACGACTGACACCCACGGCTGTGACCCGTCCGCCGGGGACCTCCGCCGCTACGACTCACCGGCTGCGGCCCAACCGGCGCCAACCACCCGCCGCGAGCCACCACCGTGATCCTCCGCTGCGACCCGGCCGGCTGTGCCCCGGCCACTGCGGCCCGGCCGTCGTGAGCCGCCCACCGTGGACTCCCCGTCGTGGTCCGACCGCCGGGGGCTGCCGCCACGGCTCACCGGCTGCGGCCCAACAGCCGTGGGCCACCCACCGTGGTCCCCACTGTGGACGCTGTGGTCCGGCCCTCCCGCCGGAGGGCCGGACCGGTCCCTGCCGGCGGGAACCGCGCTGAGGCCGGCAGGGGGTTCGGGGGTGTACCCGGCTCAGTGCGTGTCGGTGAGGGACGAGCCGTCGTCCGCCGAGCCGGTTCCGGACTGCTCGCCACCCGAGGCGGCCGGGTCGGCGCTGCCGCCGATCTGGTCACCACCGGCACCGGACTGGTCCCCGGCACCCGACTGGTCCCCGGCGCCGGACTGGTCGCCCGCACCCGCCTGGCCACCCGCCGAGGCCGACGGATCGGCAGCACCCGACTGGTCACCGGCGCCCGACTGGTCGCCCGCACCCGCCTGGCCACCCGCCGAGGCCGACGGATCGGCAGCACCCGACTGGTCGCCCGCACCCGCCTGGCCACCCGCCGAGGCCGACGGATCGGCAGCACCCGACTGGTCGCCCGCGCCCGCCTGGTCGCCCGCGCCGTTGCCGCCGGCTCCGAGGGTCGCGCCGGTGGCCTGGAGCGCGGTGGTGACAGGCTGGAAGAAGGTCTCGCCGCCGCTGGTGCAGTCGCCGCTGCCGCCGGAGGTGAGACCGAGGGCGCCGCCGTCCTGGGTGAACAGGGAGCCGCCGCTGTCGCCCGGTTCGGCGCAGACGTTCGTCTGGATGAGGCCGTTGACGGTGTCGACGCCGTTCGGGTCGGTCTCGCTCTGGAAGTTGACGGTGGCGTCGAGTCCGGTGACCTGGCCGTCGTGCAGGCCGGTGGTGGATCCCATCCGGAACACGGTCTCGCCGACCGTGGCGTCGGCGGCCTGGTTGATCTGCACCGTCTGGCCGTTGCCGGTGTTGACCTCGCTGGGCGCCTGCGTGGTGGCGTCGTTGTACTTGACCAGGGAGAAGTCGTTGCCCGGGAAGGTGGCCTGGTCGACGGTGGCGATGGGCTGCCCGGTCTGGGAGTCGGACCAGTCCTTGGCGGCGACCCCGCAGTGACCGGCCGTCAGGAAGGCGGGGCTGCCGTCGGAGGCGGTGACGTTGAAGCCGAGGGAGCAACGCACGTTGCCGCCCTGCACCTGGGAGAAGATGGCGTCGCCGCCCGAGACGAAGGTCTTGAAGGTGCCCGCGGACTTCTTCAGGGTCGCCATGCCGGAACCGAGGCCGCGCACGGTCGACTCCAGCCGGTCCCACTTGGCACCGGTGACGGTGGAGTCGGCGGTGACCAGAACCTTGTCGGTGCGCGGGTCGACGGCCCAGGAGGTGCCGGGGATCGTCGCCCTGGTCTTCAAGGTCTTCGCGGCCGACCTGAGTTCGGCGGTGCTGTTGTCCACCTCGCGGACGACCGCGCCCGCCTTCTTCGCCTGGACGAGCACGTTGCTGTCGCCGCTGACCACGTTGACGACGAGTCGCTGCTTGCCGCTGTCGTAGTACGACCCGGCGAAGGCGTCACCGAGGGCCTTCTGCAGCTGGGCGGCGAGGTTCGAGGCATCCGTGGCCTTCAGGGTCTTCGCGGTGCCGGTGGTGCCCGATGCCTCGTTCTTGTCCTGGGACGCGTTGGCGTTGGGCAGCAGAAGGGCCGCCGCACCGAGCGCCGCGACACCGCCCACCGCTATCGCGGCCTTGCGCTTGGGCATTCGCTTGTGACTCAACCTTCTCGACCTCCTGGGAAAGGGGGGTCTGCCGCTGTCGGGCAGTTCGTATCGGGGGCGCCTGGATGGCCGTAGGTACGCACCGGCCGCGCGGTGTGTTCAATTCCGTTTCCCAACGGCCGTACGTCGAGGGGGAATCGGCCAGCCCGTGTACCGGGTCAGGCGGTCGGGAACAATCCCCCATATGACGATGAGCACCGCCGAAGCCGACGGGGTCCTCGCCGGCCGGCCCTGGAGGCCGCGGGGCTGACGACCGTTCAGCGATCCACCACGTTCCAGCGGACGGACGGCCGATTCGGATGTCCTGAAAGATCTACGCGATTCCGGTCGGACACGCTCAGCTACCGCTCGGTGACGATCCGTTCCGGGTGCGTAGCGGAATCTCCGCTTCAGAGAATCTGCACATTGAATACTCAACCAAGTCACCGTCGTCGGCGGATCTGCACATCCGCACGCCCCCCGAGTACGCCTTTGGCGCGGAGTGCCGGATTCGCAATCCGGGAAGCAAGGGCCCCGGCGCGACGATGGCGCACGGCATGTGAAGGAGTCGCCGACAAGCGGTGCGCACGCCTGCACGGATGAGTCCCTCCATCAGCCAAGTGCCCAGGTGAGAGCGCTGATTGATTGGAAGCGCGCGCCACCAGCGTGCTTTGATCCATCGCACCGCAGGGGTCGCCCGGGTCCCCGGAGACGGGTGCCCGGCGCCTGCGGTCGCGGCCGTCCGTCTGTCCCCAGAGGGGGCCGCTCCCCCCTTGTGAAATACCCATATGAAGGGAAGTTCCCCATGAACTCCACCCCCCAGGTCGAGACCGTCGAGATCTCGGACGCCGAGCTGGACAACGTCTCCGGCGGTCTGTCCGTGAACGCCCTGAACACCGTGACCGGCACGGTCAACGGCATCGCCCCGGTCACCGGCCTGGTCGACACGGTCGTCGGCACCGTCGAGGGTGTCACCGGCCTGAACACCCAGCCGGTCACCAACCTGGTCGCCGGTCTCTGACCGCACCTCGGTGTCACCTTCGGTCCCGGAGCCGTCCCTCGGCTCCGGGGCTCTCGGGTGCCCGCAGGGACCCGACGGTCCCGACGGCGCGCCCTTGTCGTCGTAACGATGTCTCTCCTCGGGTGAGGGAAGTTCCGTGCAGTTCCGCCAACAGGCCCTCGCCAAGCTCCAGTCACCGGAAGAGCTGGACCTTCCGGTGCGTCTCGCCCGCCCGCAGGGCTGGCTCGCACTGGGCGTCACCGTCGTCGTCATGGCGGCTGCCTCCGTCTGGGCGGTGACCGGGTCGGTCGCTTCCACGGTGAGCGCGCAGGCCATCCTCACGCACGGGCAGGGCAGTTATCTGCTCCAGAGCCCCGTGGCCGGCCAGGTGACGGCCGTTCTCGCCAAACAGGGCCAGCAGCTGCCGGCGAACGCGCCGGTCCTCAAGGTCCGTACGGCGCAGGGGACCTCGGTGGTCCGTACGGTGGCCGCGGGCCGGATCAGCACGCTCGCCGCCACCATCGGGCAGATCATCCGGACCGGCACGAACGTCGCCGCCGTCGAGAAGGTCGCCCACGCCTCCGACCCGCTGTACGCGACCGTGTACGTCCCCGCCGAGAACACCGCCGCCATCCCGGCCCACGCCTCCGTGGACCTCACCGTCTCCTCGGTGCCGAGCCAGACGTACGGCGTGCTGCGCGGCCGGGTGAAGTCGGTGGACCGCAGCGCGCAGTCCGCCCAGTCCATCGCCGCGTTCCTCGGCGACAGCCAGCTCGGCGAGCAGTTCACCCGCAAGGGCCGCCCGGTGGCCGTACTCGTCGAGCTGGACAAGTCGACGGTGACGAAAAGCGGTTACCGCTGGTCCACCGCCGACGGGCCCCCCTACCCGCTCGATTCGATGACCCTTGCCTCCGGTTCGGTCAAGCTGGCCGACCAGCGCCCCGTCGATTGGCTGCTCCCGTGACCACCACGCAGGAAACACGTGGCCGCAGACGGGCCGCCGCCCCGGCCAAGCGGCCCGTTCCCAAGCCCCGTGCGGGCACGGTCCGTACGCCCACCGTGCTCCAGATGGAGGCCGTCGAGTGCGGCGCCGCCTCCCTCGCGATGGTCCTCGGCCACTACGGCCGGCACGTCCCGCTGGAGGAGCTGCGCATCGCCTGCGGTGTCTCCCGCGACGGCTCGCGCGCCAGCAACCTGCTGAAGGCGGCACGTGGTTACGGCCTGACGGCCAAGGGCATGCAGATGGATCTGGCCGCCCTCGCGGAGGTGCGCTCACCGGCCATCCTGTTCTGGGAGTTCAACCACTACGTCGTCTACGACGGCATGGGCCGCCGCTTCGGCCGGCGCGGCGTGTTCGTCAACGACCCCGCGAAGGGCCGGCGTTTCGTTCCCCTGGAGGAGTTCGACGGCAGCTTCACCGGCGTCGTGCTGGTGCTGGAGCCCGGCGAGGGCTTCACCAGGGGCGGGCGCCGGCCGGGCGTGCTCGGCGCGATGCCGGCCCGGCTGCGCGGCACCGCCGGGACTCTGCCCGCCGCCGTACTGGCCAGCCTGCTGCTGGTCGCGGTCGGCGCGGCCGTACCCGCGCTGAGCCGCACCTACATCGACCTGTTCCTCATCGGCGGGCAGACCTCGCTGCTGGGCGTGCTGTTCACCGCGATGGCCACCTGCGTGCTGCTCACCCTGGTGCTGACCTGGCTCCAGCAGGCCAACCTGCTGCACGGCCGGATCATCTCCTCCACCCTCTCCAGCGCCCGCTTCCTGCGCCATCTGCTGCGACTGCCGGTCACGTTCTTCGCCCAGCGCTCCCCCGCCGACCTGGTGCAGCGCCTGCAGTCCAACGACCAGGTCGCCGAGACCCTGGCCCGCGACCTCGCGGCGGCGGGCGTGGACGCGATCGTGGTCGTGCTGTACGCCGTACTGCTCTACACCTACGACCCGCAGCTGACGTTCGTCGGCATCGGCGTGGCCCTGCTGAACTTGGTGGCGATGCGACTGGTCGTACGGCTGCGCGCGACCCGCACGGCGAAGCTGCGCGCGGACACGGCACGGCTCACCAACACCTCGTACACCGGCCTCCAGCTGATCGAGACGATGAAGGCGACCGGCGGCGAGGACGGCTACTTCCGCAAGTGGGCCGGGCAGCACGCCACCACGCTGGAGGAGCAGCAGCGGCTCGGTGTGCCGAGCGCCTGGCTGGGTGTGGTCGCGCCGACGCTGGCCACCCTCAACAGCGCGCTCATCCTGTGGATCGGCGGCCTGCGCGCGGTCGAGGGGCACATATCGGTCGGTCTGCTGGTCGCCTTCCAGGCGCTGGTCACCCGCTTCACCGCGCCGCTCACCCGGCTCAATGGAGTCGCGGGCCGCATCCAGGACTTCGCGGCCGACGTGGCCCGGCTGAAGGACGTGGAGAACTTCCAGGCCGACCCGCTCTACGCCCGCCCCGGCGGGAGTGACGGCACGCGCCGGCTGCACGGGCACGTCAAGCTGGAGAACGTCACCTTCGGCTACAGCCCGCTGGACCAGCCGCTGCTGAGCGGGTTCGACCTGACCCTCGGTCCCGGGCAGCAGGTGGCGCTGGTGGGCGGCTCGGGCAGCGGCAAGTCCACGGTCTCCCGGCTGATCTCGGGCCTGTACGCGCCGTGGGACGGGGTGATCCGCATCGACGGCCGCCGCCTGGAGGACATCCCGCGCGGCGCGCTCGCCTCCTCCGTCTCCTTCGTCGACCAGGACGTCTTCCTCTTCGAGGGCTCGGTCCGCGACAACGTGGCCCTGTGGGATCCCTCGGTCCCGGACGAGGCCGTGGTGGAAGCGCTGAAGGACGCGGCCCTGTACGACGTGGTGACGCGCCGGCCCGGCGGCATCCACAGCAGGGTCGAGCAGGACGGCCGCAACTTCTCCGGCGGCCAGCGGCAGCGCCTGGAGATCGCGCGGGCGCTGGTGCGCCGGCCGAGCATCCTCGTGCTGGACGAGGTGACCAGTGCGCTGGACGCGGAGACCGAGCTGGTCGTGATGGACAACCTGCGGCGGCGCGGCTGCGCCTGTGTGGTGATCGCCCACCGGCTGAGCACCGTCCGCGACAGCGACGAGATCGTCGTGCTCCAGCACGGCACGGTCGTCGAACGCGGCCGGCACGAGGAGCTGGTGGCGCGCGGCGGCGCGTACGCCGCGCTGGTCAGGGAGCGGTGAGATGACGTCCGTGCACGAAGGCGACCTGGTCCTCGGGGCGCTCGGTTCGCTGGGCACGCGGTTCGACTGCGCCGGTCTGAGCCGCCTGGACCTCGAGGGTCCGCAGGTGCTGTGGCTGGTCGCGGCCGGCGCCCTGGACCTGTTCGCGGTGGACGCCGCCCAGCAGGGTCACTGGCACCACCTCGGCCGGCTGGAGGCGGGCACGCTGCTGCTCGGCCCGGTCGCCGGGCCCCAGCACACGCTGGTGGCCCGCCCGGTCCGCGACTGCGTGGTGCACCGCGTCAACCTGCGCGAGCTGTACCAGCCCGCGCACACGCAGACCTGGTCCTACGACGAGTACGGCAACCCCCAGTACGTACCGCCGGCCTCGAGCCCGCTGGAGTACGCGGTCGCCCTGGGCGTGGGCCGCGGCCTGTCCGTGCTCTTCCAGGCGCCGATGGCCGAGGAACGGGCCACCGCTCATGGGGGCGCCCCCGCGGGAGCTCGATCGAGCGCGGGGGACGACGACGACGTCTTCTGGATGCAGGTGCCGCCGGGCAGCGTCCAGTACGGCTCGCTGTACGGCGCGGAGGCCGCCGCCGACCTGCTGATGGACCCGGCGCTGTGGCAGAGCGTGGTCGACCAGCAGTACCGGCTGCTGACCGCGCTGGACCGCTGGATCGAGCAGCTGGAGCGCACCCACGAGACGCGCACGGCCGCCGGGATCAAGGCCGGTGAGGCGGTCCGCGCCCAGGCCGACCAGACCCTGCTGGCGGCCATCGGCAAGCGCTCGGCCCGCCGTACGACGGCCGCCGACGCGGACGCCACGTACGCGGCCTGCAAGCTCGTCGCCGAGGCGGCCGGGATCACCCTCACCGGGCCCGCGCAGGGCGGCACCGAGAGCGATCGCCTCGACCCGGTCGAGCGGGTGGCGCTGGCCTCCCGGGTACGCACCCGTGCCGTACGCCTGGACGGGCGCTGGTGGCGGGAGAACGTGGGCCCCCTGGTCGGGCACCGGGCCCTGTCCGGGGCGCCCGTCGCGCTGCTGTGGCGGCGCGGCGGTTATGTGGCCGTACAGCCCGCGACCGGACGTGAGACTCCGGTCGAGAAGGCGAACGCGGAGGAGTTCGAGCCGCGCGCGGTGATGTTCTACCGGCCGCTGCCCGACAAGCGGCTCGGACCGCTGGGACTGCTGCGGTTCAGCCTGCGCGGCACCCGCGGCGACCTGCTCAACCTGCTCTTCGCCGGGCTGGTGACGGTGGCGATCGGCGCGCTCGTGCCGATCGCGACGGGCAAGGTCCTCGGCGAGTACGTGCCGAGGGCGGAGGAGGGCCTGATCGTCCGGGTGTGCCTGGCGGTGATGGTCAGCGGGGTGGTGACGGCGGCGTTCACGCTGCTGGAGAACCTGTCCATCCTGCGGCTGGAGGGCCGTATCGAGGCCGCGCTGCAACCGGCCGTCTGGGACCGGCTGCTCCGGCTCCCGACCCGGTTCTTCACCCAGCGCTCGACCGGTGAACTGGCCAGCGCCGCCATGGGCATCAGCGCGATCCGCCGGCTGCTCGCGGGGGTCGGGCCGGTGGTCGCGCAGTCGGTGACGGTGGGTGCGATGAACCTCGGTCTGCTGTTCTGGTACAGCGTGCCGATGGCGATGGCGGCGGTCGGCATGCTCGTCGTCATCGCGGCCGTGTTCCTGGGGCTCGGGCTGTGGCAGGTGCGCTGGCAGCGACGGCTCGTGGTGCTCGGCAACAAGCTGAACAACCAGGCGTTCCAGACCCTGCGCGGTCTGCCCAAACTGCGGGTCGCGGCGGCGGAGAACTACGCGTACGCGGCCTGGGCGCGGGAGTTCGCGCGCAGCCGGGAACTCCAGCAGAAGGTGGGCCGGATCAAGAACCTCACCACGGTGCTGGGCGCGGTCTACCTGCCGGTCTGCACCCTGCTGATGTTCATGCTGCTGGCGGGTCCCGCGCGGGGCGCGATGTCGGCGGCGGCGTTCCTCACCTTCAACACGTCGGTGACGATGGTGCTGACCTCGGTCACCCAGCTCACCGGTTCCTTCGTCTCGGCGGTGGCCGCGCTGCCGCTGTTCGAGGAGATCAAGCCGGTCCTGGACGCCTCGCCCGAGGTGCGCACGGCGAGCACCCGCCCCGGCCCGCTGTCGGGCGCCGTCGAAGCCCGCCGCCTGTCCTTCCGTTACGCCGACGACGGCCCGCTCGTCCTCGACGACGTGTCCTTCGCCGTCCGGCCGGGCGAGTTCGTGGCGGTGGTGGGGCCGAGCGGCTGCGGCAAGTCCACACTGCTGAGGCTGCTCATCGGCTTCGACAAGCCGGTGTCGGGCAGCGTCCTGTACGACGGCCAGGACCTGGCGGCCCTCGACCAGTCGGCGGTCCGCCGCCAGTGCGGAGTGGTCCTCCAGCACGCCCAGCCCTTCACCGGCTCCATCCTGGACGTCATCTGCGGCACCGAGCCGTACACGCCGGAGGAGGCGATGGCGGCGGCGGAGATGGCGGGGCTCGCTGAGGACATCCAGCGGATGCCGATGGGCCTGCACACGATCGTCGCGGGCAACGGCGCGATCTCCGGCGGCCAGCGGCAGCGCCTGATGATCGCCCAGGCCCTCATCCGGCGCCCGCGCGTCCTCTACTTCGACGAGGCCACCAGCGCCCTGGACAACGACACCCAGCGCATCGTCATCGACAGCACCCGCAAGCTGAACGCCACCCGTATCGTCATCGCCCACCGGTTGTCCACGGTGCTGGACGCCGACCGGGTGATCGTGATGGAGGACGGCAAGGTCGTCCAGCAGGGCACACCGGCCGAACTGCTCGCGGACACCGGTGGCCGGCTGCACGAGCTGGTGCGCAGGCAGATGGCCTGAGGCCGGTCGCGGCCGCCGCAGGGTGATCAGAAGGCGGGCCCGCCGTCCCGGTCGCCCTCGCCATGGCCCTCGTCCTGGCCCTCGTCCCGGCCCTGGCCCTGCTCGTCCTCCCGATGGAGGTGGGGCACCATCCAGTGGTGTTCGCAGAACCAGCGGCCGAACAGGGCACCGCCGTAGATGACGAACCCGACGCCGATCAGCCAGGACTCGACCACGAGTACGGTGCCGACGGCGCCGTAGCTGAGGGCGTTGGTGACGATGAGCGGGGTGAAGACGAGGGAGGAGAAGGCCCGCAGACCGGCCAGCCCGATGACGGTGGCGAGCGCGCCCGGCAGCAGGGCACGCCAGCGGACCTGGCCGCCGAGCAGGAAGCGCTGCCCCCACCAGAAGAACAGCACGCCGCTCGCCGTGGACAGCGCGATCCGCTGGTTTCCGTGCAGCGCCGCCTTCGTCGTCACCTCCTGGTAGAGGTACGCCGTGAGGACCACCAGCCACGTCGCCTGCCGCCACACCCGGTGCCAGGGGCCGGAGGCGAGGCCCCAGATCCGCTCATAGGCGTTCTGCACGCTGCCGCCGAAGGACACGCCGAAGACGGCGAGCAGGACCGCACTCCAGACGCTGGTGGTGCCGATGACGTTGCGTGGGGGGCTGATGACATCGGTGATCACATGGGCGGACCTGCCCGACAGCCCCATGCCGTCGGTGAGCCACGAAGCGAAACCGCCCCGCACCACGGGATCCGCCGCGGCGACCACGATCAGCAGCGGCGCCAGCGTCACCAGGGCCAGCGTGGCGAACCCCATGGCCCGGTGCAGCAGCTCCAGCTCACCGCCGTGGGCGAACAGGGCCCGGACACCGATCCACTCCCAAGCGCGGTGCAGGCCGCGCCGCAACCGGTTCACGACTCCTCCCGTGCTCGCCGCCCACTCTCCAGTGCCGATTCATCCATCCCCGCCCGGGCCGGGCAACTCGCCCGGGAGCGGCAGGCACCGGTACGGCGCAATGGTGCGCAGCCGTGACCGTCCGATCCGGCGACACGACCGGCGAGTCCGCCGTTTGCCTCCCACGGCACCGGAGAATCGGACTCCGTGCGTACTCCTGCCGAGGTGTCCCGCCCGGAACCACGGTCGCCGAGCGGCCGGCGACGGACGCTGATCGTGAGCGCGGGCATGGGCGCCGGCCATGACACCGTGGCCGCCGAACTCGCGCGCCGCGCCTCGGCGTACGGGCACGAGCCGCACGTGGTGGACATGCTGCGGCTGCTGCCGTACGGCCTGGGCACCGGGCTGCGCCGCTGCTACCAGGCCTCGGTACGGCACGCCCCCTGGGCGTACGCCGGTGTCTACGGCGCGTTCCTGCGTGGCGGCACCGGCCCGCGCCCCAGCGGAGTGCCACTGGCGCGGCTCGCCGCCGACCGGCTGACGGACCTCGTGGACCGGCTGGACATCGACGTGGTGGTGTCCGTCTTCCATCTGGCCGCGCAGCTGACCGGGCACCTCAGGTCCCGGGGCGGGCTGCGGGTGCCGAGCGCCGTCTTCCTGCTCGACTTCGCCGTGCACCGGCAGTGGCTGCACCCGGGCAACGACCGGTACCTGTGCCTGACGGACGGCGCGGCGTCCGAGGTGCGCCGGGCGCTGGGCGCGCCCGCCGTGACGACCGGCCCGGTGGTCGCGCCCGCCTTCCTGGCGCCGGCCGCCGGAGCGGCACGCTGGCGGGAGCGGTTCGCCGGGCGGGCGCCCGGCCGACCGCCGGTGCTGCTGTCCGCGGGTGCCTGGGGAGCCGCGTCCCGCCCGGCCGGTACCGCCCGGCTGCTGGCGCGGGCCGGCTATCTGCCGGTCGTGCTGTGCGGCCGCAACGAACGGCTGCTCACCCGGGTGTCCCAGGTGCCGTCGGCGGTCGCCCTGGACTGGGTCGACGACATGCCCGGACTGTTGGCCGCCGCGTACGCCCTGGTCGACAACGCCGCCGGCCAGACCGCCGTACAGGCCCTGGCGGCGGGACTGCCCGTGGTGGGACACCGGCCGCTGCCCGGCCACGGAGCGGACGGGGTACGGCGGATGGCCGCGCTCGGCCTCTCGGAGTACGCGGCGGACGGGCCCGCGCTGCTGGAGGCACTCGGCAGGCTCGCGGAGAGCGGCCGGGAGCGCGCGGAGCGCGTGGCCCGCGGCCACGCGCTCTTTCGCCGCGACGCGATGGAATGCGTGACCGAGCTGTGAGGTGACCGCGTCCCGGGCGGATCCACTGCCGCACCCGGCACCGGCGCTGCCCCGCACCCCAACCGCCCGACCGCCACCCTCGCCGAACCGCCACCGCCACCGACCCCACCCCCGCGACAGCCACCCGCCAGACAGCTGAGCCCCGGCACCCCCCGTACCCCGGGCCGCCACCAGAACCGGCGCCCACGCCGACCGCACCCGACGGCCACCGGGACCAGCACCCACCCCAACCGCCCGACCTTCGCCCACGCCGAAACGCCACCCGCCACCCGCCACCGAACCCAGCCCCCGAACCCACCCCCACAACAGCCACCCACCAGACAGCCGAGCCCGAGCACCCCCTCCCGTACCCCGGGCCGCCACCAGAACCGGCGCCCACTCCAACCGCACCCGCACACCTGCCACCCGACTGGCCCCCGGACCGGCCCGCACGGTGACCGCTCGGGTCCTCGGCCGGGGATGTCGTGGGCGCCCTTCGTCATCCGTGGGGGCCGGTGCCGGGGCCCGGGCCGTGCTCGCGGAGGGGGCCGATCGTCAGGCCCGCCTCCCGGCACCCCTGGACGATGGCCGGCAGGGCGCCGAGTGCCGAGTGCCAGCAGCCAGGGGCCGAGTACCGGTCCGAGTCGTGCAGCAGGACGGTGCCACCGCCGCGCAGGTCCGCCGCGACCCGTGCGCGTACGGACGCCGGGGTGGCATAGGCCGTCCAGTCCTCGCCCCAGGCGGACCACAGCACCGTCCGCAGTCCGGCCCGCCGGGCGGCCCGCCAGCGCCCTGTGGTGAGGATGCCGTACGGAGGGCGGTACCACTGGGGGCGGTGGCCGGTGCTGCCGTGCACCGCTTGGACGGCCCGGGCCACCTCCTCGGCGTCGCGGGCGAACGCGGGGCGCCAGGGGCGGTCGTGGGTCCAGCCGTGTACGGCGAGTTCGTGCCCGCGCCCTACCGTCTCCCGGGCCAGGGCGGGGTGGCGCACCACGTGCTCGCCGAGCACGAAGAAGGTCGCCCGCACCCCCAGCCCGTCCAGCGCGTCGAGGAAACGCGGCGTCGACTCCGGGGCGGGCCCGTCGTCGAAGGTCAGCGCCACGTGCTCGCGGTGGCCGGTGCCGGAGAGCCCGGGGAAGAGCGGCAGCCGTACCCCCGGGAGCCAGGTGGCCGCCGGGCCGATGTGCGCCGCGGCGAGGCCGGCCGGCAGCAGGACGGCCGCCGACCGCCACGAGCGACCGGACAGGAGGGACATCGGTGAGCTGCCTCCTTGGTGGGAGAGGGTGGCCCGGTCAGGGCCCGCGGGGCGCCGGCTGCCGCTCCCCGTCCCGGTCCGGTGGGCGGCCGGGCACGGACGTGTCCCATTCCCGTCCGAGGGACTGGGCACGGGCGAGGCCGATGCTGCCCGCGCCGATCAGGGCGATGCCGATCACCTCGGGGATCAGGCGCAGCCCGAGGTGAATCGTCTCGGCGAACAGGACCCAGCCGAGTACGACGCTGGTGAGCGCGTCGCCGAGGGTGAGGGCGGGCTGTGAAGCCGTCAGCGACCCGGCGCCGAGCGCCCCCTGCAGCAGCAGGAAGGCGACGAGTCCGGCACCGCCGGTGGCGTACAGCGACCAGTGCGCGAACATCGCCCCCGGTCCGTGTCCGAGCCGCCCCACCGCCTCCTTGAGCAGCGCAGCGGTGGTGGCGAAGGCCACGGCGGAGGCGAGGCCGAGCAGCGCGGCCCTGGGCGCGCCCTTCGTGGGGCGGGCGGCCGCCACGAGCAGGACGACGAGACCAAGCGCCCCACCGCCACCCACCAGCCAGGACCGGGGCGGCGCGGACGGACGGCCGGGGGACGGCTCGGCCGCCAGGAGGAACAGGGACAGCCCGGCGGCGAGGGCGACGAACGCCAGCCAGGTCCGGCGATCCGGGCGGCGCCGGAAGACCACACTGCCCACGGCCAGGGTGAACAGCAGCTCGGCGGCGAGCAGGGGCTGGACGAGGGACAGACTGCCCACGGCCAGCGCCCCGGCCTGCAGCACGCCGGACAGCGCCAGCAGACCGGTGCCCGCAAGCCAGTACGGGCGCCGCAGCAGATGCGCGAGCCGGCGCACGGCGAGCCCCGTCCCGGTGCCCCCGTCCGGCTCCTGCACGGCGGCCCGGCGCTGCAGCACCGAGGCGGACGCGTTGGACAGGGCGGCGAGCAGGGCGAGCAGCACCGTGACGGCGATCACGGCCGCTCACCCGAAGCGGGCGGCGAGCCGCCGGTAGAGTCCGGGCGCGGCGCCGCGCACCCGGGCCGGCAGGCGCAGCCACCCGGGGACGTACACCTCGTCCCTGTCGTGCAGGACGGCGGCCCATACGGCGTCCGCCACGCGCTCGGGGGGCACCGGCCTCGGCCACGACCGCGTGTACGGGGTGCCCCGCCGGTCGAAGAAGGGGGTGTCGACCACGCCGGGAATCACATGGCTGACGCCCACGCCGGTGCCGCGCAGCTCGTACCGCAGGGCGTCGGCGAAGGCGGCCAGGGCGGCCTTGGCCGCGGAGTAGACGGCCTCGCCGCGCACGCCCACGCTGCCGGCGAAGGATCCGACGAACACGATGCGCCCCGATCCGGCCGCGATCATGTGGGGCAGCAGGGCGCGCACCAGGTGCATGGGGGCCAGCAGGTCGGCGCCGACGACCTCGTCGACGCGTGCGGGGGGCATGGCGGTGAAGTCTCCGGCCCAGCCCACACCGGCGCCCGCCACCAGCAGGTCCAGCCGTCCGAGGTGGGCCAGGGCGAGGTCGGTGAGCCGGCGGCCGGCGCCGGGCCGGGTCAGGTCGGCGGGCAGGGCCACCGCACCCGACTGGGCGGCGACCTGCTCCAGACGGGTGACGTCACGTCCGTTCAGTGCCAGCCGCCAGCCTTCCTCGGCGGCCAGCCGGCGGGCCACGGCCGCGCCGATTCCGGAGGATGCGCCCGTCACGAGGGCGGTGCCGCCCGGGACCGCTCGGTGCTCGGCCGGCCGCGGGGCGGAGCCCGCCTGTGGGGCGGAGGTCGGGCACGGCCCGGTGCGGTTCGACGGTCCTGCGGGGGACGGGGCGTGGGACATGGTGACGACCTCACTGCGACGGAATGCACGGTTCGCGGATCGGGGGCCGAACGCTCGCGGTGTATCCAGGGCGCCACACGGTGAAACACCGCGCACGGCGGGGCCCCCGCGGCCGGCCGACGTGCGGTTCCCGGGTCGCCGGGTGTGGCCGCGGAGACGACCATGGGAGCCGGAGAACCCGGCGACCACGGGACCGGGACGGCGGCGGCCTGCGCGGCCGGCTGACCGGCCGCTGCGTGCTCCCGGACGATGTGGAGCCCGGTTTCCTGCCCCTGCGTTCCCCCGGACCGGCACACTCGGCCCACCCGGCCCCCACCCGTGCGTTCCCAGCCGGCGCGCTCGGTCAGTCCAGGTCCGGGACGGGAGCGCCCGAGGGTACGCCGGCGTCGACATAGCCGTCGTAGAACTCCTTCCAGGACGAGCCCGCCCCGGCGTGCGGGCCGTCGAGACGCTCACCGCGTGCCAGGGCGTCAAGCGCGGCCAGGCACACCTCCCAGCCGGCGGCGTTGCGGGCGGTGGTGTCCGTGGCGCCGAGGACGTCGGTGAGCGTGAACCGGGTGCACCGCGTCCCGACGGTTTCGAGGTCGAAGTGGAGTTCGTCGCCGCCCCACTCCAAGGACAGGTGCCGGGGCGGGTCGACGGCGAGCACCCGGCCGGTGGATTCGGGCATGTTCGGGTCGCCGCTGAACCGGATGGCGCCGCCGGGGCGCAGCTCCATCTCCGCGCGGGAGGGGAACCACCGGGCGATTTCGCCGGGATCGGTGACGAACCGCCAGGCGCGGTCGGCCGGGTGGTCGTAGGTGCGGCTGAAGCGGACGGCCGGACGGCCGTCGTCCAGGGTCAGACAGGTGCCGGTGAGTTCGACGGGCATGGTGCTCCGGTCCTTCGTTGTGGGTGTGGTCGACTGCGGGCTCCAGCGAAACGGTACCGTTTCGCTGAGGGGGAACCTACGGTTGAAGTGTGTACGAAACCGTTTCGCTTAACGTGCAGCAGCCGGCGCGTTCCAGGCCCGAGGGGCCGCCGTCAGCGGGAGACGGCGACCCCTTACTCCGTGCGGCCGGGCTCACCCGACGCTTGAGACGGCGCCGGCGGGAAACTCGTAGTGGATCAAGCGCACAACGCGACGGAAGGAGAAGCCATGCCCGGCGGGAACGACCGCGCGGACCATCCCCAGACGGCCCTGGACGAGGTGCTCCACGAGGTCGAAGAGGCGGAGAAGCGTAACGAGGATACGGCGGGCTCGGGTGAGGCCGGGGACGCCATCACGCCGAACACCGGAGCCCAGGAGCAGGCGGACGGGAACTGAGGCGGCCACAGCGGTGCGCCCACGGGGTGCTCCGCCGGCGCCCGGGCCACCCCGTAAGGCCGGCCGATGCCGGCGGCGCCCGCGATCCCGCCGATCACATGGCGGGCGCCGTCCTCGTCGCCGGTGACGAGGACGGCGCCCCCCACCCGGATGGCAGGGGGACCGGGCGGCCGTCGTCGGCGGCCCCGGACAGCATCGCGTCCCTCCGTCCCTCGGGGCCACGGAGGACGGGCGGCCGAGTCAGGCCGGCGAGGCGATCCTCAGGATCTCGGAGCCCAGCGGCTTCTCGGGCCCGTCCCGCCGGGCGCCGCCCGCCCGGACGCCCTCACCGACCACGCCGCGCGCGATCGGCGGTGCGATGGATCACCACTGCTTTCGCGCGGCCCGGGTACCCGGGCTCCATGAACCACCACTCGCTCGGACCCCAGCTGCCCCCGCCCCGGGGACCGCTCTCGGCCGCGGTCACCGCCCACCTGCGCGGCGCCGGCCCCCTCCCCCGCCCCGCCGACGCCGATGACGCGGACCCGTACGGCGACGACCTGCACCTGGCCCTGTACCTGTGCTACGAGTTGCACTACCGCGGCTTCGCGGGCGTCGGCCCGCAGTTCGAGTGGGACCCGGAACTGCTCCGCGTCCGCGGCGCGCTGGAGCACCGCTTCCTGTCCGCGCTGCGCGCCGACACCCCGGTCCACCCGAGCCTCGACGACGCGCTCGGCGCCCTCCTGGTCGAACCGGTCCAGGGCACCGGGGTCAGCCACTTCCTGCGTGACGAGGGCGAGCTGTGGCATCTGCGCGAGTACGCGGCCCAGCGCTCCCTGTACCACCTGAAGGAGGCCGACCCGCACGCCTGGGTGCTCCCCCGGCTGTGGGGCCGGGCGAAGGCGGCGATGGCGGCGGTGGAGTTCGACGAGTTCGGCGGCGGCCGGGCCGAGCGGGTGCACGCGCGCCTGTTCGCCGACCTGATGACGGACCTGGGCCTGGACACCGCGTACGGGCACTATCTCGACGCCGCCCGCGCGGAGATGCTGGCCGTCGTCAACCTGATGTCCCTGTTCGGGCTGCACCGCGAGCTGCGTGGCGCGCTGGTGGGCCATTTCGCCGAGGTGGAGATCACCTCCTCGCCGGGTTCCCGCCGGCTCGCCGAGGCGATGCGGCGCACCGGCGCGGGCCCGGCCGCGGAGTTCTTCTACGACGAGCACGTGGAGGCGGACGCGGTGCACGAGCAGGTCGTCCGCCACGAGGTGATCGCCGGACTGCTCGCTGAGGAGCCGGAGTTGGCGGGGGACGTGGCCTTCGGGATCGACGCGACGGAGTACCTGGAGGACCGGCTGGCCCGGCGGCTGCTCACCGACTGGCGTGCGGGGCGGTCGTCGCTGCGCGTGCCCTTGGAGCCGGAAATGGCCCATACATCCTGAATGTCAGGGTACCCGCGCCGTGTGATCGCATGGGTACTTCCGGGCGTGTACGCCCCGCAGGAGGATACGGAACTGCTGGCCGAGGCCCTTCACGAGGAGGACCCGCCGCCGGGCACGCGCGTGCTGGACGTGGGCACCGGCAGTGGGGCGCTGGCGCTGGAGGCCGCCCGGCGGGGCGCCCGGGTGACCGCGGTGGACGTCTCCCGGCGGGCGGTGTGGACGGCGCGGCTGAACGCGTGGCTGTCCCGGCTGCCGGTACGTCTGCACCGCGGTAACCTCTTCGGCCCGGTCCGGGGCCGGACCTACGACGTCATCCTGGCGAACCCGCCCTACGTGCCGGCGCCCGACGCGGGGCGTGGCCCGCGGGGCCGGTCCCGGGCGTGGGACGCGGGCCATGACGGACGACTGCTGCTGGACCGGATCTGCCGGGACGCGCCCGCGCTGCTGCGGCCCGGGGGCGTGCTGCTGATCGTGCATTCCGCGCTGAGCGATCCCGACCGCACCGTGGAGCTGTTGCGTACGGCGGGTCTGAAGGCCGCGGTGGTCCGGCGCCGCTGGATCGCCTTCGGCCCGGTACTGCGGTCCCGGGAGGACTGGCTGCGCCGGCGGGGGTTGCTCGAGGCGTCCGACGACAGGGAAGAGCTGGTGGTCATCCGTGCCGAACGAGTCAGCTGACGACCGTACCCGCCGGATCACCATGCCGCGGCGCGGGCCGCTGCTGGTGGAAGGACCGGTGGAGATCGAACTGGAGGACGGCACCACGGTCTCCTCGGACCGTTTCCGTGTCGCTCTGTGCACATGCCGGCGCAGTCGCCGCTATCCGTGGTGTGACACGAGTCATCGGCGCAAGGCCTGAACACCGGTTGAAACCGGTGGTTTTTCGCCGCTCCCCGGGACGGGCCCCCCACGGGCCTGCCCGGGGAGCGGCTGTGTGCCCGGGAACCGGCGGGCGGCCCCACTCCGCCCGTCGGTCCCGGCGCGAGATCGCAGATCCCCGTCCCAGTGGCCGCACTCCCCAGTTGCGGACCTGATCCGGTGTGCCCGGGGGCCGTGCGATCCCGGTCCTAGAACGCGAAGACGCTGCCCGCGGCGGCGTCCTTCACGCAGTTGTTGCCGAAGGTGCGCTCGTAGGAGACGCGCTTGCCCTGCCAGACGCCCTGCACCGTGACGACCACGGGGTCGTACAGCTTGGTGCACCACACGCCGTCCTGGGCCTTCAGGGCGTCGAAGTCCCCGCCGACGCCCCGCAGTTCGGCGCAGGCCTGGGCCGCGGCGGGGTGGGTGCCGGAGGCCGTGGGGGCGCAGGTGAGAGTGACGGCGCGCTCCGGAGTGGCCGTCGCCGTGTCGTTGCCGTGGCCGGTGGTGAGCACCAGCGCCGACGGGGCGTAGAGCGACGACGGGGCGGCGCCCGGTGCAGCGACGGCGGTCCCGATCAGGGGTCCGCAGACGGCGGCGGCCGTGAGGCCGAGGGCCGCTGCCCAGCGCGCGGTGTTCCGCATTGTGTGCATCCTTCCGCTTGAACAGTCGAGGGTCGCCGGCTCCGGCCCGGTCGGGTGCCGGAGCGGCGAGCGCCACTCTGCCGAGTCCACGAGCGAAACTCACATCGAACCCATGGATTTCAGTAACCTTTCGTGTTGAATCAGTGGCGTGAAGTCACGGAAGTCGAACCCCGTGACCCCGGAACTGAGCGGCGCCCACCGTCTCCCGACGGCCAGATGGCCGAAAATCAGCGCTTCGTTAATCGTCCTGAAACATTCCGGCGTCGACCGCGTCAAGCCCCTTCATGACTCCTTGTGTTCATGAAGTGATCACCATGACCGCCTGCCTCTGTACTCGCCAGTATCGTCGGCGCTGCGACGCGTGCTCAGCGACCAGATGCGGGAGGGACGGATGGCGAAGCACTGGGCGGACTTCCAGTACGAGATCTATCTGAACGGGATGACGGGTGCCGTGCCCCGGCTCCCGACCGACCTGACCCGGCTGGAGGAGCTGGCCGAACACCGGCTCGGCCCCGGCCCGGTGGGTTATGTGGCGGGCGGCGCGGGCGACGGCAGCACCGCCCGCGCCAACCGGGCGGCCCTCGCCCGGCGCCGGATCGTGCCGCGCATGCTGCGGAACGTGCGGGAGCGGGACCTGTCGGCCGAGGTGCTCGGACGCCCCCTGCCCGCACCGCTGGCCCTCGCGCCCGTCGGGGTGCTGTCGATCATGCATCCGGACGCCGAGTCCGCCGCCGCCCGGGCCGCCGCCGCGCAGGGCGTGCCGTACGTCCTGTCCTCGGCGTCGAGCACGCCGATGGAGCAGGTCGCGGAGGCGATGGGGGACGCCGAGCGGTGGTTCCAGCTGTACTGGGGCAAGGACCGCGAGGTGACCCGGAGTTTCCTCGGCCGGGCGCGGGCGGCCGGGTTCTCGGTGCTGGTCGTCACGCTGGACACTCCGCTGCTGTCGTGGCGGCCGCGCGACCTGGACCAGGCGTATCTGCCGTTCCTGCGTGGGGTGGGCACCGCCAACTACTTCACCGACCCCGCCTTCCGGGCGGGCCTCGCCAAGCCCGCGCACGAGGACCCGAACGCGGCCGTGCTGCACTTCCTCGGCCTGTTCGGGGACCCGGGACACACCTGGCCGGACCTGGCGTTCCTGCGGGAGCACTGGGACGGGCCGATCGTCCTCAAGGGCGTCCTGCACCCGGACGACGCGCGGCAGGCCGCGGACGCCGGCATGGACGGTGTGGTGGTCTCCAACCACGGCGGCCGGCAGGTGGCCGGCTCGGTCGCGGCGGCCGACGCGCTGCCCCGGGTCGCGGAGGCGGTCGGCGACCGGCTGACGGTGCTGTTCGACAGCGGTGTGCGTACCGGCGACGACGTGTTCAAGGCCCTGGCCCTCGGCGCGCGGGCCGTGCTGCTGGGACGGCCGTACGTCTACGGGCTCGGCCTGGACGGGCAGGCGGGCGTGGAGCACGTCATCCGGTGCGTGCTGGCGGAGCTGGACCTGACCCTCGCGCTCTCCGGGCACACCGGCCCGGGGACGGTCACCGCGGACGACCTCGTCGAGGACCCCTGCTAGTGCCGCGGCACCAGGGTCTCTCGTTTGGATCATGCCGGGCTCGCGGGGCCTGGCGCCGCACCTCGCCGCGTTGTCGTCGGTTGCCATGGCTCCGCCATGACGCCCTC